>JAMNYG010000151.1 GCA_023622945.1 Bacillota bacterium | reverse complement strand
CTGTATGCGACGGTGGAAACAAGGACAGAAACGGATAAACACACAGGACGGACGGTTGAGACAAAGGAATTTGCTTTTAAAGGCGTTGAAGGATACGCATATTTCATTGCAAAAGAGCCGTCTGCGGAAAATGAAGGATATTTTACCGTGTCAGGTTCCGATCCTGCCATAAGCGACGGAAAAACTGGCGTTCATTATACCGATGATGAAGAGAGGATAGAGCTGGAAGGCACCATTTATATAACTCCAGGCGCTTCAGACACCGCCCTTTACTTAAATCCCATTTACCAGAGCACTGACGGCCGTGTTTATACGGTCACGGGGAACGGTTTCTTAAGCAGCGGCTATAAGGACGAAAACTCGGTATATTCCAAAATTTTTGAGGAAACCAGAACCATTACCGAAAACGGAAAAAGCAAAAAGGCCACTACTTATATCAAAATCACCATGGCTGTGATGTTTCCACCGGAAAAGATAGCTGTGGTGCAGCTGGATAAGGACTGCGGAGTACTTTCACGGATGGAATACAATCCCGGAGAGCTTCCTGATAAGATTACATCGGAAGCAGAAACGGAGTTCATCATTGTGGAGACATATAAGCATAATCCTGAAGGGGATCCTGTTGTATCTCGTACGCTGTATGAAAAAGGAACCGAGACCCTGGGAACGTTTTATTGCCGCGATGACGGTATTTGCGTGAAGCAGTGGACACAGCTTGACTGGTAGACGGAAGAGAAACAAATTCACAAACCATGCTCCCGGACTTTTGATACAGGAAGTCCCTGAATGAACACCGGTATGTCAGACTGTGCAGCCCTTAGATAATCTTTGATTTCTTCTAAGCGTTCATCCTGTGCAAGATTCTTAAGGGAAATACTTTGTCAATCTGCTGTTGATATCGGCGAGGAAGGCTTTGACATGGAAAGCGGATGTGGCATCCTGAATTATGAGGCAGTCTTGAACATGGAATAGACCATGGTCAGGAAAATAATTCCTATGTTTTTTGCATAATGTAAATAAAGTGTTTTTTTAGGATAAGCTACAAGAAAAAGATGCTCTTTATATAATATGGATATTTTCAGGGGAGTTTGAGGTTCATGCTGTTGCAGGGATTATGGTATTTGCATAAGGCAGAAGACTTGCAATGATTGACAGTGATGAGGCAAAGGAGAGGTGGAGGCCAAGATGACGACAATAGGTGTAATATCCGATACACATGGAAGGATCAGAGAAAAAGCACTTGAAGCACTGAAGGGAAGCGATATTATCGTCCATGCAGGAGATATAGGAAGCATGGAAGTTTTGAACGCTTTGAAGGAAATAGCTCCTGTTTATGCAGTAAGGGGTAATAACGACTGGGCCGGATGGGCCAGGAACATTCCATTGACACAGATGGTAAAGGCTGAAGGTAAACTTATCTATGTTATACATAATATAAGCATGATGAATCTTGATGTCAGGGCAGCAGGAATTGATGTAGTTATATATGGCCATTCCCATAATCCCGGAAAAGAAGTAAGAAATGGAGTGTTGTATTTTAATCCCGGAAGCGCAGGACCTAAACGTTTCAGCTTGCCTGTATGTCTTGGCAGAATAGAGGTAAAGGACAGCAAAATAAATACGTATTGGATAGACCTTGAGGATAAATAACCGCAATGTCTTTTGAAGCAGGAAACTGATATAATTATTCTGTGGGAAAACTGAATATCAGGATAATTATTAGCGCAATTATCTGTTTATCATAATTATTTTTCAGAGAACCGAAATTTGATATAAAGGAGAGCAAGGATAAAATGGTGATTGTTTATGAATCCAAAACGGGTTTTACCAGGAGATATGCTGACATGCTTTCTGAAAAGACCGGTATAAAAGCTTTTTCTGTAAAGGATATTTCAAGAATCGATAAGGATGAAGAAATAATTTTTCTTGGATGGATGAAGGTGGGGAGAATACAGGGGCTCAATAAATTACGGGAATACAATGTCAAGGTTGTCTGTGCAACAGGTACCGCAAGGACTGCCGAACCTGACACAGAAACGGTTATGGCAAGGAATCATATTGAAAACATTCCGTTCTTTTATCTGCGCGGTGGATGCTTACCCTTGAAGGAGTTAAGGGGTCTTGACAGAATCATGCTGTCCATGTTTGTGTGGATGCTTAAGCACCGCAAGGATAAAGATGAAGAAACCATTGAAGCAATTGATCACATTGAAAACGGTTTTGACGGTGTAAAAGAGGAGAATCTTGAGCCAGTGCTGGAATGGCTTAAGAAAACCAATTTGTAATAAGTGTGGATACCAGTCAGTACGGTAGTACTTCAACTTTCACCTCAGCGGAATTATTACAGGAGGCACATTAACTGGTACACGTGCGTTCCGTATGGCAAAGAGCTTAAGCCATTCAGAGCAGGGCGTAGTCGTGGTGAATGCAGATATTCAGCCTGATCGATGGAAATATCCCTTCAGTTATACACAAGTCATTGATGCCTGTTTATCTTAAAACATTATTTTCCGAATGCGTATTGACAAACAATACTGCTGTGTGTTACTATTAGACCAGATGGTTTAGACCATATGGTCTAAGATGCATAAGATAGAGATGTATATGTGATATAAGGGTATATACCCGAAAGAACTTCTTGCGAATTTGTAAGGGAGGTCTAGGTATGCAGTGGTGGTTGTGGGTTTTAATAGCAATCGGTGCAATTGTTTTAGGAGCGGTTAAGCTTACGCTCTTCAACAGGATAATGAATAGAAAAACAGTAAAAAACAAGTTTACGGATGAAGATTAAGATAATTCTGCATCCAATTTCATTTACGAAAGGTGTTGCAATTGAGAAGAAATTTCGATTACTATTCGCTTTTAGGAGAAGGAAATCCGCTATTGCGTTATCCCCGGCTTCTGGAGGCAGCTATTGATGAGTTTTCAATGAAGAAGTATGAGGATGCATCACTTAATGACATCCTGAAAAACTCCGGAATGAGCAAAGGGAGCCTGTATCATCACTTCGGAGATAAATTTGGACTTTACTTGGCCATGATGGACATAATTGTAAAGAAGAAGCTTTCCTACTTTTACCCTGTTTTGGGACAAAAAGCTGACAGCGACGGTGATTTTTTCAGCTCCCTCAAGAAAATTATGAAGGGAACAATGGATTTTATGCTGGCAGATGAACGCCTGCACCACCTTTTTAACAGGGTGATGGAGGAAAGCGATGAATTTCGAAGCCGATTGTATGATTTTTTTCCATATGATTATAACCGGTATTTCTATGACTATATTTGTCAGGCGGTGAAATCGGGCCAGATTGACAGCCGTTACCCTCCTGAATTTGTTGCCAGGATTATTGAGATAATGTTTTCCAATCTGCACAAGCTGATTTCTGCCGGAGACCCGGATGAGCTTATCAACACCGTCAACAATGTGATAGACGTGATTCAGCATGGGATTTCAGGAAAATAGGCATCAAACTTCAGGCTGGGGATGAAAAAATTGGGCTAAAGTTTTTGGGATAGAGGAAAGGGGGAAACATTGTGGGAGTTGCTTTTAGTGTACGAGACCTGCACTTCAGATATCCATCATCCAGGGAAGATACCATAAAAGGAATAAGCTTTGATGTGCTTGAGGGAGAGATATTCGGGCTTTTAGGTCCTTCGGGGGCAGGAAAATCCACCACCCAGAAAATACTGACAAAGCTCCTTGAGGATTATAAGGGAGATATCGAGTATTTTGGCAAAAACCTTAAATCTATGGACAGCTCGTTTTATGAAGAGATTGGAGTCGGTTTTGAAGTGCCCGTCCATTTCTCAAAATTAACCGCCCTGGAAAATATGAGATTTTTCTCAAGGTTTTACAGAAAGACGGCAAATATCCAGGAATTGATGGAGAGGGTAGGCCTTTGGGAGTACCGTGATGTCAAGGTTGCTGAATTTTCCAAAGGAATGAAGGTGCGTTTGAATTTCGTACGTGCCTTGCTCAACAATCCAAGAGTCCTGTTTCTGGACGAGGTGACAAACGGGCTTGATCCGAAGAATGCCAGAATTATAAAGGATATGATAGCTGAATACCGGGCCAAAGGGGGTACGGTTTTCTTAACCACCCATTTGATGAATGATGTTGAGCAGCTATGTGACCGGGTGGCATTTTGTGTTAGCGGCAAACTGATAGAGATTTCAACCCCCAGGGATCTTAAATTGAAATACGGCAAGCGGGAAGTAAAGGTAGAATACAGGGAGAATGGAACTATTGCCAGCGCAGTTTTTCCTCTTGACGGAATAGGATTTAATGAAGAATTTCATAGCCTGCTGAAAACCGGGAAGGTAGAGACCATTCACAGCGGAGAGACGTCTTTGGAAGAAATATTCATTATAGTGACAGGAGTTGAAATGAAATGAGCAGTCTGATAAAGCTTATTGCAGGCGAACTGAATCGGCTGGTGAAATATAAAATACTGCCTGTCAGCCTGGTAACGGCGATTATTTGGATTGTGATATTTTTATTCCTTTCCGAAAATGAAGCACGTGAAATAACTCCTCTCCTCATATTTGTTGATGTGGCCGCAATGTCCATATTGCTGCTTGGTGCTTCCCATCACCTCGAAAAGCAGGAAGGCACTATAAGGACGATGATGGTAATGCCCATATCCATGGGACAGATACTGACGGCCAAAACTATCGCGTCTATGATATTGGCAATTGAATCGGCTGTTGTTACATCTGTTGCTTTGTTCTTCATTCATGGGATTACTTTTAACTATATTGTGCTTTTGCTGTTTGTTGCCATAGCAGGTGCAGCCCACGCGGCAATAGGGTTTGTCCTTTCCCTCAGAAGCAGGGACTTTACATCCATGCTCGGTTTACTGATGGGTTACATGTTTCTGTTTACAATACCGTCAATTCTTTTCAGCTTCGGCATAATAGATGCAAAATACGAGTGGCTGCTGATGGTTTCTCCGTCCCACTCTGCAAGCCATCTGATTACTTCTGCTGTCACGGGCAACTTTGAGATCGGTATGGTCATCGCAGGATGCCTTTATCTGACATTTCTGTCCGCAGTGCTTTTTAAATTTGAAGTGTATCCCAGGTTTAAAGACAACGCGGTAAGGGGGTAACTTGATATGAGCAAATACCTGCCACTTTTGAAGTACGAGGCAAAAACCATTGTTAGAGATCCTGTAAATCTGTATATGTGTTTGTTTCCGGTTATTATACTGTTCCTGTTGTCATTTGTGTTTCCGATGATACTTGAGTCGATAGACCCTATACAGGGAACTGTGATTAAGGTAACAATGCTTCTGCTGCTTGTCGTAATACTTGCCTTCGGATCTTTTTTCCTTGCTGCCATGTCCACTTTCCTGCTGTTGGAGCAGAAGGATGAGCATACATTGAATACTATTGCCGTTACCCCTGTAGGAACTTCCGGATATCTCAAATTCAAGATGGCATATATATACTTGATGTCAGTTGCCGGGATCATAGTAATACTTCTTGGCACAAAGCTGATTGCAGGCGACAAATATACGATATGGGGCACATCGGTTTTTGATAATATAGACATTTCTCATATTGTTTCCTTTGCCGTAGTTAACGGGCTTTTTACCCCGGCATTGGCCATGCTGCAGGGCGCTTTTGCAAAGAACAAGGTGGAGGGTTTTGCTTTTATAAAGGGAACGGGAATGCTGGCATTAGTCCCTGCCTTAATGGTTCTGGAGGCTTTCCAGGGCGGCCTGCAGTATATGCTGGGCATATTCCCAAATTTCTGGGCAATCAGGGGCATGCTTCTTAAGCTCATGCCATCTGAAAACGGTGCCAATCTCAGCTACACGTTATACCTTCTTATTGGTGGAGTGTACAATGTGATATTACTGGTTGCAGCATACAGGGTTTTCCTGAAAAAAGCGCAATACTAGAGCCCGGGCTGTTTGAAACCATTAACTGTACAGCCCGGGCAATTTAAGCTATTATGTGGCCCGGGCAATTTCAATATATTATTGCCTGGATAATTTCAACCCTTATGTAATCCAAACAGTTTCAGCAATCTTTGCCAGAAACCTGGCTTTACAGGCTTAGAAACAGCAGGCTTCTGAATTTCAGGTGCTTTTACGGGATCGGTCTTCAGCACGAACTGAACGGAGGATACATTGGTGTTTTTGTCCGATACAAAGGAAACCACCTTGTCATTACCGCCGGAGATATTCTCAAGTATTTCATTAATCTTTTTATCTATCTCCGAATCCATGTCAGAGGTGCCTTCCCTTAATTTATTGGTACCTGTCCTGTAGGAGGCAAGGCCGTCCCGAAGTTTTTTCATTGCATCATTCAATTGCGCTCCTGCGTTGTAAAGTTCATTTGCCGATGCAGCAATTAACGAGGATGATGCTTTGAATTCCGATACGCCCTGTACCAGATCCGAGGCTCCGCTGTCAAGCTGCGACACCCCGTCCAGATATCTTTTTAGTCCCTGGGTAAACTGAACCACCCCATCAAGCTGATTTTTAACGGCAGCGAGGTTAGGAATGGCGGACAGTATTGCGCTGTAGTTTTCAGGCGTAAGCACCGGTAAGCCTTGTCCCATTCCGGCAAGCTGTGCATTGACTGAATCAAAGGTAGCCTGCTGAATTGCCAGTGCACCGTTTAGTATTGAGTCATTTTGTTTTGCTAATTCAGACAAACCGTTTTTTATCAATGAAGCTCCCATGTTCAACTTATCCGCACCGGCGGAAAGCTGCCCGAGACTGTCTTTGAAAGCTTTCATACCGTCAATGTATTTTTGCATTCCGTCCGACAGGCGGTTTACACCGTCAAGCAATTCTGAAGCGCCGTCGTCAAGTTCTTTTATGGCATCGGCAAGTTCTGAAATCTGTTGAGTAAACTTGCTTCTGTCAATGTCCAGATCAAGGGCAAGTTTTATGCCGTTTATTGATATTGGCTCCATCTCGAAATCCCGGACATCTGCCGTTACGGCAATGTCAGCACCCTTGCCCGGCAAAACGGTGTACGTAACCTGTTTTTTGTTTCCCGCTTCAGCTATGGTGGCATTATCGGCTTTTATGTTGGAACAAAGCTTGTTATCAAAGGAAAAGCTGATTTGCAGGGCATAATTGTTGAAAAATATGCTGTTGACCTTATGGTTCTGTCTTACCGTCATGAGAATTTTCAGTGCTCCGCTTTTTCCGCCCAGGTCTTTTCCGGAGATTTCATTTCCGTCCAGGAAATATTTTATCTGTATGTCCCAGGGGAGATCCCTGCTTTCAAGGGTACCTTGATAATAGAATCTTGCAGCCTGAGTGTTTATGGTTATTTCATCGTCATTTTTGTTTATTTTCTCGGATGTGCTCAGATTTCGCACTTCGGAATAACGGCCGTAGTCTGTGATGGAACCTCCGTCGAAGATATTTACCACATACAGGTTTTTTACGCTTCCGTCATGGTTAAGAAGGCCATAAACAACTTCCTCTTTCGTTGAAGGGGTATTCTTGGCTGATGTCGGAGTAATATTTATTAACAGCAATATGAACGTCAAGACAATGGAAAATATCTTTTTCATTGTTATTTCCTTCATTACTGACTCCTTCATTATAAATTCCACTCCTCATAATTGATCATTATTGGCTTTTAGAATAATAATTGAAAATGAATAAAAATCATCATGCAACCATCGTCATGCATCCTTCTGAAACTGGGTTTTCAAAGTAGTGACCTGTACCGGCCTGTCAAACAGCACCAGTAAAGCCGGCAAAACCAGGGCTACCATGGCAAGGGACAGCAGAGTTCCTCTTCCAAGCAAAGTTCCAAGATCTGAAACAATGGGGTTGCTGGAAGTAAACGCCAATGCAAACCCTGCAGTAGCAAGAATTCCTGCAGATGTAAGGACGGCAGCCAGGTTTTCCTCTATGGTTGTTTTCATGGCATTCTTTTTATTAAGTGTTTTCCTGTTATTCAAATAGGCGTTGGTAAACAATATGGCATAGTCAACAGTCGCTCCAAGCTGTACGGTGCTTATTATCAGGTAACCGGCAAAGCTTAAAGGATTTCCCGTAAAGTAAGGGAAGGACAGGTTGATCCATATTGCCGCCTCAATTGTAAACACCAGAAGAAACGGGAGGGTCAAAGAACGGAATGTTATCAGGAGAACCACAAATATGCCAATTACAGCCAACAGGTTAACTACCCTGTTATCAACCGAAACGACATTTCTCATATCAAATAGTGTTGCGCTTTGCCCTGCCAGGTAATGAGTGTCGTAATACATTTGAACCGTATCGATGATAGCCTGGACGGTATTGAATGTGTCCTGGCCTTCTTCTTCCATATCCGTATAGATGATTATTCGCGTGTAGTTTTCGGAATAAAACTGCCCTGCAACATCCTCCGGGGCAAATTCTCCGGGTATTTCGGCCCCTATGGCAGTAACAAAAGATACAACATTTGTTACATCAGGGATTTGGGAAAGTTCTTCGCAAAGCTCAATTTCTTTGCCCGGATCTTCTTTCGGTACCAGCAGCACAAGCATGTTTTCCTCGCCGAATTTTTCCTTTATGAGGGAGGTGTCTCTTTCAACCCGGGATGCTTTTACCATACTTCCCGTACCGTATAAAAATTCGGTTCTTGACTGGGCTAGAAAGCCGGGTACCACAACCAACAAAGCAAGTATCAGAAAAGGTATTCTCAGTTTCATTAACAGGCTGCCGGCTTTTTTAAAATCCGGCACCAGGTTCCTGTGCCTGGTCCTGTCGATGGCTTTATAGCAGAAAAGAGTGACAGCGGGAAGGAACACCATGACTGAAATAAAGCTGAGAATTACGCCTTTAAACAGGTTAAGTCCCAAATCTGCGCCGATACCGAAACGCATGAAAATCAATGCTGCAAAACCTGTTACCGTTGTTGCGGCACTTGCGGCAATAGTAGCAAGTGACTCTTTCATGGCAAGGACCATTGCTTTTTCAGCTTCATGAGTCAGGCGATGGTGGTTAAAGCTGTGAAGCAGAAATATTGCGTAATCCATGGACACGGCAAGCTGCAGTATGGGACTTACCGTAAGAGTTATAAAAGATATTTCTTCATAGAGAATATTGGTTCCCATGTTGATGATAACTGCAATCCCTATGGTGAACAGGAACAGCAAAGGCTCTATCCATGAGGTGGTTGAAATAATGAGGATGATTATGATAACCGGCATCAGTATTGCCAAAGCATTTAAGACTTCTGAAACTGACATTTCCTGTGTTCTTGCAATGTTGACGGCATTTCCTGATGCAGCATTGTTTTCGCCTATAAGCTCATAAATGGCGTCAACTGCATAGGATTCTTTTCCGCTTTCAATGGTTAAAGAGATCAGGGCATTGTTGTCCCTGTAATAATTTTTCACCAAGGAGGCGTCTAAAAACTCCAGCGGTACAGTTTTAAGGGTATCCAGACCTATTACATCATCAAGCCAGGTTACCGATGTGACACCTTCTATTCCTGACAATTTCTCCTTATATTCCAGTGCTTCGGTTACAGACACATTAGTAAGCATCACCCTTGCATTGGGAAGCTCACTTTCAAATTCTTCCTCAATTATCTTTATTGCAGTGGTGGACCCGGCGTCCTTGGGCAGATAATCCACAATGTTATAATTAACCGAAACCAGCGCAGTTAAGACGGCACATATTATTGCAACCGTTAAAAAGGCTGATAACACCATTTTTCTGTGTCTGACCATCTGGTAAAAAAGAACTTCCATGTGTTACCTCC
>JAMNYG010000010.1 GCA_023622945.1 Bacillota bacterium | reverse complement strand
AAGCAGCTGATAATTTCTCAGATAATCGCCCTCCTCCACCTTATGCATGCACTTTTTCCCTATTGCTTCATCAATGTCTGTGATCATGTATGAGTTTAGGGCGGATTCCTTTATGATCCTGTAGCTTATATGGCTTTGGGTTAAAACGGTACCCTCTTCAATGGGTCTTGCCGCCACCAAAACCCTTAACCTCTTTTCATCATCAAATTCCCGGTCTTTGAAAATAAAGAACATGGTGGCTGAAAACAAAACGGTTAAGATCCCCGTGCATATCATCATTGTTTTTATGATCAGTCTCCTAACCATTTTCCCCTCCTGCCAATCCTACTCTATCTTTATCAATTCCCAAAGACGCCTTTCCTTTCAGATGTCTTGCGCCTTTTCGCACTTTTCTCAGAAATTTTTTTATGTAAAGGCCCATTTTGGCCATAAGGGTTCTTTTGGGCAGAATGCCAAAGCACGCAAGAATGTCCGTATATTCCTCGGGAGCTTTTTTAAACAGCCATTTTGCAAAAAAGGACTCAAGATTTCTGTATACTTCCCTCTCCCTGCAGTAACTCACCCTTCCTATATATGCACTTTTTGATAGTATTTTTTTCAGATGGCTTTCAGGCAAGTCTATGCCCTTTTTATACTCACGCCACAAGTTTTATCTTATCTGCTGAAATACCGTACCGGCTCTGCACAAGCTTAACGTATGCTTCACATTCCATCATGGAATCAAGGCTTGCACGGATGGGGACAATTATGTAATCTGCCATCCTAAGCCCCGAAATGGTGGAAAGCTCCCGGACAGATTTATTTAACATAAGAATTGTCACATCATACATTCCGTAGGCATATTCTATGAGCCTGGAGACATCAAGGCCGCTTAATGTTTCGTAATCATCAGGTGAAACGTTTGCCAGAAGCAGGTGAAGATTTTTCAGGTCATTTCTTCTCAGGCACGCAGCTTGAAAGTCTTTGGAATTGAGCTTTCCCTTTTCCATGTCCTGAAGCAGGGCATTAAGCCCAAACATGCCTGACGTTTGTCTGAATGCTTTTTCAAACCTATCCTGAAGATTAAGATATATTCCCGCCCTGTAAGAAATATAGTCCAGGTTGATCAGCAGCACTTTCAGCCCGCTCATCCTTGCAGCCATATAAGCCATCTCGCAGGCAAATTCATTATTGCCCCAAACCGCCAATACAACCCTCTTAAATGTGGAAATGCTTCCGCCTGACATTTCACGGAAAGCTTTGTTCCCTTCGTTATTCTCCAATACAGCGTCGGAGATGCCAAAAACCAGCTTGTCCAGGTCAGAAAGCAGCTCATCCACCGACTGATACCTTTCCGACGGGTCAGGTCTGGTGCATTTTACAATAATGCTTTCAAGTTCCCGGGAAATGTTCTTATCATAATATCTTAGCGGTTTTATCTCAAAGGGGGGTTCATTTGGACTTTTGCCTGTCAGCAGGCTGAATGCCGTCACTCCGAGGCTGTATATGTCGGATACAACACCTGTTTGTCCTGCCCCGTACTGCTCCGGAGCTGCATATCCCCTGGTGCCTATGTATATGGTATCGCTGTCGGCTCCGGGCTTATATTCCCTTGCAATGCCGAAATCTATCAGCTTAATGCTGCCGTCCCTGGCGAGGATGATATTGGAAGGCTTCATGTCCCTGTATATGATAGGATTTGGCTTAAAGGAATGGAGGTAGTTCAGTACATGGCATATCTCCCTCATCCACCGTACAACGGTTTCTTCAGGAAACTTTCCCACTCTTTCCAGTTCCTTGTCCAGAGACACACCTTCAATATAGTCCACTATTACATATACATAATCCCTTTCTTCAATAACATCAAAGATTCTTGGCAGGGCAGGATGGTTCAGCTTTTTCAAAATATTGGTCTCAATCATTGCATCAATCCTGGAGGCATCCTTCTTCCTTATCTCTTTTATGGCCCACAGAGTGCCCAGCTTTATATTTTGTCCCAGGTATACTGTCCCCATGCCGCCCCGGCCTATGATGCCGAGGATTTTGTATTTTCCGTCGAATATTTGCCCTACTTCCATAATACTCCCCTGCAACTCATTTTTCTCGCATTGTATTACATATTGCTACCATTAATTCCATATTATTACATCGCTGATATATATATTACCATATTATTCTAAATTTCGCTACTGTTTTTTTGTAATTTTTTTACTTTTTTGTCCTTTCACATTTCGCAAGCCGGTTATTCACAGTCTGCAAGGTCAAAAATGACAAATGTCGGCTTTACTTTATTTTCAAATAAAAATATAATGAAAGTATAAATACATTTTTCAGCATCTATTGGTAAGAAACCGGGGAGGATGCTTATGAGGATTAGCGGAGTAACTTACGTGACAAGGAAAACCAGCAAGGCAGGAAAAGCTTTTAAGTTTTTGATTTTCCTTATCATAATCCTTGCAATTCTTTCTCTATTGATATCAAGCTACAATGCCTGGAAAATCCTCCATCCATCCCGGCGGCCGGTAGAATCTTTTGATTTAAGCACCGTTCCCGAATATAAAGAAATTTCCTTCAATGACATAAATGATGAAATCAGTTTAAATGGGTGGTTTTTTCAGTCTCCCGGAAGCAGAAAGACCGTAATACTTGCCCATGGTTACGGTCGAAACCG
>JAMNYG010000088.1 GCA_023622945.1 Bacillota bacterium | reverse complement strand
TTGTTTGACTCCGGCAGTGCAGAAATCAGGGAATCGGGTAAAGAGGTCATGCGTAAACTGGGGGCCATGTTGAAGGATATTGGCGGTGAAATCATTATCCAGGGTCACACCGACAACCGTCCCATCAGCACCGTGCTATACCCGACCAACTGGGAGCTTTCCACCAAACGAGCCACCAATATTGTTCTTTTTCTGATAAATGAGTGTCAGGTGGACCCTACGCGGCTTACTGCACAGGGTAATGGAGAATACAGACCCATTGCTCCCAATGATACTGAAGAGAATATGCAAAAAAACAGAAGGATAGATATTGTTGTAAAAGAAAAGTAAAATAAAAAAATTGCATTTTTGAAACCTTTCCCCCCTTTTTGATGTCTAATATTACGAAATGATTTTCAGGGGGGCGATTGATGTGGTAAAAGTGATTGCAATAATAATAGCATGTTTAATACTGATTTCCGGTCTGATTGCCTATGACTTCATGAAATTTAGCTCAAGCCCTGTTGTGGAAGATGTACAGAGTGAAAACAATTATGAGTATACTGCAGACAATTATGAACGCACCCTGAACAATTATGAGCAAACTTTACAGGAGAAGAATGAAAGCATGTGACAATTGATTATCCCAGGAAAGAATAACGGGGATCGAAAACAGTTTTGCCTTAAGCGAATGAAACGATAGAAATTATAGAAATTAACGATATACAAATTATAAAAATAAACGATAGAAATTAATGAAATAAATGTTATTAAACATAGAACACATGCTCCCGTGTCAACGCCGGGATATTTTTGACCGAATCGCCGGTTGAAAATTGACCCAATCGCCGGTTTTGTTTGAAACTTCTCCCCCTGTACCGTATTATTCAATACCGGGATATCAGCAGGGGGTACAACTCTGACACCGGCTTTAAGCCTGTCTTTTAGCCTATAGCTCTCACCCCTTATGTTTATGATATGTGCATGATGCAATAATCTATCCAGTATAGCTGTAGCTATTACTGTATCATTCATAAGCTCGCCCCAGTCTCCGAAGTATTTGTTACTGGTTAGTATTATACTGCCGTTTTCATACCTTGAGCATATAAGCCTAAAAAATAGCTCCGCCGATGCACGATCTAACTGCATATATCCTACTTCATCAATAATCAATACATCAGGACGGGTATATATTCGCCATCTGCGTTCTAGTTTATCTTGTTGCGCCGCCTTTTTTAGATCTGCTATGAGATGCGCCAAGCTGGCATAATATACCGTCATACCGGACCTTAGGGCTTGCATTGCAAGACCTACTGCAAGATGAGTCTTGCCGACTCCAGGTGGCCCTAAAAAAATTACGTTCTCTTTTCTTGCTACAAAAGCAAGAGTTGATAACTCTTTGATTTGCTTTACATCTATGCTGGGTTGAAATCCAAAATCAAACTCTTCCAGCGTCTTCCTATGCGGCAGCCTTGACAACTTAATCCTTGTTTCTTCACTGCGGCGTTTTTTCTCTTGTATTTCAGCCTCCAAAAGCTCACTTAAGAATGACAGATAAGTTGAGTTTTTATGCATCGCATCTTCAATCTTTGCATCCAAAAGCTCGGAGGCCGTATCCAGGCCAAGTTCAGATAGGAGACCGCGGGTATGTTCCAGTTCAACCATTGGATATCACCCCCGCCAATGCATCGTACACGCTTAAAGGCCGTATTTCTACTGTTTCTGGTTCTTTCTTTCTGGCGAAAGGAAGGGGAACTGCTATGCCACCCTTTTCAGCAAGACCTTGGTATTGGCCCTTAAGCCATACTATCTTGCCCGATGCATACTCCACTTTGTGGCGAGCTATTCTTACCTCACCGTAGTAAGCTTCAAAGTAATCACCGCATATCCTTACTCTTACTTCCCTTCCGCTATACTGCCAGGGTATACCGTATTTAGCACCGTCATAGCTTACAAGTCCGTCCCTTGTTACGTTCCTTGTTTCCCATCTGTATTTATCACGAACAGCTTTATCCGGTAGTGGTAGAAGGGGTTCTTTATTTAAAGCTTCAAGTGGTATTTCTCCGGTAGTTCCGTGAATTTTACTGTCTGCCTTCCTGCACCATTCAAGTGCTTGAGAATTTAAGTCATGCAGATCCTTAAACTGCCTTCCCGGTAGAAAATTATCCTTCACATAATCCACCAGGCGTTCCACTTTTCCTTTTGTCTGGGGCTTTTTTACCCGGCATACCTTCGGTACAAAACCCATGTCTGCAGCAAAATCTTCAAACCTACTGTTCCATATCGGCTTTCCTGCTTCTCTGCCGTTTATTACAGTCTTCATCCTATCTGTCAGAACTACCTCCGGAACACCTCCGTAATATTCAAAGGCGTTTACCATGCATCTTAAAAGGCTGTATAAGTCACAACGTTTAGTAAACTCAACATACTTACACCTTGAACTGCCCAGTATCATTATGAAAACCGGGGCTTTATGAGTAATTCCTTTCTCATCTATGTAATGAATAATACCCCAGTCCATCTGAGCCTGTTTACCAGGTGGTGTTTCATATCTTCGCACTGCCGGAGCGCTTCTAGCCGGCCTAAACGGCTTCACATAGTCCTTGATAATGGTTATACCGCCGGTATAACCATTATCCTTTAACCTTTCTAAAATCACAACACAGTTAAATATCCCGTTTTCAATCATTTCATTTATTTGGGGCTTGAAAGGATCAAGCTTTGATGGTCTTGTCCTTCCTTTAAGCCCATGCTCAGTTTTCGGCTGATCCATATACTTTTTTGCTGTGTTTTTTGATATGCCAAGTTCTTTGCCTATGGCATATGCACTCTTCCCTTTTTGTGCTTTTTCGCGTATCATATTAATT
>JAMNYG010000116.1 GCA_023622945.1 Bacillota bacterium | reverse complement strand
AATTTATAATATAGTGGTATAGGCGGTACACAAGAGCGTAAGGGCAAGAGATGCAAGGGGACACACCTGATTGCTTAAAACAGAGCTGAAGGGCGGAAATGTCCCAATCTGCCTGAGAAATCATCCTTGCAGGTTTTTATGCAGGACGGAATCTTGTAGATTGTTTTGTATTATTTAGCGCTTATCACTGTTGTGTGCTATTTAACGCTGATAGTTTTATATGGTAATTTTTTAATTTTGAATAAAACCTTAGATGGTAATTTTAAAATTTTAAAATAAAATCTCAGTGCACAATGTTCGCATTGTGCAGGCAGAACGGGAGGATGGAAAATGCCTATCACGGAATTCTTATCACGCAATGCCAGATTATACGGCAATGAAATATGCCTCAAAGAGATTAACCTCGATCTTCAGGAAAGGCATAATGTCCTGTGGCGTGAATACGAACTCATCGAAAACAATCCCAAAGGCGAATACAGGCTTGAAATGACCTGGCGTGTTTTTGACGAAAAGGCAAATCGCATGGCTAATCTCCTGATCAAGAGGGGAATAAGAAAGGGGGAGAAGGTAGCCATTCTTCTGATGAACTGCCTTGAGTGGCTGCCCATTTATTTTGGAATATTAAGAGCAGGTGCCGTAGCGGTTCCCCTGAATTTTCGCTATACTGCCGAGGAGATAAGGTACTGTCTGGATTTATCCGATTCTGTTGCCCTGGTTTTCGGACCTGAATTTATAAGCAGGATGGAAGAGATTTATGACAAGCTGCCTAAAGTGAGATTCATGCTTTTTGCAGGAGAAAACCGTCCCCCATTTGCTGAAAGCTATGATCGGCTTACCGCCAACTGTTCATCGGAAGATCCGAATATAAGCATAACGGACGAGGATGACGCAGCCATATATTTCTCATCAGGGACTACGGGATTTCCCAAGGCCATACTCCACACCCACAGGAGCCTGGTGTCAGCATGCTATACCGAGCTCATGCATCACGGACAAACACGGGATGACAACTTCCTGTGCATTCCTCCCCTTTATCATACGGGGGCAAAAATGCACTGGTTCGGGAGTCTCCTTTCGGGAAGCAAAGCGGTGCTTCTCAGGGGGATTAAACCTGAATGGATACTAAGGACAATATCCGAAGAAAAAATAACCATAGTATGGCTTCTGGTTCCATGGGCCCAGGATATTCTGGACGCAATTGAAAGAGGAGATGTAAATCTGTCTGATTATGATCTGTCCCGCTGGAGACTGATGCACATAGGAGCCCAGCCCGTTCCTCCAAGCCTGATTCATCGGTGGAAAAAGTATTTTCCAGACCATCTATATGACACAAACTATGGCCTCAGCGAGTCAGCCGGACCGGGATGTGTTCACCTGGGGGTTGAGAATATCCATAAAGTAGGCGCCATAGGGATTCCAGGATATAACTGGGAAGCGAAGATAGTCGGAGAAGACGGGGAGCCCGTACCCCAGGGCGAGATAGGAGAGCTTGCAGTCAAGGGCCCCGGTGTGATGAAATGCTATTATAAAGATCCCGAGGCTACGGCAGCAGTCCTCAGGGACGGCTGGCTGTATACGGGGGATATGGCCATGATGGATGAGGATGGTTTCATCTATCTCGTGGACAGGAAAAAGGATGTCATTATAAGCGGAGGAGAAAACATCTATCCCGTACAGATTGAGGATTTTCTCAGAAAACATGACTCAATCAAGGATGCAGCCGTTATAGGGCTTCCTGAAAAACGCCTGGGTGAAATAGCCGCAGCCATAATAGAGCTTAAGCCGGGCTGTCAATGTACCGAAGAGGAAATTATGGAATTCTGCAAGGAATTGCCCAGGTATAAACGGCCCAGAAGAATCATTTTTGACAAGGTGCCCCGAAATCCAACGGGCAAGATTGAAAAACCTCGTTTAAGGGAAAAATACGGAGTGACAAGGCTGGTGGCGGCTCAGGTAGGAAAATAAAAAGGGCAGATATTCAAACGGGAAAATAGTAGAGGCTGATACTAAAGCAGGAAAATAATAAAGCCTGGCACTCAAGCAGGGAAAAAATAAAAGCTGAAGTAAAACCAACGTCAGGCGGATTAAAATAAAATAAAGTGCCAGGCGGATTAAAGTTAAATAAAGCCAATGCTTATCGGATTGAAGTTAAAAAATCAAAAAGATGAGGGACCGGCTCAGAACAAGCCATGAGACGGTCTCTTTTTGCTTTATAACAAGGTTTAAAAACAGGCTGAAGAAGAAGTTTAAAAATTGAGCTGCCGGGTATCAAAAAAACGGAAGCACATAGAATGATGCAAGTGTTGGAGGGTTTTTCATGAAATGCGGCCATGTGAATTGTAACGGTCATGGGGTGGGCGGTTTCAACTGCATTGAAATGGTACCCATATTCAGCAGCCTGAATGGAGAAGAGATGCTTGAGGTTGCCTCCATAACCACATCCAAAACATTTGATAAAGGCAGCATGATATACAGGGAAGGCGATAAGGGAGGAAAACTTTACATACTGCATGCCGGCAGGGTTAAAATTTCAAGGGTGAGCGCCAATGGGAAAGAACAGGTGATACGGGTGATAGGACCTGGAGAGTTCATGGGAGAGCTGGCTTTATTCAGCTCATTGCCAATGAAAGACAACGCCGAGGCGCTGGAGCCTTGTACCATGTGCGTCATGGACGGTGTAAAGCTTAAAGAGCTGATGAAAAAGTATCCATCCATAGCTTTTAAGATAATGGATGAATTGAGCAGGAGGCTGGAAAAGGCTGAAAACCTTATAGAATCTATCAGCCTTAATACGGTTGAACAGCGCCTGGCACGGGCATTGCTGGATATTTCATCCGGTAAGGAAGAAGTTGTGCTCAGCATGACCAAGGGAGATTTTGCTTCCCAGTTGGGCATGAGCCAGGAAACCTTAAGCAGAAAGCTTTCTGCATTTCAGGAACAGGGTATTATCAGGCTGAAAGGGAACAGGAAAATTATCATACTTGACAGAAAACGATTGGTGGATATAAGAGACAGCTTATCCTGAGAATGGTAAGCGACAGGTGTATTTTTATTGTCTTTTTGGTATTCTTTTATGTTATTTTAGCAACGTTCTTGAAAAGAGGTTCTTTATAATCTATGATTATTATGACACTTTCTTTTTCTCCTGAAGTCATATCATCTTTTGTATAATAGAATTAATTTGAAGCTGGCATGAAAATGTAAGAAAATGTGATGACATTTTGCTTGTTATTTCTCTGTATTTAGCTTTCTGTAAGCTTTTGCAGCAGGATAATTTAGTACATTTAAAAAGGTGGTAATGTTTATGTTACATCACATTAAAAACAAGGTATATCATATCGAAATTCTTCCCCCAAAACAGGACTCCCAAAAGCTGGAGGCAGATCTTGAGCTGTTTGCCCAGAAATATAACAGGGTCATGGAAAGCGGGTATTGTGCATGCATTACCGACAATGCCATGGGCCATCTTTCCTTCCAGGGAACCGAAATGATAGAGGAACTGGGACTTGAAGTACGCCCTGAGCAGGTGATGATTCATTTGAATACTTTTCATACCCTGGAGGATTTACACAACATTTTGGATACATGTAAATCCAAAGGAATTAAATACCTGCTTGTGGTATCAGGAGACGGTTCTGAAAGACTGCCTAAACTTCAGCCTTCCGATGTAGGGGCAGAAGGGAAAGTGGAATCGGTTACTTCGGTTGAATTATTAAAGTACATTGAATCCAAATATCCCGGTACCTTTACCATGGGAGTGGCTTTCAATCCTTATGAACCTCCCGAACATGAATTTGAAAAGCTGAAAAGAAAACTTGATGCAGGCGCATCATTCATAATAACCCAGCCAATTATTGAAAAGAATAAAATCGTGGATGAGCTGCTGGAAAAGTATCCCGATATACCTGTTATCGTTGAAGCATGGATGAGCAGGAAGCTGCATCTTCTTTCTGAGGCGGTAGGATACGAGATTCCCGAGAATACCCAGTATGATCCCATAGAAACTCTGAAGTCCATTCACAAACTATATCCTCAGTGCGGAGTATACCTGGCCTTGTTAGGATTTAAGACCCAGTATCATCTGATAAAGGACATATGGGTATGACCACTGCATATTGACGGCACGCTGAAGCTGCATTGCGGAAGGAGGATTTTAATGAAAATTGTAGTTTGCATTAAGCAGGTCCCCGCAACAAACGAAGCCAAGATTGATCCGGAGACCAAGAGAATTATAAGGGAAGGTTTGAACTCCATATTAAACCCGTTTGATACTTATGCTATAGAAGAAGGGGTCAGGATTCGTGAAAAATTCGGAGGAGAAGTTATCGCCATTTCCATGGGTCCTGAAAAAGCCATAGAGGTCCTGAGGGAAGCATTGTCACTGGGTGTGGATAAGGCCATACTCTTAAGCGATAAGGAATTTGCCGGTTCAGACACATGGGCTACCAGCTATGCCCTTGCAAAGGCGATTGAAAAAATAGGGGACGTGGACCTGGTTATCTGCGGAAAGCAGGCTATTGACGGCGATACAGCCCAGGTAGGACCGGGTATTGCGGCTCATTTGGGATGGGTCCAGGCAACTTACGTTATGAAAGTTGAAGATATACAGGATGGAAGCATCAAGGTCAGGAGAATGCGCGAAGACGGGTATGATATTTGTGAAATGAATTTTCCTGCAGTCATAACGGTACTGAAGGATATCAATACGCCGCGAATCCCTTCCCTGAAAAGACGCCTGGCAGCGCGACAGGCCCAGATCCCTGTCTGGAAGCCTGCAGATATAGGTGCTGACACTGATAAAATAGGCTTGGACGGTTCTCCCACAAGAGTGGTCAAAACCGCTCCGCCACCGGCAAAAAAGAATGTCGCAAAAAGAATTGAAGGTACACCTAAGGAGTGCGCCGAGGCTCTTGTTCGGGAGCTGCGAATGCGCAGTATAATATGATTTGGAGGAAATGAGTCATGATTTTAACCAGTGTTACCGACAGGTCAAAATACTCCAATGTATGGGTAGTGGCAGAGTTTCTTTCCGATAAGATACAGCCTGTTACTTATGAGCTAGTCGGAGCAGCAAGGAAGCTTGCTGACAAAAGGTCTTCCAAGGTTTGGGTTGTTGCCATGGGGTCAGGTATTTCCCAGCAGGTAGGTTCGCTGTTTGCGTATGGAGCTGATAAGGTGATTGTAGTTGACGATTCCAGGCTTTCAGGATTTATCGATGAATTGGAAGCTGATGTCCTGGCAAGGCTTATAGGGAAGTACAACCCTGAAATTGTTCTGTATGCCGCCACCGCAAGGGGAAGAGCACTGGCACCTCGCGTTGCGGTTATTACCAACTGCGGATTAACAGCCGACTGTACTGGTCTTGACATAGATCCTGAAAACGGAGATCTGCTCCAGACAAGGCCGGCATTTGGCGGAAACATTATGGCAACAATTCGTTCATCCAATCACCGCCCCCAGATGGCAACAGTCCGCCCAAGGGTCATGAGGGCATTGGAACCGGACCCCGACAGGACCGGCGAGGTAATCCATGAAACGGTTGAAATGAGCGATATGCTTAAAATCAAAAGAATTATTGACGTTTTCCACAGCGATGAAACCACCGTTAATCTCGGTGATGCCGAAATTATCATTTCAGGCGGAAGGGGCATGAAAGGTCCTGAAGGATTCGAGCTCTTAAGGAAATTCGCAGCAAAGGTGGGCGGCGCCGTAGGAGCAAGCCGTGCTGCAGTTGACGCCGGCTGGATTCCTTACAGCCACCAGGTGGGGCAGACCGGTCAGACGGTCCAGACCAAGGTTTACATTGCCTGCGGAATTTCCGGACAGATTCAGCACCTTGTCGGAATGCAATCCTGTGATTTCATTATAGCAATCGATAAAAATCCTGATACACCTATGATGCAATTGGCCGATATTGCGATTGTAGGTGACGTGTTTGAAATAATTCCGGAGATCATGAATGAATTGTCAAAGATGTGATGAAAAGGAGTTGTCCTTAAAAAAGTATGTTTTTAAGTCCGGCTGAAATCACCGAAAAAGTTGTTGAGTCAGGTTGTAAAAAAGTTGAAGCTCCGGCTTACAGACTGTTGCTTCTGGGAATTCTTGCAGGCGCTTTCATTGCTTTTGCATCCCAGGGATCCAACGTGGCAATACACACCATTGAATCCGTTGGTATTGCCAGGCTGGTATCCGGTGCACTTTTTTCCACGGGTCTTATGATGGTGGTAGTAACAGGTGCCGAGCTTTTTACCGGCAACAGCCTTATCATAGTGTCCTGCCTGGAAGGAAAATCCAGGGTCATAGGACTATTGAGAAACTGGTTTTACGTCTATGTAGGAAATTTCATCGGAGCAATGATCATCGTCATATTCATAATTCTGTCCGGACAGCTTAACTTTTCAAACGGTATACTGGGAGGATTCACAATAAAAACAGCATCCGCGAAAGTGAGCCTGTCATTTGTCAATGGGCTGTTCATGGGAATACTGTGCAACTGGCTGGTATGCATGGCCGTGTGGATGTCATGGGCCGCAACGGATCTGGCAGGCAAATTGTTGGCCATATTTTTCCCCATATGGTTATTTGTCACATCTGGTTTTGAACACAGCATTGCAAACATGTATTATATACCGGCGGGTATTCTGGCAAAGAACAATCAGGCATGGGCACAGGCAGCCATTGACCTGGGAGTGGCTCCTGAAAAGCTTGAGGCTCTGCGTTGGGGTGCGTTTATTGTAAGGAACCTTATCCCCGTTACATTAGGGAATATTATAGGCGGAACCATTTTTGTCGGAACCATGTACTGGCTGGCATTTATGTATAAGAGGAGACAAACTGCAAATTATGGAATCGGTGCTCAATCCGAAAAATTGCACTGATGGGAAAGGATAATCAGGGAGGCGGTAATATGATAATTATCGGAGAAAAGATCAACAGCACGCTGAAATCCATCAGACCTGCAATGGAGAACTATGACGCCAAAGCTATACAGGAGCTGGCAATAAAGCAGCGCGAGGCAGGCGCGGATTACATCGACGTAAATGCGGGCATGTTTCATAATGAAGAGCCTGAAAGGCTTGTATGGCTTATAGAAACCATACAGCAGGTTCTCGATGCACCTTTTGCCATTGATTCCCCAAATCCTAAGGCTATAGAAGCTGCTCTTAAAGTAAATAAAAACCCAAAGCCCATTATAAACTCCATAACCGATGAAAAAGACAGATTTAACTCCATCATGCCCCTGGCTGTGGAATACAAAACCAGTATAATCGCTTTGTGCATGGATGACAAAGGCATGCCTGAGACCACCGATGACAGGGTGCGCATCGCCGAAAGGCTTATTGAAAAACTTACAAAGGAAGGAATGCAGCTGGAGGATATATTCATAGATCCCATGATAAGGCCTATAGGAACAGGGTCTCAAAACGGAGTGGTTGCCCTTGAAACCATAAGGAAAGTGAGGGAAGAATTCCCCGGAGTTCACATAACCTGTGGCCTCAGCAATATATCATTCGGGATTCCGGCCAGGAAACTTATGAACCAGGCTTTCCTTGTGGCTGCGATGACATCAGGAATGGACAGCGCGATTCTGGATCCCCTGGATAACAAGCTCCTGTCATTTATTTATGCCACTGAAGCTCTGCTGGGAATTGATGACTTCTGCATGAATTATCTGACAAAGTACAGGGAAGGCAGGATTGAAGTATAAAGAGATTGCCGTACAAAAGTTTTAGGATATGACATATAGGAGCTTGAAGTTATAAAAAGTATAAAAGGATACAGCTATAATAGAAATATGAAAAGAATATAGCCGGAAAGTATGGGGGCTGTCTGAAAGGGCTTATACCTTAAAGGCAACCCCCTCATTATTTTTTTGTTTTGTAGAGGCAAAAGGTGGTAAAATAATATATCAAATTGATTTTAACCATTATAAATTATCTGCCGTTTAAATATATCTGCCGTCTTAATAAGTATTTTTGTCCTTTAGACGGAAAGTGCATTCGTATTTTTTGGCTTAAGTACGAATATATATTTGATAAAATACCGGACAAAAGGTATAATGCAGTTTAATTAGTAATCAAAAGGTAATGCAGTTTAATTGGTAACCAAAAGGTTAATGCGGTTTAAATGATAACGGCTTAATAATAATCAGAAAGGTAGTGAACCGGTGGTACCAAAAGAATTATCGGCACTCATTGTCTTTGCTGAAGGTATGGCTTCCTTTTTGTCTCCCTGTGTTTTGCCGCTCATTCCTGCGTATTTGACTTATCTGACAGGGCAGTCCGCCGAGGAAACGATGCGCGATGCAAAAGCCCAAAAAGTGCTGATATGGAACGGGCTTGGTTTTGTATTCGGTTTTACACTGGTATTTGTGCTGCTTGGAGCAACCGCTACAGGAATAGGGAGGTTCATGCTGAAAAACAATGAGCTTTTCCGCTATATCAGCGGAGTGGTCGTTATTGTTTTTGGACTGTTCCATATGGGACTTATACCGGTTTCTTTTTTAAATCGTGAAAAAAGATTTTACTATTTAGGTAAAAGGCCGGGTATAATAAGTTCAATGCTCATGGGAATCAGCTTCAGTTTTGGATGGACTCCCTGCATAGGTCCCGTCCTTTCGTCCGTTCTCATACTTGCAAGCAGATCCCAGACGGTATGGAGAGGGATCGGTTTATTGTTTGTTTACTCCCTGGGACTTGGAGTTCCTTTTATTGCACTTACCATTTTTCTAAAGTACATGTGGAAATATTTGGAAGGAATATACAGGTACATGAATGCCATTAAGATTGCAAGCGGTTTTATATTAGTGGTGATAGGAATATCCATCCTTACAAATACTTTTGGTTTTCTGGCTACGCTTTAGCTGTATCTGTAATACAGGAGGTATTAACGCATGAACAGGAAAAGGATAGTATTCTTTATTGCGGTTGTGGTAATTATTGCAGTGCTGATATCCTGGTATACCATGGCTGAAGAAAAACAGCCCAAAGTGGCGGAAAGACCTGAAGAGACAACTCATTCACTCCGGACGGGAGAAAACTCCCAAAATTCAACTGACGGAGGAAATTCACAAAGCTCGACCGACGATGAAGACACCAGGAAAAAAGAAATTCTGGCAGAAATGCTGGCAATACCCATGGAGGACTTTGAAGCTGTAGATCTGGACGGTAACAAGGTTAAGCTCTCTGATTTCAAAGGGAAGATAATATTCCTGAATTTTTGGGCCACATGGTGCCCGCCCTGCAGAGAAGAGATGCAATTAATGGAAGAGATATACAATGAATACAAGGACAAGGATGTGGTCATCCTGGCAGTAAGCCCTACCATAGTTGAGCTCAGGGGAGGAAATGACAGCGACAAGGCTGAAAGGATTGTAAAAGCTTTCGTAAAAAGCAATGGATATACATTCCCATTTTTACTTGACAAGGATAATAAAGCCTGGAGTATTTATCAGCAAAGAGGCATACCGGTAAATTATATAATAGATAAACAAGGATTAATTCGATATGGTTTTTCCGGAGCATTTACCAGCAAGGAGCAAATGTATTTGCTTATTGACAACATACGTGCTATAGAATAAAACACATGACATGGGATAAAAGATGTATGCCCCAGTATAAAGATACGAGCCGCAGAAAAAGGGTATATGTGCAGGATAAAGGATACGTGCCATGGAATAAAGGGAATATGACGCAGAATAAAGGATAAATGCTACGGCATAAAGGGTATATGCGCGGAATAAAGGATACATGCCATGGAATAAAGGGTATATGCGCAGGATAAAGG
>JAMNYG010000175.1 GCA_023622945.1 Bacillota bacterium | reverse complement strand
AGAGATTTTTGCTGGGCATAGGAGAGATTAAGGTTGAGAAAGAGTATTTACATATTTTCTGACGGTGAACTTGGGAGAAAGGATAACACCATATGCTTCACTACCTCCGAAGGGAAAAAGTTCCTTCCCGTAGAGGATATTAACGAGATAATGGTATTTGGGGAGGTTGACTTAAATAAACGGTTTTTGGAATTTGCATCGCAAAAAGAGATTTTAATCCACTATTTCAATTATTATGGTTACTACATGGGAACTTTTTATCCGCGGGAGCATTACAACTCAGGTTATATGACTTTGTGTCAGGCTGAACATTATCTTGATACAAGGAAGAGGATGGTAATTGCCAAAAAGTTTGTGGAAGGTGCCGTAGCTAACATTAAAAAGGTGCTGCGCTACTATCAGAATCGCGATAAAGATTTGCAGGAATATTTGGATTCAATTGAAAAGCTGGAACAGGAATTGCCTCAATGCAACGATACTTCTGAATTGATGGCTTTGGAAGGAAACATCCGAAACCATTATTACAAAGCATTCGACAATATTCTGGAAAACCCTCACTTTACTTTTGAGGAACGTTCAAGAAGACCGCCCAAAAATCATCTAAACTGCCTTATAAGCTTTGGGAATTCACTTTTATACACATACATACTCAGTGAAATTTATAACACACATCTGGATCCACGTATTGGCTTTCTTCATACAACTAATTTCAGACGTTTTACTCTAAACCTTGATGTGGCGGAAATTTTCAAGCCTATAATTATTGACCGGCTGATTTTTACTTTAATAGGCAAGAGAATGATAACCGAGGCTGATTTTGAAAAAGAAATGGGAGGAATCGTCTTAAAGGAAAAAGGAAAGAAAAAGTTTGTGGAAGAACTGGACAACAGGCTGAAAACAACAATAAATCATCGTGATATCGGTTCAAGTGTTTCATATAGACGATTGCTACGCCTGGAGTTATACAAACTGGAAAAACATCTCATGGGGGAAAAAGAATACGAGCCTTTTATAGCTCAGGAGGGTTGCCAAGGTCTTAAAAACTGCCCGAAAATATCTTAATTGGGTACAGAATTCTGTTTTGGAAGGAGAGATAACCGAAGCAAAATTAAAGAAACTAAAGAAGGAACTGTCCTCGGTGATGAACCTGGAAGAAGATTCAGCAATTATTTATCTGCTGAGGACAACAAGATACTCTTCAAGGGAGATAATTGGAGTTGAAAAAAGCGGAACGGACATTATCATATAGGGGTAGGTCTATTATAAACCTATGGCATTATGGTTTATTATATTATAAACCTATGGCATTATGGTTTATTATCTGTATATTATCATGAAAGCCCCAATAGTTCACGGATAAATGTGTTTTTTTATTTTGTCGTCGATCCCCGATAGTGCAAAAACCCCTGGAGATCGACGACAAAAACTAAAATCTCCTATCCCTTGCAGTACAAGGATTTAAAGAATTTTACCTATTTACAAAGCCTATTTGTCTGCATATAATATAATTAACAAAGCCCTGATTTTATGCGGGTCAAACGGGTTTGTAGCCTACCTATAAGGGATTGAAACGTGATTTCTTTACAAAACTTTATGCAATAAAGGTACAGTTTGTAGCCTACCTATAAGGGATTGAAACCTGTAACGCTGGGCATGTTTTATGACTTCATCTACGTTTGTAGCCTACCTATAAGGGATTGAAACTAGTTCAAATCCTGTATATCAACAGGATCCAATTCTTCGTTTGTAGCCTACCTATAAGGGATTGAAACTATACTATAGCATATAGTGATTTAGACGGTACTTTTTCAGGTTTGTAGCCTACCTATAAGGGATTGAAACGCAACCTGGATTAAGCAGGAAATGCATCAGGAAGGGGTTTGTAGCCTACCTATAAGGGATTGAAACATGTCTGCCAGTTAATATCGTCGATCAGGTCTTTTAGTTTGTAGCCTACCTATAAGGGATTGAAACTGGCGATACTATACGAATGGAAGGTTATTGTTCGCATCGTTTGTAGCCTACCTATAAGGGATTGAAACTGAGGATGCAGACATAATCTCGCCTTGGGCCAGGAAGGTTTGTAGCCTACCTATAAGGGATTGAAACATTGATATTCAATTGTTTCATGATATTACCCTCCTTGTTTGTAGCCTACCTATAAGGGATTGAAACATTTTATATTAGTATTTTTAAGTGTAAAGTATTTTTACGTTTGTAGCCTACCTATAAGGGATTGAAACGCAGATAGAGAGGTGCCCATCGAAGCCGGGAAACAGAGTTTGTAGCCTACCTATAAGGGATTGAAACAAATAACAGGTTACAGCCTGTGTAAATAGGCTTTAGTTTGTAGCCTACCTATAAGGGATTGAAACGCCGAAGAACTCGGCCACCACTATACCACTTGTGGGTTTGTAGCCTACCTATAAGGGATTGAAACAGTTTAAGGTCCTGACAACTAATAAGGCCGTAACCGTTTGTAGCCTACCTATAAGGGATTGAAACCAATGTATATGTTATCGCCAATGCAGTGAATCATGTTCTGTTTGTAGCCTACCTATAAGGGATTGAAACTTGAATTAACAAGAGTGAAAGCAAAAAGTATTGACAAAGTTTGTAGCCTACCTATAAGGGATTGAAACATTTTTTCACTGTTCAACATCTTGTATCGACCTCCATGTTTGTAGCCTACCTATAAGGGATTGAAACTTTGGTCATACGTCCCGGAAGCGGATGAAAGAAAAGAGCGTTTGTAGCCTACCTATAAGGGATTGAAACATGCTAAATGGGCACTTTATGGAACTGTTGTATTTACCGTTTGTAGCCTACCTATAAGGGATTGAAACTTATTCGATAGCAAGAAAAGTAAATGTTGTACTTGGTTTGTTTGTAGCCTACCTATAAGGGATTGAAACTGTCGTAAAAAGATCGGTACACCGGCACAACTACCATCACGGGTTTGTAGCCTACCTATAAGGGATTGAAACCACAATTGAATAAAAGGACAGCCCAGTTACGGGCTATCCTTGTTTGTAGCCTACCTATAAGGAATTGAAACTGAACTCAAATCAACAAATCATTGGCAGTGGCACACCGGTTTGTAGCCTACCTATAAGGAATTGAAACTACCCATAGTAGCATGGCAGAAAACAGCTGAGTTTTGGTTTGTAGCCTACCTATAAGGAATTGAAACCCGTTTGAGACCCAGCATGATGCGGCGGAACCGCTCGGGTTTGTAGCCTACCTATAAGGAATTGAAACAACGACTCACCAGAGAATATTCAGACCTTATGCGCGTTTGTAGCCTACCTATAAGGAATTGAAACTCGTAGTAGGAGGGTAAATACTTCATCAAATCCGGTTTGGTTTGTAGCCTACCTATAAGGAATTGAAACGATGCCTAGGCAATGCGGTAGTGCCGCAACAGGTGTAGTTTGTAGCCTACCTATAAGGAATTGAAACTCTTTTGCTCAAGGAGGGCTTCCGTTAGTACCAAGCCAGTTTGTAGCCTACCTATAAGGAATTGAAACTTAGTTGTGTCAATAGTAAAATCAAACTGATTTTTAAAGTTTGTAGCCTACCTATAAGGAATTGAAACCGTGCAAAGTAGTGCAGATGAATGCAAATGCATACGTTTGTAGCCTACCTATAAGGAATTGAAACAACTGGTAAAAGGAGGCTAAAAAATGTTAACATTAGAGTTTGTAGCCTACCTATAAGGAATTGAAACACGTCAAATCCCACGTGCCATCAAGGCAGGCGTATTTGCGGGTTTGTAGCCTACCTATAAGGAATTGAAACCCACTTCTTATATACAGGTGGTAAAGATAATCATCAGTTTGTAGCCTACCTATAAGGAATTGAAACTCCATAAAAACCTCCTTTTCCCGGCAGGCACCGCCGTTTGTAGCCTACCTATAAGGAATTGAAACATGTTTGTAGCCTACCTATAAGGAATTGAAACATGAATTCTGGGCAGCTTATCCAAAGAAGGTAGGTAAAGTTTGTAGCCTACCTATAAGGAATTGAAACCTATGGTCCTTCAGGAAGGCCACTATCTGGCCGCCCTGGGTTTGTAGCCTACCTATAAGGAATTGAAACTCGCCTCTAAATGCACTGGCAGGACCGGATAAACTCATGTTTGTAGCCTACCTATAAGGAATTGAAACCCCTGCTATAGGTAGGGTTTAGGCACAAATTTAGTAGGGTTTGTAGCCTACCTATAAGGAATTGAAACAAAAGTCGTGCCATCTTGGACACCAATATAGATATAAACGTTTGTAGCCTACCTATAAGGAATTGAAACTTTGGCTCATGGAAATCTCAAAGGATTTCCATGAGAAGTTTGTAGCCTACCTATAAGGAATTGAAACAGGTAGTTTGTAGCCTACCTATAAGGAATTGAAACCCAGATCGTTGACATCGGCATGAGGATGTTGACACCAGTTTGTAGCCTACCTATAAGGAATTGAAACTATGATGGTGCAAGTTATAGAGGTGCTGAAAAAGTGTGATTGTAGCCTTATCTGTCTGTGGTCAAAAAAGAGTAATTTATTAATCATGGTGTTTTTGTTCATTTTTATATGTTACTAGATATATTAACAGACTACATTGAAAATGAATTAAAATGTTACATTTTGTCTTAATTATTGTTTTACAATGGATTTTTTGACAGTAAGAAGGAATTTTAAGAGAATATAGAGAATATAAAAAACACAAAAATTTGATATATTTTACATTTATTAATTGTTATTTGAGGGGGACACAGTTTATGTTTAAAAAAGCTGAACCAATATTTATTTATGCTGAAACGCCTACAAGAGTAGGAAGCGGCTCAGAACTTGGCTACGTGGATTTGCCCATTCAAAGAGAAAGACATTCAGGTTTTCCCAAAATAGAAGCTTCAGGTTTGAAAGGATCTCTGAGGAATGTATTTGAATCAGACAATGATCTCAAAAAGCACGTGCCACAAATATTTGGCCCTGAGGAAGGTGACCTGCGTGCAGGTGGATTAGGATTTATAGATGGAAGAATCCTGTTGTTTCCTGTAAAATCCGCAAAGGGGATTTTTGCTTGGATTACATGTCCATACATACTTTCAAGATTCAAAGAAGAAATGATGTTGAGTAACAGGAGAATAGCTATAGAAGGTGACATTGAATCTATAAGACCTAACTCAGTTATCAAAAATACGAACCTGACACTGAAAGAAGAAAATAATAAAGGAATAATCATACTTGAAGAATTCAAGTTTGAAGTTGAGAAAAATGAAACGCTTACTCAGTTTGCAAAATGGTTTTCTGATGTAATATTCCCGAAAGATGATGTTTACAGGGTATTAAAAGAAAAGATGAGAAAGGATATCGTGGTAGTCTCTGATGATGCCTTTAGGGATTTTACTGAGTTGTCTACTGAAGTAATAACCAGGACAAAAATTGAATCAAATATAGGTGTTGTAAAGGAAGGTCATCTTTTCAATGAAGAATATGTCCCTGAAAATACAGTGTTTTATTCGGTGGCTTTAGCCTCAATATTGTATGGAATGTCTGAAGAAAAAAAGAAGAAAGAATTTGGTAAAGAATTTGGTGAAGTGAAATCGGATGAGGATATCATACTGGACTATTTTATTAAAGGCATTAAAAAACATGAAGTTTTCCAGATAGGTGGAAATGCGACAATTGGAAAAGGGATTGTAAGGATTTGCACCATGAAAGGGGAGAATTAAGTTGATTAAAAATGAAAGTATAGGGACAGTTGCAAACCAAAGGGCAGAATTTGCGTACAGATGTGTTAAGAAAGTAAAAGATGATCCAGAGGTTGCAAAAAAGTATAAAGCTTATTCCAGACGAATAATGGCTATGGTAAGAGTTAATGGGTTATTGGCGACAATAGCTTTCATAAAAGTATCCATATCAAATAAAGTAGACGGAAGGGCTTACAATCAACTGTATGCAGATATGGAAAATTGGCTTAAATGTGATGAATGTCCTGTGAGTTTCGTATACAAAAAGGAAAAAGAAGAACTAATAGATGTACTTCTTTCTTTAAATAGCAACGAATATAGGATTATTACTAAAGAAATTATGGAGTTTGCCAATTGGTTAAGAAGATTTGCTGAAGGGATGATTAAGGATGACAATAAACCCTCTTCAGAAAATTGAAACTCTAAACGATTTAATAATTCAATGCGATATATCATCTGTTGATAATTTTCATCTCCAATTAAATAAAGGCATAAAAGTTGATAAAGAAAAAAATGAAGATAAAAAAGAAAAAGGAGATAAAAAAGAGAGTGAAAAAGAAAACAAAAAAGAGAAATATAAATTAAAAATAGATATCAATGAATTCAAGGACATAGCAAAGAATGACAAGTTCAAGAATTGTTATGATTTTACAAAAAAGCAGAATTATTTGATAGAAAAATTCGCATCCCAGGGTTATGAAATATCAAAGTATAGGTTTGTTCCATTTAATAAAATTATAGTAGGATTAGGTCAGGAATCAGTAAGGGAAGTATCCATGACCTTACACTGGATATACGGCATACCTTATATTCCCGGACAAGCTATAAAAGGAACATTATCCAACTGGATAAAAAAAGAAGGGCCTTATGACGAAGAAGAAAACTTCAAATCAATTTTTGGAACTGAAAATAATAAAGGCAATGTAATCTTTATGGATTCATATCCGGAGGATTGGAATTTTAAACTGAGTTTAGACATTATGAATCCTCATTACCCTGAATATTATACTGGTAATATTGCACCGGCAGACTGGCAAAATCCAAACCCCATCTTTTTTCTGACTTTACAGAATGTTAAGTTTAGAATTAATTTAATATATCTTGAAAAAGATGTAAAAAACCTAAAAATTGGTGAAAGAACCTTGGAAGAATGGTTAAAAGAAGCATTACAATACGGTGGAGTAGGAGCAAAGACAGCCTTAGGATATGGAAAAGGAAAATTAATCCCAGCAAAGGGGGATTAGAATATGCATCAAGTAGATTTTAGAATTAAAATATTGACACCTCTATATATGTTCGGAGCAGATCAAAATTGGTTAGAGTTACGGGAAGCGTCTTTTAAAGGGATGATAAGATTTTGGTGGAGAGCACTAAAATGTTGTGATAATTATGAGGAATTAAAGAAAACTGAACAAAGCATATTTGGTGGAACATCAAATGAAAGTAGCAAAAGTAAAATTGATATTCTAATAACGCAAAAGAATATTAATATTTCAAGCAATTTACAGAAGGATTACAACTTAAAATGGGACTTTATTAAAGAAGAAAGAAAATTAGAAGGCAAAAACAGCGGATTAGGTTATCTATTTTATTCCATGATTCAAAGAAGCAAAAATAAAGGAATCCGTCCTAAAAGCTATTTTAAACCCGACGGAGTTTTTAACATTTCGTTTTACAGCAGAGATGATGAGGCACTGAAAAAGTCAGTAGCTGCATTTTGGTGTGCCGTTAACTTAGGAGGCTTTGGCGCCAGATCAAGAAGAGGTGCCGGTTCGCTAACAGTAGAATGTGTTAAAGGCAATACTTACGGTTTGAATTTCATATCGATAAACTGTGAAGATAGGACAAAACTAATTAGATGGCTTGAAGAAAACATTAAAGTAGCGAAAGAAATAATAGAGCCTGTTAACGAAGATTGTAAGGGCTACAGCAACTTATCCAAAGCGTCTTTTATAATTTCTAAAGAACGTTACGAAACATGGCATGAAGCATTATCAGATATTGGCATTATATATTCTAATTTCAGATATAGCTGCAAAGGTAAAATACAGAGTGGAACCTTTGGATTTCCAGTCCGCCATTCAAATGAAACTATAACCAAAGCAAAATTTAATGATCTGATTATAGAAAGAAGATCATCACCCCTATTATTTAAAGTTCTCAAATCTAAAGATGGATATTATTGGATGGCATTAAGATTTGCAGGTGACTTATTACCTAAGGGAGCAAAATTGACATTGGGAGACGAATCAAATGATGAAACTCCTTCTTTAGAATTAATTGATAAGTTTTGGGATGAGCTGAAAGCTAAAAACGATAGAGATTATAGGCTTATTGTATGAGGTGAAACTGTATGAGCAGACGAGAAGATCTTTTTGATAAAAAGTTAAGCTTGTATTTTCACGATTCACCCGACAAACCTTTTATACTCTTAACAGGTAAAAGTCATGAAAAAAGAGCGGAAAAAATAAGTGAAAAACTTGATATCAGCTATAGCAGAGGAATGGCTTCTGATATTATAGCATCTTCAATGGAAAGGTATTTTTTACCTAAAGGAGCTAACAATGATGAAAAATTACAAGTTAGGTTTGAAAAGGAACCTGAATATGTCCATCCTTTATCAGGGAAAAGATATAACAATTTAGAAAACGTAGATCACACAATATTTATGGAAGCATTAGATTCTGCAATAAATGAAATATCCGAGAAAAAATTTGACAGCAGTTATCTAAAGTTTCTATATGTTTGGCGATTTATGAATGAAATTTTAAAAAAGCATACTCCATTAGAATATAGACGATATTGGGATTTGACTCCTGCAGATACTCGATTCCCGAACCATTCCATATTCGATCATATGCAAGTTACATCATCGATAGATGCAGAAGTTGTTGATGGTATCAACCTAAATAATATGACATTGTTCTTGCTGACAATAAGCCCAGTACAAGAATATATAGCTCAAGCAAGAAAAACACAGGACTTGTATTGGGGCAGCTATATATTATCCTATCTTACCTGGAAAGCAATTGAAAAAGTTGCTGAAACTTTTGGACCTGACTCTATAATATTCCCGGACCTTATTGGACAACCTCTTAGTGATTTATGGCTGGCAAATACGTCAGATATCTTTAAATTTAGTGATGACAAGATACAAGAATTGAAGACCCCCACTATTCCTAATAGATTTTTTGCATTATTGCCAACGAAGGACATTGAAGACATAAAAGCATTAAAGCTTGAAGATGTAATAAAAGATGAGTTTCTGAGAATAGGTAATTTTGTTTTGGACAAACTGATACATCCTGATGATGCTCAAAAGGAGATAATTAATGCTCAATTAATGCAGTTTCCCCAAGTATATTGGGTTGCGTTACCATTAGAGAATGGTAGCATCGAAAAATCCGATTGGGAAATGCAGTTAGAGAGAATACAAAATTTCATTGATGATGAGGAATTAGCAAGTGTTCGGGAATTATTGAGCTTTGTTAAAGAAAAGGGTGAATATGTGCCTAATATTGGGAATATCTATGGCGTATTATATTCATTTATGGAAAAAATCATGGGAGCAAGAAAAGGCATAAGGAATTTTCAACAGTTTGAAGAAACCGGACGCAAATGCTCCATATGTGGTGAGTATAACGTTGTGGTGTATAGACGTACTATTCGGGAAGACGAATTGGTAGAAAATGGTAAAGGAAGTTTTAAATTATCATTGCTAAGAAATCAAAGAGCCGTTGTTTTAGACAGTCAGAATGATGAAATCTCCCATAAGTACCTCAATCAAGGAGAAGGACTGTGCAGCATATGTTTTACAAAAAGAGCTGCAGAAATATATTTCAAGAATATATTAGGTTTTGCTGATATTGAGGACAGTTTTCCTTCTACTGCTGAGATAGCTTTATTAGATGTTATAAATAAGGCTGATGAAGAACTTAAGTCTTTGTTGCAAGAGTATAAGAAAACTTGTGGTGCAATGTTTGATTGTGCATTATTGTATAAAGAAAACTTAAATGAGAAATATTTTAGAAAATATAATTATAATGTAAATCTTCTGCCGGACCTTAAAGAAAGATTAAAAAAGATAGATGAAGCAATTAAAAATCTTGGATTAAATAAAAAGAAATATTATGCGCTAATTAAATTTGATGGAGACGATATGGGGCAATGGTTATCAGGCCAGCTGGCCCCAGAAATCTTAGAAATGTACCACAGCAAATTAAGGGATAAAATACCTGATAGTTTTAAGGAAAAGTTTGCAGATAAAAAACGTCTTGTGACTCCTGCTGTTCATTTGGCTATTAGTAAAGCTCTTAAGACCTTCTCGCTAAATTATGTAAAAAAGATAGTAGAGGAAACTAATTGGGGTAAGGTAATATACTCCGGTGGAGACGATGTGCTGGCCATCGTAAATTTAAGTTCACTTCTGGATGTGATGATAGGTCTACGAACAGGATTTAGTGGTCATATAAATGAAAAAGGAAGGCCAGATTTTAGTGTTGATGCTGGCTTTGTAGATTATGGAGACAGGGTTGATATGTTAATGGGACACCTGGCCACTGGATCCATGGGTGTGGTAATTGCTCATTATAAGGAAGACTTAAAGGATGTTTTAAGTGCAGTGAATCGTGCAGAAAAACTTGCAAAAAAGACTGATGGAAAAGATTCATTTACCATCCATCTGATGATGCATTCGGGAAGCGAGTATATATCAACGGCAAAATGGAATTATTCTTGTTTTTCCAATAAAGAGGGTACAATAGGTGTACTTAAAGAAATTGCCTCTATTATAGACAGTGGTGAAGTTAGCAGTTCTTTTGTCAAAAAACTGGAATATTACTTAAAAGACCTGGATGTAGAAAAATTACCTGAAAATATTTTTGACAATGAATTGAACAGGAGTATTATGAGATCTATTAATCAAAATCTGAGTGATGAAAGAAAAGCGGAAGTCAAAGATAAATTATGTAATTTGTTAAATTCACTTAAATTGGAGCTCGGATATAAGAATTTTATGAATATTTTATCTATTTTGGTTTTTTTAGCTGGAAAGGGTGATGATTAAAAATGTTATTTCAGGTATCACCGGTAGACAGTGTATATTTTGGTAAAGGGGTTCCTTTTGGAGCTGGATATGAAACTGTTGGAGTAGGCGTATTTCCACCACCTCCTTCTGTTCTGTATGGAGCATTTTGTACATATTACCTTTTATTAAAAGGACTGACTCAAGAGAATAAGAACTTTGTAAAGGACAATGTGAAAATAAAGGGATTGTACTATAGTATTGGAGACAACAATTTACACACTTTACTACCCAAAGATTTGGTAAAGGAGAAATCAGAAATATTCAACAGGGCGACAGCATTAAAGAGTTATAAGCCTATAGTTGAAACCGATTTAAATGATAAAAATTTAAATTTACTATATTCTAAGCATATGGTTGAAGATGTTAACGCTTTAATAAATGAATACTCTATGGAAGAATATCTGAAAGGCTCAGCTGAGGATATTAATTATGTATTATTCGAAGAAGTTATAACCATTGAAAACAAGATTGGGATTCAACTGGATACAAATACTAATACGGCCAAGGAAGGTCACTTATATAAAACCCATTACATAAGAATGGCGAAAGATATTTACAATGAATTGCATTTTATAGTTGATGTAGAGTGTGGAGACTATTGCTTCCCAAAAGAGGGATTTCTGAAGCTGGGTGGAGAAGGAAGATTAGCTCGAGTTAAAGCTATTGATGGAGTTCCGGCTTTTTTGAAAAATGAAGTTATGAATGAGATAAAAGAAAAAATCGATAAAACAGGATATTTCAAATTAGTACTTATAACTCCGGCATTTTTTAAAGACGGATGGAAACCGGATTTGAAATCATTAGGTATAAATGCAGAAATGATAACTGCAAGTATAGGAAAACCGGTTAGCATTGGGGGGTGGGATATGGCTGAAGGTTATCCTAAACCAATGTCTAAAGCTGTACCTGCAGGTAGTGTTTATTATTTTAAACTGCTGGATGGTACCGCAGACGAATTATTTGAAAAGATAAGCAAGAACGGCATATCGTATAAGCGAAGTAATGAAGGGTTTGGAATTTCAGTAATAGGGGTGATATAGATGAAAAGAGTTATTACTACAGTAGGAACTTCTATATTTGACAACTATTTCAAAACAAAGAATGATATAAAAACGCTTTATTTGAACATAAAAGATAAGAGTTACACTGAAGAATATGAAAATTATAAAAATCAGGCCGGAAAGATAAAAGATGCGTTGTCTAATTTTTATAGAAACAAGAAAAATTATTCTGAAGATATCTCGGCTGAGATAAAAAGCATAAATAAAATTAAGTCGCATTTGAAAGAGGAATTGGAAATATATTTGCTTGCCAGTGATACAATCAATTCTTATTTAGCTTCAAAGATCTTAGAAGAACTTCTGATCGAAAATGATTTTATTGTATATTTTAATGAAAAATTTGATGTGATTAAAGATTTGCAGGTAGAAGACAGAGACAGATTTGTAAACAGTGGGCTTCCTAATTTAATACAGAGAATCGAAAATATCGCGGTGGGTAATATTGAAGCATCAGATGATGTCAGCGGATTTACAGGTGACGGTTATTACAGCAATATTATATTTAATATTTCAGGTGGATATAAAGCAACCATACCATACATAACTATGATTGCTCAAGTAAATGGTGCTGAATTGTATTATATATTTGAAGATACCGAAGAACTTATTACAATACCATCGATGCCTGTAACTCTAAACATGGGATTGTTCGATAAATACAGTATGCAGTTTAAAGCGTTGGAGGAGGGTATAGATAATTACAATAAGTGGGCACAGAATAATTATGAATTTGTGCAAAAGGCAGATGCCTGCATCCAAGTTGTAGATAATATTGCTATGTTGTCACCGCTTGGTCAAATTTTGTGGAAAAACTATATGTCAAATCATGCTATTTTCTTTGCTACAGAAGAAGTTTTGAAAGAAATAGAAAACAATAGAACACTATTAGAGAAAGTAATAAAATTTACAAACAAGGAAATAAGGGAAAATAAAACTGAAATTAAAGGAAAAGGTAAGTATCAGCATTATGTGTATGATGATGGAAATAATGATTATAGAATCTTTTATTATGAGAAAGAAGGGAACGTATACATATATGAGGTTTTTGCAGATGAGGAAGAAGAAACAAAGTACTTAGATAGTGATACAAAGAGTAGCAAAGATTATGATCCGAATATTTATTGTTTGATAGATAAGGTAACTAAAGAAATAAAATATGATTATTTTAAGTAATGTTGTATTGCTTATATAAAGTAGCTTGAATACAACTGATTATTCACTAATTTGGTTTTGTTGGAATAACTTGCAGCAGCTTCGCTGTTAATTCTTGAAAATGAAATTAAGCGAAAAGGGTAATTGGTTTACTTAATCAGCAGAAGTTATTTCAAAAAGGTATACATAAAAATCATTTAATTTGTCGTCGATCTCCGATAGTGCAAAAACCCCTGGGGATCGACGACAAAACTTAAAATCCTGTTTCGATTGTAATACAAGGGTTTTGGGATTTTACCCATTTACAAAACCTCTAAGTAAGAATACATTACCAGTTAAAATATCATAAACATGTGTTATAATCCCAAGGGTAAAGGGGGTCATAACACATGATAAAGATTGAACTTACAGCAGAAGAGAAATACCGTTTGGAAAGAGTGAGCAAAGCCGGGAAAGGACAAATCTCTTTCCGTGCGAATATCATTCTTCTAAACAATGCAGGCATGAGTGCACCTGCAATTGCAAAAATGCTGGGAATCACCCACCAGACCGCTCTTTCATGGATAAACAAATACCGAAAGAATGGTATGGATGGGTTAAAAGATAAAGAACATCGGATTGGTAAACCTGCAACGCTTGGAGATAAGACCCGTGAGGCTTTAAGTGAATTCATGGATAAAAGTCCGGAAGAATTCGAGTATCTCCAAACCTGTTGGACTATCCACCTCATTCTTTATCACCTGCGAACTGAATATGACTTGAAACCCAGTTATGCTACCGTAAAACGGCAACTGAAAAAACTTGGTTACCGGTGGGGACGCCCCAGACATTCCGTTGTAAATGCTGAGGATCCGGAAGCTGAAGCGAAAGTTGCTGCAATTCGGCAAGCTATTCAGGATGCAGGTCCCGATGATTTGATTGTATTCATGGATGAATCTGATGTCCACTTACTGCCTCCTTTGAGAGCTATGTGGATGCCACCTGGAAAACAGGTGCGCATCCCTACTCCAGGGACAAATAAGAAAAAGGCTATTTTTGGAGGGCTGGATGTGCTTAACGGTGAATGGTTTTATTATATCTGTGATAAAAAGCGAACAAGTGTTAATGTCAATCAAAATTTAGGCCACTTACCGTAGTAAAATTAGGCCACCAATTCATAAAAAATTAGTCATTATTTGCCTGCTTGGAAAGAGCCTGCTTAAACCTGTAGCTT
>JAMNYG010000114.1 GCA_023622945.1 Bacillota bacterium | reverse complement strand
GACATATTGATGCAGGTGTCCACAAGAATAATCCTGGCACTTGGTGCAGTACTCGTGCTTTTAACCGCAGGATGTGACCTTTCTGCCGGAAGGGTTGTAGGTTTAACGGCAGTAATATCGGGTTCCTTGCTGCAAGTGCTGGACTACCCCAGAAGGTTTTTCCCGGATTTACCCCATCTTCCGTTATGGTTGCCGATACTCATAGCGGTAAGTGCAGGTTTGCTGGTTGGACTGATTAACGGTTTTGTCGTCTCGAGATTCGATGTTCCTCCTTTTATTGCAACAATGGCCACACAGGTTATTGTATATGGAGCAACCTCCATTTATTTCAATTTGCCGCCGAATGATTCACAGCCACTTGCGGGGTTCAGGGAAGATTTTACCTTCATTGGTTCGGGATCCGTCTTTAATATACCTATAATCATAATAATAGCATTAGTTATAGTGCTCATCACCTGGGTGATCTTATATAAAACACGGTTCGGGAAAAACATATATGCGTAAGGCGTACCCTGCTTGGTGTTTATGCTTATGCAGGTGCCCTTTACGGAATAGTAGGAGTACTTGAGGCAGCAAGAACAGGCGGAGCAACCAACAACTATGGACAGGCATATGAATTCGACGCAATAGCGGCCTGTGTAGTTGGCGGAGTATCATTGATGGGAGGCGTGGGAACCATCCCCGGTGTTCTTGCAGGCGTACTCATTTTTGGTGTCATAAACTATGGTTTTACCTTTGTCGGGATGACCCCTTACTGGCAGCTGATTATTAAAGGATTGATCATAGTTGTGGCTGTTGCATTTGATATAAGAAAATATTTGGCTAAAAGATAGGATATCGCTTAGGATGAAATAATTGAGGGGAGAATATACTGTATTCCCTGAAAAGAAATAAATAGCGTATCAATGGAGCGAAAACTTGCATGATGCTTCCTGGTTTAAATGTAACGTAAAATTCAATAATGAACCTGGTTTATGAAGCTCATAATTTGTATGGTTTGGAGGTCTAAAATTAAATTGCAAACAATATTTCCAACGTATATAATAATATCATTGAAAAGTGCTTAAGAAGTGGTTAAAAAGCCATAAAAAAGAGATCAGACAAATGACGGAATTTCAGGAGTGAACGTGATGGCAGAATTAAGGTACAATCCGTTGTTAAAGGATTGGGTTATGATAGCTTCCCACAGGCAGAACAGGCCTCAGATGCCCAGGGATTGGTGTCCGTTTTGTCCTGGTTCGGGAAGAGTTCCTGATCATTACGATGTGTACAAGTATGACAATGATTTTCCGGCTCTTTCACAGCATCCCCCGGTTCCCGATGATGTAGCCACGGAGCTTTTCAAAACGGCTGAAGCTTATGGCAAATGCGAAGTGATACTCTATTCTCCGGATCATTACACTACAATTCCGCAGCTTCCGACAGAGCATGTAAGAAAGCTTGTTGACCTATGGTGCGAAAGATTTGAAGAACTCTCCCGGGACCAGAAAATCAAATATATTTTTATATTTGAAAACCGCGGAGAGATAGTGGGAGTTACCATGCCACATCCCCACGGGCAGATATACGGTTATTCTTATATTCCAAAAAAAATAGCCATTGAACTGGAAGCAAGCCGTGAACATTATGAAACCAGAGGGACATGCCTTATATGCGATTTGATGAATGAGGAGATAAAAGAGCAAAAAAGGGTCATATTTGAAAACGAAGATTTTGTAACGGTGCTCCCGTTTTTTACCGACTATCCGTACGGAATGTATATATATTCAAAAAAGCATGTGCCTGCAATCACGGATTTTAATGACGGAGAGAGGACAAGCCTGGCCCGGGCAATAAAAGATGCGGCAGGAACCCTGGATGCCTTATTTGATTATCAGTTTCCCTACATGATGTGCATGCACCAGGTGCCCGTAAACTCAGGGGATCATTCCGGTTATTATCATTTCCACATAGAATTTTATCCACCCATGCGTTCAAGGGAGAAGCAAAAATTTAACGCGTCAAGTGAGACGGGGGCGTGGGCTCCCTGCAATCCCACATCACCTGAGGAAAAGGCGGTTGAACTCAGGCAGGCGTATGAAAGATACAAGGCTGTGAAATGAACACTTTTTGGATTTAAGCTTCAGGGTATTTGGAAGCAAGCCCAAGGTATTTGGATGCAGCTGCTTAAGACATCTTGAAGCAGGCTTAAAGCATTTTGATGTAGCCACTTAAGGCATTGGATGCAGATTGAGGCGGGCTTACGCAAAATATAAAGCGGGTGTTTAAAAAACTTTATATTCTGGAGAATGTCTTAATATGAACGTGGAGGATGTTTGAACATGAGCGACAGGATCACCAACCTTAAAAAGAAGTTTTGCGAACTGTACGGAGGGGATGCTTCCGACCTGCGCGTATTTGCGGCACCGGGAAGAGTCAACCTCATAGGAGAGCACATAGATTACTGCGGCGGATACGTCCTTCCGGCGGCAATTACCCTTGATACTACTGTCGTGGTGAGAAAGAGAAATGACAGGATTCTTCGTATGGCTGCCAC
>JAMNYG010000200.1 GCA_023622945.1 Bacillota bacterium | reverse complement strand
CTGTAAATATCAGCAGAGCCATCAGCAGGATGCATAAAATTCCGAGCCTCCCGGACCCGGTAATCACCCTGGTGTTCATTGAAATCCTCCTGTTCTTTTCGCATCCTTAGAAATTATTATTGTAAAGTACGAAAATTTTATTTATTCTCTGGATATGTGATTTTTAGCAAAAAAAAAGAACCTTATCGGTCCTGTCCGGCGGAAAAAGATCCAAACTTTGTGGAGATAAGGGTTCCTAATCCGAAAGAATTTATGAACAACACCATTAAGACATAACCGACTATAAAAGCCGTCGCTTCTGTTTTCAGAAGCAGGATTACCAAGGCTGCTTTGAGTAAAGTCATTACCGCAAATCCGATTCCATACTCGAGAAACACCCTCGGCTTAAAACTAAACGTCCTGACTAAACAACTTCCGATCAGTATTCCGGTAACCGCTTCAGCCGCTGCAATCATTACCAGGTAAAACAAAGGACCTATAACAGTTATGGCAAGAAGAGGAAGGAACAGAGTAAAGCCAATAAACACAGGAAAACCCAAGGCAGTTCTTCTTATCACATTATTGAAAATCATTATGGAGATATTATAAAAACGGTCCCTGAATATAGCTATAAGGGGCAACCCCAGCAAAAACACAAAGCAAGGAAATAAGAGCAGCAAAATGCCAACGGCTGTTTTGGTGAAGGGCAAAATTTCAATGTCAATATTTACCTCCTGCCCCTCAACGACGGACATTCCATGCCTTTCTACGGTCCCTATGGCAACCAGATCACCCCTTACCACAGCCCTGTCAGTCAACTTTATATTTCCGAACACCACCACTATATCTCCGTTTATTTCTGCATCTACAATTGTATCTCCGAACAATGAGACTACGTCACCGGATACACTGTCACGTATGGCAACGTCACCGCCGATGGATATAACATCTCCCCTTACCTTTTTATCGATGCTTATGTCCCGCAATATGCTGATCTGATCTCCCACCCGCGGGAGTTCCAGGTTTTTTTCAGCATATGCGGGTGTTCCGGCAATGAGCATAGTCATCAGAATAACCGCCAGTACAAATGCTGCAAGCCTTTTCATCTTGCACCTCCGTTATTGGCCTTAACACGCCGGCTTGTAAAAACACCGTACACAATCAGCAGAATTCCCGCCGATATTGAAAACACATGATAAAACGAGTCAGCAACTGCCACTGCAGCATGATACAAGCCTTTCTGTATCCCTGAAACCAATACGATAAAGTTTCTTATCGCGCCAAACAGCATCGACATAAAACCCGAAACAGTTTCAAATCTCATGACAAGCTGACTTATGTCTACATATCTCAAAAACTCATAGACGGTTACCGAAGCTGTCAGCACCATCAGAGCAATCCCCGCATAAAGGAAGGCAAAACTGTTCTCGGCAATTCTTCTGTCTGTCATCTCCATTGAGTTTATTCTTGCCATAACTTTCTTCTCAAAGTCTTCGGGAGGCTCAACAACCATGGTTTGGCTGAGGGAATCAAAGATTTCCTTCATGGTGTCAAATTCTCTCCTGCATCTTTCGCAAATTTCAAGATGCTGCTTGAGATAACTGTTTTCAACATCATTCAGTTCACTGTCAAAAAACTTCATTATATATTCCTCTGCCAGTTTACAATTCACAATATCTCCTCCCTTATATACGGCTCCAGCTTCTTCCTGAGCATTATTCTCGCCCTGTAAAGTCTGTTTTTAATTATGGTCATAGGTTGGTTCAGCACCTTTGAAATTTCTTCATACGATAAGCCGTTCTGGTGGAACATTATAATAAGAACCCTGTACTTTTCAGGCAGCTGGGCTATAGCCTCTCTTACCATCCTGCTTTGCTCATCCTTAATACAGTCTTCCTCAGGTGTGTCGGTACTTTTTACAGTGCCCGCGATTTCATCAATGGGAGAGGAACTGATCCTTTTTTTGCGAAGAACATCCAGGCAAAGGTTTGTGGCAATTTTGACCGACCAGGTGGAAAACTTGTATTTGGGGTTATAACGGTGCAGGGAGTTGTATATCCGTATAAAGACTTCCTGCGCTACGTCGCTTGCCTCTTCCTTGTCATTTATGAAATTGAACACTACGCTGAAAATCAATTTCTTATATCGGGTTACTATTTCTTCAAAAGCATCCTTTCTTCCATTCAGGCAAAGTTCAATCAATTCCTGATCGGTTAACCCTTCCAAATGTTCTTCACCTCCCTGCCCGTAAAAAACATTAAACCTTATTTTAAGGATCTTTTCGTAAAACTTCTGTTTATGTATTATTACGTGTCATCAACAGGATTTGTCTGAACATAGACCGGAATTATACCAATGTTCATAAGAGGAATTAATCATTATGCAGCGGATTTTTGCTGAAAGCCGCCGGAATTATATTTTCAGCAGAACTTATTATAAAAGGCAATGCAGCTTTTCAATATTTTATTATGCAGCTGCACTGCCCGAATCCCTTGCGTGTTTCCGGTCACTTTCAGGTAAAATATTTCCACATTATTAATGCATCTTCCCCGTTGTCTGCATAGTACCCTTTTCTTATTCCCGCCACCTTAAACCCGAATTTCTTATATAGGTTCTGGGCTGCAATGTTGCTTTTCCGCACCTCAAGGGTGACTGCGGTGACCCCTTCTTTTACTGCCGCATCAAGCAGCCTCTCCATCAAGATACTTCCGACCTTGTTCTTCCTGAATTCAGGATGAACTGCAATATTGGTTATGTGGCCTTCATCACAAACTTTCCAGAAACCCGCATAACCGATAACCTTGCCGTTTGCCCTGGCACACAAATACCTTGCGAACTTGTTGTTGGATATTTCCTCCACAAAAGCATCCCTTGACCAGGGCGTGCTGAAACTCAGCTTTTCTATGACCATTACGTCATCTATATGTTCAGCGGTCATTTTTACAACCTCAACATCAATCATCCCGATCAATCCGTTTCTGCATTGTTTTCTCCCCGCAGTCTTCTTCTTTCATATTCCTGTTCGGCCTGGGACTTACGCAAATAAAAGGGTACCAGGTCAAAACATGTCTCCAGCATTCCTTCAGACGCCCTGGCAAGAGCAAGGGCTGCCACAGAGGATGCTTTCTGCAACATAAGGATGGCAGGAGCGAAACAACAATATTCGCCTAGTTCTCTCTCTATAAATTCCCTGTGAATTTCCACTGCGTCCCCGTTGAATATGGTTTTGCAGTTCTTGCCTTTCACTATTTTAACAAGCTCGGATATTTCAATACCCATGTATTCGGTCACTTTGACGGGGATATCTCTTTCCCATTTATAAACGGCTGTGTATACCTGGTTGTTTCTTGCATCCATTATCGGGCAGATCAATGCATCCGGCACAGGAACATTATATGCCAGGGCATCAAGGGTCGGTACTCCTACGACAGGTTTTCCCACTGCATAAGCCATAGCCTTTATGGTGGTTATTCCTATTCTAAGACCTGTAAATGAGCCCGGACCTATGGATGCTGCAAAAATATCAATTTCTTCAGGATCAAGTTCAATACTGTCCATGATTTCCTTTATCATGGGCATGAGTTTTTGAGAATGGGTTTTCTTGTGGTTTATTATATATTCCCCCAGCAGCTTTGGGCCGTCCATTACGGCAACTGCCGCCACCAGGGACGATGTGTCAACTGCAAGCACTTTCATGGGAATTTCCTTTCTGACTGTTTATTTTTTACGGTTCCAAACTGTCGGCAATCTGCTGGTACTTTTCTCCCCTGAATTCAATTGTGATGTTTCTTATATTATAGTCACCTTTCAGATCTTTACTGATTTCCACCCATATATGTTCCCGGGGCAGTATGTCCTTTATGACATCAGCCCACTCAATGACCACAACTCCCCTGCCGTCAATATATTCCTCGAAGCCTATTTCAAACATTTCATCAGGATCGTTTATCCTGTATACATCAAAATGGTAAAAAGGTATTCTGCCTTCATATTCATTGACGATGGTAAAAGTAGGGCTGGTTATATAGCCGCTTATCCCCAGCCCTTCTGCTATTCCGCCTGTAAAAACCGTTTTGCCTGTCCCGATGTCTCCTGAAAGACACACAACGTCTCCGGCTTCAAGAAGCCTGCCAAGCTTTCTTCCCGCTTCGGCCGTTTCATCCCTGGAAAAGGTTTTGATTGTCACATTTGTCCTATTCATTTTCACATCTCTCATAAACCACACTACCGTTAATTATTGTCATGTCAACTTTTGATCTGAATTCGAAGGGATGTCCGCTGAATATCACTATATCGGCATCCTTTCCTGCTTCAATGCTTCCTACCCTGTCGCTGATACCTGCAATCTCAGCTGCGTTTATGGTTATAGCCTTTAATGCATCTTCCTCAGGCATGCCTTCCTTCACTGCCATGGCAGCACAAAGGCCCAGGTACTTGAGAGGTATCACCGGATGGTCGGTCATAATGGCAACCTTTACTCCGGCTTTTGACAGTATACCCGGGGTTTTCAGGCTTTGGTTCCTCAGCTCAATCTTTGATCTGTCGGATAAGGATGGCCCTATTACAACCGGTATCCCTTCTTCCAACAGAATGTCTTTTATCAGATGTCCCTCGGTGCAGTGCTCCAGTGTTATTTTCAAATTGAATTCCTTTGCAATCCTGATGGCCGTAAGAATATCATCGGCTCTATGGGCATGGGCCTTCAGAGGAATCTCCCCGTTCAGAACCATCAAAAGAGCTTCCATTTTCATGTCGAAATCAGGTTTTTGGTTCTTTTCCTTATCCTTATAGTAATCTTCCAGCTTTTGCTTGTACTGCCTGGCCTTTATGAGATTCTCCCTCAATATGGCAGCCGTTGCCATGCGTGTCATGGGAGATTTCTTATTTCCGCCGTAAACGGTTTTTGGGTTCTCTCCAAAAGCCACCTTCATGGCTACAGGTTCCTTCAGTATCATGTCCTCAAGCCGGTTGCCATAGGTTTTCAGCGCAGCAAACTGTCCACCGATAACATTTGCGCTTCCCGGGCCGGTAACAGCCGTAGTTACTCCGTACTCAAGAGCTTCAGCAAAGGATCTGTCCTTGTAATATACTCCGTCTATAGCTCTAAGATGCGGTGTCACGGGGTCGGTCATCTCATTCCCGTCTGCGCCCTCAAACCCTACAGCATCCTCCCACATGCCAACGTGACAATGGGCATCTATAAACCCGGGAAGTACATATCTGCCTTTTGCATCTATTATTTTAAGCTGGCTGCTGTCACAGCTTTTATCCGCTTCGCTTTGGCAAGTTCTGCTTCCAGGTTCCCAGGAACCATTGCCCGTCTCTATTATTTTCCCTTTGTCGATGAGAATATATCCGTTTTCATAAGTCTTACCTGCCATGGTAAAGATTTTCCCATTTTTTATAAGCAGCATAGCGAATGCCTCCATAACATATGTATTTTAAATTTATCTGGCGCATTAACTTCATTTTATTGAGCATATTAACTCAGAAACAGACCTTTATTCTTGATTCTGCAGTTATTTACCGTGCTTTTTAAGATATATTGTAATATAACCAGTTTCAAAAAACAACACACGTTGACTTTAACGGTTTAATCCCAACCGATGTTTTACATATAAAAACCGCCAAAGGTAAATACTCTTTGACGGTTTCAATTCGTATGTATCCGCTTTTCATAGAATATATCAGCCTATCAATCCCTTGTTGTAGGCAAAAATAATAGCATCGGTTCTGTTGGAAAGATTCAGCTTTGCCAGGATCTGGCTTACATGTTTTTTTACGGTGTGTTCAGTCACATAAAGTTTTTGAGAAATCTCCCTGTTGCTTAACCCCTCTCCCAAAGCCAAAAGAACTTCCTTCTCCCTTTGCGTAAGCAGTTCAAGAGGATCATCATTCCTCTTCATTTGCAATCTCACAAGACCCGGATCGTAGTATTTCCTGCCTTTATAAATCAATCTCAATCCGTATATGAGTTCTTCAGGAAGGGCTTCTTTCAGTATATATCCGTCAACATCCAGCATTTCTGCCTGCAGGAAATCACTCTGTTCAGCTGACGAAGTAAGTACTACAAATCTGGATTCTGTTTTGTTCTTCACTTCTTTTATAATATCAAGACCGCATTCATTTCCAAGTTTCAGGTCAATAAGTACAATCTCCGGCCTTTTCTCCATTATCATAGCTATGCCTTCCTGACAATTGGTTGCTTCACCCATAATTTCAAAATCTTCATACAATGAAAGAATTGAGATAAGCCCCTGCCTTACAAGAGGATGATCATCAATTATGCCAATTCTCATACCACCAAACCTCCTTCATCCAGAGTAACCAAATTCCCGTTGGGAATATTTATCCTGATGCATGTTCCCTTTTCTGGTGCGCTGTCAATATTAAGACTGCCATTGAAAGAATTCACCAGCCTTTTTATGTTATTGATCCCAAGACCGTTCCTTTTGCCTGCATCTTCAACAATAAATCCTTTTCCGTTATCTTTTATGATTAGTTCGGTGCAGGTATTTTTTACATTAAGTTCAATATTGATTTCGCTGCACTTGCCATGCTTTACAGAATTACCTGTTGATTCCGCTATAATTCTGTATATTGCTTTTTTTACTGCTCCTGTTAATAAATCTTCATCTCCGGAACATTTGAAACTGACATCAACATTATTTAATTTTGCAATACTGTCAAGATAATCTTTAATGTCCGAAAGAAAAGGCCTTCTTCCCTGTTTTTTTGAACTAAGTTTATATATGGTTGACCGCAGTTCCTTCATGGCCATATTTGAGTTTTCCATGATCCTTATTAACTGGTCACGCAGTTCTGTATCGGATAGCTTGGAATGTTTTGCTACCAGTGTGTGTATTGCACATGAGATACTGAAAAGCCTTTGGGAAACACTGTCATGCATTTCATTTGCTATACGGTTCTGTTCCTCGGTTACGGCCAGTTTTTGAGCGATCTCCTCCAAATACAATCTTTCAAGAATTACAGCACTAAGTTCTGTCAAAAAGCTAAACAGTTTTTTATACAAATAATCATTTTCCTGAAATTCATCCATTTCAACGCCCAGAATTCCGAACAGCCTTGATGCTGATTTTACAACGCTTACAGCAAATATCCTGTTCTGAATTCTTATATGTACTATATTCTTATCCAATTCTTTCATTTCAGGAATGTTGCTTAATTCCCTCTCTATTAACAAATGAATATCCGGAGAAATATCTCCGCATGTAATGATTCTGTTTGAGTTATTTAAGCCTGATTGTTTAAAGAATAAAGATCTTGATTTTGTCAGTTCCTTAGCGTAATAAATAATGGTATTCATCAGCTTTTCCCTGCTGTCTTGTGCTGAAAACATTTCAACTGCCTGATAGAGTGACATGATATGTTCCATGGATTCTTTTATCTTTTCATTTGCCTCTGCCAACTGATAATTTCTCTCCCTTAGATTATTCCTCTCATTATTTAACTCATGGGCCAGCCTTGATAATAACTGTAATCCTAAAGTCATCAAAATGAATATAAGGATCAGATGCGAATTGACGGATAAGATTTTAATGGCTGTATTTTTCTCAGCATTGAAAATAAAATATGATATACTGGTTGATACAGCCAGATAGAAAACAAGATTAAACCAACAAAACAACCCGGTTAAAAAGCTTGCAGAAACTAATACCGGATTCATTGCATACCAGATAAATGGGCTGTCCAACCCTCCAGTTGGTATCAACAGCAGTGAAATTCCGGCGGTTTCAGTTAAAACCAGGCTCTTGACAGCCTTTGAATTGTTCGAATATCTGGCATATAAATCTGTCACTATTTTGGAAGTTATGAACAGAATGATTATAACCCCTATTTTAAAAAGCAAATATTTAGTCCGACTATCAAATAAATAAAATATGGAAGTAAAGACCCACGAAAGATATCTGTATAAGTATATGACCTTGATTTCCCTTGAATTATTACCTGCTATTTTATTAACAATTACCTCCAGCATAAAATCCCTTCCCGGATATTGCGATATAGAAAACAAAAAACCAATAAGATGGTTAATCCCATTGGTCGGTTGCACCACTAACTCGGCATGCACCAGGTGCCCAGGTTACGGTACATGCTTCATCGTCCCCAAAAGTACTTTATGATTGTCCAATAATCATTTTACCAGCTTTTGTTTACATAATTTGCAAATACCTGATGTCGATCAAGAAATTATTCGCATCATCTCTTGTTATTATTTATAATTTATTGTATTTATTGGAAATGAAAAAAAGATAAAAATTAAATCTTATCTCCCTGAAAAATGCTCTGATTATTGTTCTGCTGAATTAGAATTATCTTCAGGTTCACCGGGTAAATTCTCTTGGCTTATTTCTTCCGTTAGTTTTTCATTACCGTTTTCCCCATTTCCATCATCATTTTTTATGTCAGTTGAATCATTTTCTTTATTATCAGCTGAATCGGTTTCATCCTCCTTAATTTTGTTCCCATCATCTTCTATGACATTTTCTTCAATGACATCCTCTTCCGGCCCTACATGTGTTTCAGCATGTAAAATCTCAATTTCATCTGATTTTTGTTCCGATTGTGAAGTTTCTTCTCCTTCAACCGATTCCGGTTCCGGCAACTCAACCTCTACTTCAAACCGGAATGCTACATCTACACTTCCATGAGCAAATTCTGCCGAAATGTAACCCTGGACGCTAAAAATTCCTTCAACAGCCTCTTCCAAATCTAACATCTGGATTTCAATCAATTGTCTTTCATTGGGATCCAGTGTAAACCTGCCCGGTGTGAAATCTTTAATTGGCAGACCCGATAAAACCAATTCATATGACGCTCTGTAAGGAAGGTTATTTTCGATACGCATGGTAATATAATTATTATTACCATCATTGGAATATACAACTTTATAGACATCATTATATATTATTCCGACAAAAGCCCTGTCATCGGAAACAATCCTGGCGTTTACTCCTCTTCCTGCCTGGAAGACATCTATTCCAAAGCTGCTTTGGGAAACAGCAATCCATACTAAAGCCAGTACCAACAATATTATATAGGGTAAAGACAGCGGTGTTTTATTACCTTTTCTTTTCATCCCGCAAAATCCCTTCTTTCCTTTAAAGCCCGCATAATTTGTGCAGCATTTTCCATCTTTTAAATTATATACATATTCGGATAAAACTATACTTCCTGGAAAGACTTCAAAAAATAAGACCAATAAGATTTTTATCTCATTGGTCGGTTGCACCACTGACTCAGCATATATCAGGTGCCCAGATACAATATATGCTTCATCGTCCCCAAATTCATTTATTAAAGTATAATAGCTTTTAGCAGTTCTTTATTAAAGTATATATTAGTTTTCATGAATATTTTGTTAATATCTGTAACCAATTTCTATTTTTTTGTCGTCTTATTTCTCTATTTTTATACAAGCTTCTTCAATCTGGTACGAAGGGGTATTAAGCAATCCATGATTAATCTCTTATTGTCGTCCCATCTTTTTATCCAAATAATATACAACACAATAACAATGATTACTCCGGGAGAAAAGATGATTAACAGTGGTATAAACGGACTTATTGAATATAGCTGCTCCAATAATTTTGGTGGAATTAGCTTCGGATACGTTTTTATGTTAATTTTCTGTACATAGTACCCAGTTTTCTCAGGTGCAGTAACAGATACCACGTAATCAACATTTTCTTTGGGAGGTATCAGTAAAATCCTTGGTTTTATGGTCATATTACCGTCTGTCGGCTCTAAAATAGTATAATATGGAATGATTGATGAATTCTCCAGGCTCTTTATTCTTTCAAACTTTTCTCCTGATATAGGATTAGGTAAACCTTCCCTGCTTACAACGACATATGAGATCTCTTCCGTTTTCCAACTCTTGATGGTTTGCCCGACAATTAGAGTATTAATGATGATCAGTATGCACATTATTAAGAATAAAGGATCAAAAAAGGGTGCAATATCGAGTAAGCGAATTCTTTTCTTTTTATTCTTCCTGGTATTCTCCTTGTTAAATATCATATCCAGTACAAACCCTAAAGCATATATAAGAATTATTACAGATATTAAAGTAAACACGTTTATTTTTGGCATGCTCTTCTGAATTTTTTGGGATATCAAACCTAACTTGGGCAAGACTATAAGTTTTCCTGATATGCACAGTGCTTTGCCTATCACCTGGTCAAGCTGTATGGGAGGCTCCCCTCCCTGTTGATCCGTCATAATATTGTTGTCGCCCTTTGTAATATATTCTCTATCCAAAGTAATATCGATTATTCTGTGGGTTACATAGGGTTGTTCCAAAACTTTAGGTTTAAATGTAATGATATCTCCTGTTTCATAGGTTTTTGAGGAAATCAGTATAAACCCGTCATTAGTCTTAATCGTTGGCTCCATGCTTTCCGAATATACATACCACAAGCTTATCGGTGACTTTTCAGGGTTTTTGTAAATAAAACTAAATGCTGTCAATGTTAATAGAAAAATTACTAATATGAAAGTTAAACAATTAATTATAATTTTTATGATATTCATAGAAGCCCCTTTTTCGTTTAGATTATACATAATTAAGCAGGACTTTAGGCTTTATTCCTAAGTCCTGCCAATTACACTATATTACTGGTTTACTTTCACAGGCTCTTTAGATTGAAGTATGAGCTAATTATTTAAATGGGTCTGGATATTTTTGTGTCGGTGCAGTTTTATCAGCTTTTATGATTAAAGTATGATCCAGATTTGTTCCTGCTTTCCCATAGTTTGTAAGAGTTGCTACATCTACCTCCACAACAAAGGATTGACCGGGCTCCAGCTCCATGTAAGCATTTTCTCCATCTTTACCGTCTTTAAAATTTCTTCCTACATCGGATATTAGAACCCTTCTAAGTGGATTACTGTTGGAATAATTACTGGTATAAATTGCTCTATGAAGCACACCCTCATAACCCTCTTGAACCCTGTATTTAAATGCATAATGTTCTGCTGTACTATAATCTTTATCTGCTTCTAACCATACATATACTTTATTCCCGCTTTGATTAGTTATTGTGAAAAGGTTTTTGATTAAAGTTCTGGAATCAGGGTTAAATCCTTGAGCTCCATAATTTGAAGCGAATTTTATTTCAAGAGCACCTCTGTTGTTAAAGAAAGCATACGGAGAATCTGTTGAGATTCCAATAAAACCTTTTGTATCGTCTACAATTTTAGCACTTACTGAACGGTTAGCAGTAAAAACATCAATAGCTCCGGTTCCCAATGCAGCCATCACAGTAGCCACCAACAAAAGTGACAGCACTACCAGAATTCTGCCTTTTTTCATTTAAAAACCCTCCCAAATCTTTTATTTGTTATTTGACAAGTACATTATCTCTTATCTTGGACATTGATACATTGACCCCCGGACTACTCTTAAGATTTGGTACGTATAGTAACTGCCTTATACTTAAGGCTAACCGCATGGTATACTTTGGAGTAATATTTGAGGAGGGGTTTAAATTTAGATTTCTATATGTAATCATATTGCTTCTCTTTTTCCCCGATGCTATTTTTATCAATGGCATATGTATAGATATAATTCCCTTCAATCACATGGTAAAATATCTTTTCCTCCGTATCACTGTGATATTTAAGTATTCCTCTGTCTTGCTCATCCGCTATCCTGACCAATGATTTCATACTTTCAAGGCAAATGGGTGTTTTATCCTTACAATCCACGGGTTGTCGTACGGAAATCAACCTGTTCTTATATTTCCTTTCTATCTCGTCAGCTTCAGTCATTTGTTCAATTCTTACTTGCCTTTTTGATATTAATACCAGTAATGCAAAGCAGGAATAAATCAGAAAAACAGGAAGCGAGACATACCTATAAACCGGAACAGGTATCATCAGGCCAAATAAATCTATTTTTTGTTCCAGTACTTTGACTTGGTCAACGGGGGTCTGCTTTGAAAATTCCTTTTCGCCGGTTAACATCACTTGACCCTGAGAAAGCTCAAATTTCATAGCCATATTTGATTCAAGATCAATCTTATTACTTTCATAAGTAATATCTCCCTCGATAATCGGGACAATATTTAGTAAAAACTTGCCCGGTCTGTACCCAATTATTTCATTGGAAATCATTTCTATCTCACTAAAAATCTTCTCCAAATCAATTGACACCTTTTGATTTATTAACTCTACAGTTTCTCCTTCATAACTGAAATTTTGCTTGCTTTTCACGGTTACAGTACGTTCCCATAACTCTTCAGCCATTATTTTAAGCAGTATGGAATAATTTCCGCTAACATAAACAGGTTCAATAGCTGTTATCGTAGTGTTAATGTATACATCTATGATATTTTGTGTTTTGGGGAATATAATTCCTTCAACTCCAATGATCCCGTATGGCAATTCTTTGGTTTTATAATCAAACACTGTCCTTTGAGTAATTACATTTTTATTAAATTTCTGCTCAATGAATTGACTTGTTGTAAAAGCATGAGCAGTTAATGCAGCAATAACAATCCATGCTAATATGATAAAAAATAAAGCTGTTTTAGAAAGTGTCCCAAGCCTTGTTTTTATTCCATTCCATTTATCCATTAACTTTTCAACTCCAAGGATTCGTTTTCCATGAGCTTAAACTACCTGACAGAAAATACCGGAAATACCTTCTCAGTAAATATATTACATTTCTATATTCAAGAACGATTTGCTTTTTCCTTCAAAGAAAAATATCTAATATTGCTGTATAATAACTTCTTTTGTCGCCTCCCTGTGCCGGCTCAACAGACCGAAGCGCATAATAAAAGAGCCACATTTCTGTAGCTCTTCCGACCGAAACTGTATCCGATTATCTCTTTGAGAACTGAGGTGCCCTTCTCGCTTTCTTGAGACCGTACTTCTTTCTTTCCTTCATTCTTGGGTCTCTTGTAAGGAAACCTGCTTTTTTCAGTATGGGTCTTAATTCTTCATCCGCCTTAACAAGGGCTCTTGCTATACCATGCCTTATTGCACCTGCCTGGCCGGTAAATCCTCCGCCCTGTACATTGCATAACACATCGAATTTTGAAGCTGTATCTGTAAGTACCAGTGGCTGTCTTACTATAACCTTCAAGGTTTCCAAACCAAAATAATCATCAAGGCTTCTATCGTTAATTGTGATTTTTCCGTCTCCGGGAACAAGTCTGACTCTCGCTACCGCTTTCTTTCTTCTGCCGGTTCCGTAATACTGCACTTTTTCCATGTTCCTATATCCCTCCTTCTATACTATACCTCTATTTCAAGTACTTCAGGTTTCTGTGCCTGATGCGCATGCTGCGAACCCTTGTATACCTTGAGCTTTTTAAACATGGCTCTTCCAAGGCTGTTCTTGGGAAGCATGCCTTTGACTGCAAGCTCTACGGCCTTCTCAGGTCTGGTAGCCAGAAAGTGTCTGTACTTGATTTCCTTAAGTCCTCCGGGATACAGGGAATGGCGTCTGTAAAGCTTCTGGTCAAGCTTTTTTCCTGTAAGAACAACCTTGTCGGCATTGAGGACTATAACGTAATCCCCGGTATCAACGTGGGGCGTATATTCAGGTTTATGTTTTCCCCTGAGAATTTTAGCTACTTCGCTGGCCAGTCTTCCTAATGGCTTGCCTGCTGCATCCACTACGTACCATTTCCTTTTAACATCTTCGGCTTTTGCCATGTACGTTTTCATGGTTCTGGTTCCCTCCTTGTTCAACAACCGTTTTATTTTGATTTATCTATGTTTTCAGTTCAACTGAACCAAATTTTCGGCACTCACTAATTGTAATACAGACAATCAGTACATGTCAAGTATATGTTGTTATAATTTTAATTTATCTCATGTTTTCTCTATTTTTTAACATTATCATAGCTGTACCTCACGCTTAATCATCCACCATTTCACTTTTTGCTAGCAGTATTTTCCAGACTGTCCCTTTTTAATATGACAGAAGTCTGTCTGTTTTTAGTACTATGGAAGTCTGCCCATTTAATAAAACAGACCTGTCGGAATAATCCTTGTGCAGGTTTCCTATAAATGTTCCCAATAAACCATAAACATTAATAAAGGGACATTCCTCATTGAGAAGTATGTCCCTTTATCGTTGAAGCAGCTTCTCTTCTTTTTATGATCCGATTTCCTTTGCTGTAAAAAAACATTCAAATCTCTGCTTAAAACATTATAACCATGCTTAACACCGGTTTTTCATTCAGTTATCTTCATAGTACACCTCTACAAGGTACAGCCCGTGTGCCGGTGCCGTTATCCCGGCCATCTCCCTCCTGCGGCTGTTTATTATCCCTGGTATCTCATCAGGTCTTTTTTTGCCCATACCGACTTCTGCCAGGGTACCTGCAATAATCCTGACCATATTGTACAGAAATCCGTTTCCGGAAACCTCTATTTCAAATATGTCACCGTTATAATCATGCCGCTTGCTTACCGATATATCGGTTATGGTTCTTACCGAAGTTTTTGCGCTTCCCCCCGTTGCACAAAAAGCAGCAAAATCATGAGTTCCCAAAAAATGCGAAGCTGCCTCCTGCATCGCTTCCAAATCCATCGGGACAGGCACGAAATATGCCCTGTTCCGCAAAAGGGCAGAGGGACGGTCGGAGTTAAAAATCATATACCTGTATTTCTTTCCAACTGCCGAGAATCTTGCATGAAAACCCATGTCAACTTCCTTTGAATGCTTTATGACTATATCTTCAGGAAGGAAACTGTTTAAAGCATACGAAAATCTTTCAGGAGGTATCTTTGAATATGTGTGGAAATTTGCCACCTGACCGAAAGCGTGTACTCCCACGTCCGTCCTGCTTGCTCCGATGAGACGTACCTCCTCGCCCGTCAGTTTTCTTATCGCTTTTACCACCACGTCCTGGACGGCAACGGCATTTTTTTGGCTCTGCCATCCGTGATAGTTGGTGCCGTCATATTCTATTGTAAGTTTTATATTGCGCATGGACATTTTTTGTAAACTCACCTGTCAACCATGGATGCTATCTGCCCAGCATGGCTGCTCCCACAATACCGGCATCATTACCCAGCTCAGCCACCCTGATGCTTGTCTGGGGAACATCCTTGCCGTATACATCCCTGCTTACAATCTCTCTGAGTGGCTTCAGCAGGTATTCTCCTTCCTTGCTGACTCCTCCGCCTATGACAAGCACTTGGGGAGTAAAAATATTAATAATGTTTGTGATACCCTCAGCAAGGTATACTATGTACTGGTCTACCACCTTCCGGCCTGCTTCATCTCCCTGTTTTGCAGCGTCAAATGCGGTTTTTGCATCAATCCTTGAAAGATCGCCGTCAACAAGCTTGTTGATGAGAGAATCCGGGTATTGCTGAGCTGCTTCCTTTGTCTGCTCAATAAGCCCGGTAGCCGAAGCATACATTTCCCAGCATCCTCTGCGCCCGCATGTGCAGAGCTTCCCGCCTGAGACGATGACAGTATGTCCAAGTTCGCCACCGGCATAATTAAACCCGCTGTATATTTTCTTATCTATGACTATGCCTCCGCCTAATCCGGTACCAATAGTAATCATTATGGAATGATCCGCATCCCTGGCGGCACCCGAAACACTCTCCGCGAGGGCTGCACAGTTTGCATCGTTATCTATTATGACCGGAAGGTTTATGTATTTTTGCATTTCAGCTCTCATGGGCACGTTTCTGAATTTCAGGTTATTGGCATAGATCAGTATGCCATCCTTTTTGTTCGGGGTACCCGGACTTCCGATACCTATGCTTTTTATATCCTTGACCTCAAGACCTGCATCCCTGATTACTTTTAAGGAAAGCATGGCCATATCTTTTATTATTTCCGGGTATTCCCTCTCCCTTAATGTCGGAACGCTGTCCTTGTGTATTATCCTGCCGTTTTCATCAACCACTCCGGCAGCTATGTTTGTGCCTCCCAAATCTATACCTACGTAATACACAACTCAAATCCCCCTTGAATACGCATTTCACCTGCTAACCTGTTGCACTGTCATAAGCAGTGGCAAATGATATGCAAGGGACTGTTATCCCGGCATATCATTCTCGCTTATTTTTACTGCACAACAGGTCATATCAGGATTTTTCATATTTCTAGGATACTATACTAGTAAGTTCTAGGCAATATGAAAAATATTACTAATAAGAATATTGCTGATGGGGATACTGCTGATAAAGAGTACTGCTGATATAAATACACCTAATAAGAAATATACTAAAAAAAGGGATTCTGTAAATTTTACAGAATCCCTTGATTTGCCCGATGCATGTTTTGATTCGGCAGCTTACAGGAGCTTGGATATCCTGTCTGCCACATCCTGTCTGAACCGGTTTACATATCCTTCAATATATTCCCTGGGGCAAAGATTTGCGTCTTTTACAAGAGGCATCAGATCTATGGCATAGATCAATGCAGAGCTTTCATCCGTGTCATGGGAAGCAGCATACGTTGCATTGGCAATTCTTCTGCCTGCAGTTGCCAGGTCGTATCTCTTTCCGCCGCAGATCTGGGAATCGAATACACCCAAAAGTGCAGCAGCAAGATTCGGATGATCGCTTACATCAAACATGACCTTCTCGTCATCAACTACCCAGTCGAGGCCTCTCCATACTTCACATCCATAAACCTTTTCCGGCCGCAGTTCCTCAGGCAGTTCCCTGAGAGCGCTGATAACTCTCAAAACCACTGCTACATGGGTGTCATGCTTGTCGGCAAGGTTATGAGTATATATGACCTTAGGTCTTGCGGCAGCAATCAATTCCTTTAATTCTTCCTTCACATCCTGGTTTTTGGGGTCCTTGACCTGGGCACTGGTGTAATCCAGAAGGGCCATGGCACCATACTCTCCCACATAGGCAGCCTTTTTCTGTTCAACTTTTCTCACTGCCTGCATTTCTTCATCGGTGTATGATTCATATAAACCGTTCCTTGGACTTCCGGCACCGTTGGTGACAACCACACCGAAATACCATTCAGAATCCTTTCCGAAACATTCGAGTATCCCGTGATAGGACATGATTTCAAGGTCGTCCTGGTGAGCAGATATACCCATGTGTGTAGTGCGTTTTATGGCTTCTTCCACAGGTTTCCCGTCAGGGATAAAGAGTTCTGCTCCGCTGTTTCTAAACTTCATATGCGTCCCTCCTTCTTAAAATGATTCATTGTTCGTAAAATGATTCATAACAAGACATGTGTCCTCTATATCAGTCCAGTCGTACCGTGCTTACTTTTTTATTTCAGGAAGGCTGGCTGCAGCTATCGATTGTCCTACCCTTCTGTTGGACTCGTCAGGCAGGTGCAGTTTTATCTTTTCAGCAAGTTCCGGGAATTCTTCCTTCAGAACTTTAGAAGCAGTATTAAGTATCACGTTGCCGCCCTCTCCGGAGGTTACGCGTCCAAGAATGAGCACGTGCTTTATATCATAGAAGTCAGCATAATGGGCTAATGTATATCCAAGATAGCATCCGATGCTTTCAAATATCTTGGCCGCTCTTTCATCGCCTTTGGCGTGAAGATCCTGCACCACTTTTAGCTTTTCAGCGGGAGTAAGGCTTTCTTCAAGTGTTATTCCTGCAGCCGGTGCCAGCTTTATGACAGCATCCTGTGAGAAATACTTGACTCCGCAACCGTAATCTCCGGACCATTCGTCCACTGCAGAGTTTGGATTGTAGTCCACAGGAACAAACGCCAGCTCGTTCAGCCAGCCGGTTATATTTCCATGGCCGTCAACATAACCTCCTGCTTCGCTGGTACCCATGGCTATTCCCAAAACATTGGTATCATTCAGATTCATGGCGCCTGCCAGGGCTGTAACGTCGCCGTCATTTGCCACTTCAATAGGCACATTGCCCATTTCTTTGGCTATGTTCAGGTACATATCCTTGACTTTCTTTTCAAAAAGGTCTTCAGGCACCTTTATAAACAGTGAAGCCACCATTACACGGTTGTTTACATATATGCCTGCAGAACTTACTCCTATGGCATCAACCCTCGGCATATGAGCCGCAGCAGACTTCATTGCAGCCAGTATTTCCCTGTAATGATAGTCAGGGTCGGACTGGGTTTTGGGATGCCAAATAACCTCTTCGCTGTACACTGCTTCACCGTCAATAACTGCTGATACCTTGCGGTCGCTTCCTCCTGCATCAAAGCCTATACGGCAGCCGTCAAGGTGACGTCCTATTGGTTTTGAAACCTCATTTGACGGGGGTACCTTGTCGTAGGTGGTAACTTCAACCGTAAAAGGTTTTTCATAGACCCTTGCCATAAACTCTGCATCAAATTCCCTGATTCCACCCTTGGAATAGGCTTTCTTTATGTATTCGCCCACGCTTTTCGGACCTCCGATTATTATCTTCCAGCCCCCTCTAATCCATAAAAGGGTTTTCACGAGGCGTTCTACATATGCAAAGTTAGCATCATCCATGCCTGCATCTTCAGCATATACTTTTGAGGTATAAGTGGAAATCAATCCATCTCCACGGTCCAATGCAATTGCCAGAGGAACTCCTTTGCCCGACTTTTCCACACCTTCAATAAAGGCTCTGTTTTCCAGAACTGCGGGACGGAAATCCTTGTCCAGAACAGGCAACAATTTGGGCTTGTAATTTGAAACGTTAAGACTCATATAACCTTCCTCCTGCATATATTAAATTATTTATACCTTTTGAATATTTAGTTAAGCTTAAATATATCTTTTGAATTTTCAGGCAATTTTATTGCCGGAAAATTTGTTTTCTTACACCTAGCATGTACATGACATGAGCATGTCTTTCCAATATAAAAAGCATCTTTATCTGATAATATATAATGTAAGAATTCCCATCTCTGTCTCATATCAGTATCTCTTATGCATTTCATGATTTATATCTAAACGTTTCAGGGCTGGATATTCTCAATCTGCCATCAGTTTACCCGGCATTTTCAATATTCCGCCAATTTAATAATATCAATAAAAAAAATCATTATCAACACATATCATATATAATATTCCAGAAAAACCAGTCCCGTGGTAAAGACCGCCATAACGGCAACCAGTACAAAATCCGGAAAACCTACACGAAGCTGCCTCATTCTCGTACGACCTGCGCTGCCCCTGTAACAGCGGGCTTCCATTGCCGTTGCCAGCTCATCGGCTCTCCTGAAAGCGCTGATAAAAAGCGGAACTAAAACCGGTATGAAGCTTCTTGCCCTCTGTATGAGGCTTCCGGTATCGAAGTCCGCGCCCCTTGCTGACTGGGCCTTCATTATTTTTTCGGTTTCATCCATTAATGTAGGTATAAACCTGAGTGCAATGGTCATCATCATGGCAATTTCATGTACCGGGACTTTAATTTTTTTCAGCGGCGACATAAGCTTTTCTATGCCGTCGGTAAGCATTATGGGAGTGGTGGTTAACGTAAGAAGTGAGCCTCCTATAACCATGAGGGAAAGCCTGATTGCCATCTTTGCCGCCATATCGAGACCCTCATAAGTTATGTGTACAAACCCTGCTTCAAAAACAGGCTTGCCTTCGGTTGTAAATATATTTATGATGGCCGTAAAAATCACTATAAACAGTATAGGTTTGATCCCTCTCAATGTATAGCTTACGGGAATGTCTGAACTGACAATTACCATCAGGGTAAAAATCAAAAAAGCGGCATAAGTGTAGTAGCTGTTGACTACTGCGAATAAATCCACCATATATATTATCATGAGTATTATCTTGACTCTGGGATCTGCCCTGTGAAGCAGCGATTGCCCCGGAATATACTGCCCGATTGTTATATTCTTAATCATCGTATACCCCCAAGGTATTTGGCTATTTCATTTTTTGCTTCAGCAACTGTAAATATCTTTTCATTAATTTCAGGAATTACTTTCTTCAATTTCATCATCAGGTATGTAATCTGCGGAACTGATAAACCTATTTCCTCCAGCTTTTCTGCATTTTGAAATACATCTGCAGGTGCTCCGTCCATCTCAACGGTTCCCTTGTTCATAACAATTACCCTTTTTGTGAGCCTTGCGATATCCTCCATACTATGGGAAACAAGTATTACCGTAATCCCCATGGTGGCATGGAGATTTGAAATGAAAGAAAAAATTTCCTCTCTTCCTTTAGGATCAAGACCCGCAGCAGGTTCATCCAGAACCAGTATGCTTGGCTTCAGGGCAATTACTCCGGCTATTGCAACACGGCGTTTTTGTCCCCCGGAAAGTTCAAAGGGAGATTTCTCAAGATATTCCTCGCCAAGTCCTACCATGCCCAGTGCCCATCTGACCCGGTCTTTTATCCGATCTTCCTCCATTCCCTGCTTTACCAGTCCGAAAGCGACTTCCTTATACACCGTCTCTTCAAACAATTGATGCTCAGGGTATTGAAAGACCAAACCCACTTGTCTTCTTAATTCCTTAAGGTTCTTTTCCGATGTGTCGGTACCGTTGATAATCACCTTTCCGGCTGAAGGTTTGAGCAAACCGTTGAAATGCTGCACAAGGGTTGATTTGCCGGAACCGGTATGCCCAATGATGCCGACAAATTCTCCATCGTCTATTCTCATATTTACATCTTTCAATGCTACCTTTTCAAAGGGACTGCCTTTCATGTATATATGATACAGGCCTTCTACTATGATTGACATCGGATACCCTCCTATAACCGCTTTCCTCTGATGGCGCCAAGAAGAGCTTCATAAGCTTCATCCACGCTGAGGACATCGGCAGGCAGATTATAGCCCATTTTCCTGAGCTCATAAAACAGTTCGGTAACCTGTGGTACATCCAGTCCCAGGCTTTTAATGCGTTCGACCTGGCAAAACACTTTTTTGGGCGGGCCGTCAATTATAATCCGTCCTGAATCAATTATTATTACCCTGTCTGCCGAATAAGCTTCATCCATGTAATGAGTTATATGTATTACTGTTATTCCGTCTTCCTTATTGAGCTTCTTCAAAATTTTCATCACTTCTCTTCTGCCAACAGGATCCAGCATAGAAGTGGCTTCATCAAGTATTATACACTCAGGCTTCATTGCAAGAACCCCTGCAATTGCCACCCTTTGCTTCTGTCCTCCGGAAAGAAGATGAGGTGCATCCTTCTTAAGCTCAAATATATTTACAGCAGCAAGGGCATCATCAACGCGCTTTCGGATTTCCCCGGGAGCTACTCCCAGGTTTTCAGGACCGAAAGCAATGTCCTCTTCGACGGTGGTGCCGATAATCTGGTTGTCAGGATTCTGAAACACCATTCCCGCTGTTCTTCTTATTTCCCAAAGATTTTCATTGTCCCGGGTGTCCATTCCCTTTATATACACTACGCCTTCCAGGGGGATTAACAGGGCGTTCAGAAGCCTTGCAAAAGTGGATTTGCCTGAACCGTTGCGTCCTATGACCACAATAAACTGCCCTTTTTCCACTTCAAGACTGATTCCGTCAACTGCCCTTACATTTTGTTTTTCATCGTTATATGACTTGTATTCGTATTTTACATTTTCAGCCTTTATAATTTTGCTATCCATATATCACCGCTCGCCGTTTAATATAAAAGTGGGAAGCTTTCACAAGTCTTAGTCAATCATGTACTCATACTTTAGTTAATCAAATAACCTGACATTTGGTTAATCATAATATATAATGATATAAAATCAGGGATAAGGCAAGTTTTTGTCCAAGCCTCATCCCAGGATAAACACAAAGGGACACTTCTTCTCCTGAAGTGCCCCACAAAAACAGCATTACGGGGTACACTCTTTTTCAAACGAAACACTCCTATCATCCGCTAGGAGTGTCATCTTATCACGTACAGTTACTTTTTAGACCAGCTCCAGCACAACCTGTTCTGCTGCGTCTCCTCTCCTGGGACCTAATTTGTAGATCCTTGTATACCCACCGTTTTTGTCTTTATACTTAGGTGCGATTTCATCAAAGAGTTTATCGGCAAGATTAATATTTTTGCCGTTGGCATCCTTGACCCTGTAAAGCCATGAAATTATCTGCCTTCTAGCATGTAAGCGTGAAGGGCTGTCAACGGTAACCATGTCGGTCTTTTCTTCCCTGTCTACAACTTCATATTTTCTGCCGTTCCTGGATGTAACGGTCTTGGTAATCTTCCTTCCGGCACTGTCAAGTTTTGCTGAACTTATCTTTATCTGCTTTGAGGTGAAGTTGTCAGTTTCCCTCACTGCCATTGCTATCAGCTTTTCAGCAATATTTTTTACTTCCTTGGCTCTTGCCTCTGTGGTTACAATCTTGCCGTGCTGAAACAATGCTGTTACTAAGCTTCTCAGCATTGCCTTCCTCTGATCGGTAGTACGGCCTAACTTTCTTTGACTAGGCATTGTCATATCCCTCCCTTGTAATTATATAACAGTCCGCTTTTCGATGTCAGTCCTCGCTTGGTGCAAGGGAAAGTCCCAACGCATGAAGTTTCGAAATTACTTCCTCGAGAGACTTCTTTCCAAGATTTCTTACCTTCATCATATCTTCTTCCGTCTTGCTGGTCAGTTCCTGTAAAGTATTTATTCCTGCTCTCTTCAGGCAGTTGTAGGATCTGACTGAAAGGTCAAGCTCTTCAATTGTCATCTCCAGTATCTTGTCTTTCTTGGTCTCTTCCTTTTCAACCATGATTTCGGCATTCTTTGCCCGATCGGAAAGATCTATGAAAAGGTTCAGGTGTTCGCTTAAAATCTTGGCCCCAAGGCTTATGGCTTCATCAGGTTTAATGGTGCCATTGGTCCAGACTTCAAGGGTAAGCTTGTCATAGTCCGTAACTTGTCCTACACGGGCGTTTTCCACCGTATAGTTTACCTTTCTTACAGGAGAATATATGGAGTCAACCGGTATTATTCCTATAGGCTGTCCCGGCTGTTTGTTTTTCTCTGCAGGGACATATCCTCTGCTTTTATTTATGGTCATCTCCATATAAAACCGCCTGTCGCCGTTTAACGTAGCTATATGGTGATCAGGATTGAGGATTTCCACATCTGAATCAGCAACTATATCCGCAGCAGTTACCGGTCCTTCCCTGTCGACATCTATATATATGGTCTTGGGACTGTCACTGTGAAGCTTAAGAGCCAGCCCTTTAACATTGAGAATGATTTCAGTGACATCTTCAATTACACCCGGGATTATTGAAAACTCATGAAGGACCCCGTCTATTTTTATAGATGTCACGGCTACACCCGGCAAGGAAGACAACAGGATTCTTCTGAGAGAATTCCCCAGGGTGATCCCGTAGCCTCTTTCAAGGGGCTCTACCACGAATTTTCCATACGTGTTATCCTCACTGCTGGCTACGCACTCAATTTTCGGCTTTTCTATTTCAATCACCAAAAACCCTCCTTTGTTATGCTTGGTTTTCAATTGAGGGCAACTGATTCAAATCAATTATCACGATCTGTTTATCTCTTTAAGCACTGTCCGGTGCAATAAACCCTGTCTTCAGTTGCTGATCCAAGTTCTGCTTATATCATTACTTGGAATACAACTCAACAATAAGGTGTTCCTGAATGGGTATATCGATATCTTCCCTGGCAGGAAGCGAAACAACTTTTCCGGTTAAGTTATCGGCATCAAGCTCAAGCCACTTGGGAATAAGCTTTCCTTCGGTAACTTCCCTGATAGCCTTAAACTTGGGTGAGCTTTTGCTTTTTTCCCTTACAGCTATCACATCCCCAACCTTAACCAGGTAGGACGGAATGTTAACCTTCTTGCCATTAACAGTGAAATGCCCGTGATTTACCAGCTGCCTTGCTTCAGGTCTTGATGTTGCGAGCCCGAGCCTGTATACTACATTGTCAAGCCTGGATTCAAGGATTTGAAGAAGATTTTCACCTGTTACACCCTTTTTCTTGGTAGCCATTTCAAAGTATCTTCTGAATTGTCTTTCAAGGATTCCGTAAAATCTTCTTGCCTTTTGCTTTTCACGAAGCTGTATTCCGTACTCGGACAATTTCTTTCTCTGCTGCCCATGCTGTCCGGGAGCATAAACTCTTCTTGTAACCGCACATTTATTTGTATAGCATCTTTGGCCCTTAAGGAAAAGCTTCTCCCCTTCCCTGCGGCAGAGCCTGCACGATGCGTCAGTATACCTTGCCATCTATATATTACACCTCCAACATCTTAGTATGAATCAATTATACTCTTCTCCTCTTTGGCGGTCTGCAGCCGTTATGAGGAATGGGTGTCACGTCCTTAATGAGGCTGACCTCAAGCCCTGCAGCCTGCAATGCCCTGATTGCAGCTTCCCTTCCTGCACCGGGGCCTTTAACGTAAACTTCCACGGTCTTAAGGCCATGCTCCATGGCAGCCTTTGCTGCAGCTTCAGCAGCCATCTGAGCGGCAAAAGGAGTGCTTTTCCTTGAACCTCTGAACCCCAAAGCGCCTGCACTTGCCCACGAAATTGCATTTCCTGCGGTATCAGTTATGGTTACAATTGTATTGTTGAATGTTGAACGAATATGAGCTGCCCCGTGTTCAATATTCTTGCGTTCTTTTCTCTTTCTGGTAGTCCTTCTTGCACTCTTAACAGCCATTTAATCGCTAACCTCCTTTTACTTCTTTCTTTGAACTCCGACAGTTTTCTTAGGCCCTTTTCTTGTCCTGGCATTAGTCCTTGTCCTCTGTCCCCTAACAGGAAGGCCAGCTCTGTGTCTTCTGCCTCTGTAACAGCCGATTTCAATCAGTCTCTTGATGTTCAGGGCAATCTCTCTTCTGAGGTCACCTTCAACTTTATATTCTCTGTCGATTATTTCCCTTAACCTGCTGATCTCGTCATCGGTCAGATCTCTTACCCTTGTGGCAGGATTAATGCCTGTCTTTTCCAATATTTCGTTCGCTCTGGCTTTTCCTATACCAAAGATATAAGTCAGGCCGACATCGACCCTTTTTTCTCTTGGCAAATCTACTCCGGCAATACGCGCCATCTTTACTTTACACCTCCAAGGTTTACAATTGTGTCATATAAATTAACACCACAGGGCATGATAAAAATCATGCAGCCGCCCCCTGCGATGCAATCTTGCCAATAAGGTCCCAAAATCGCAATAAACATTAACCATTGTTATCCCTGTTTTTGTTTGTGCTTGGGATTTTCACATATAACTCTTACTCTGCCTTTTCTTCTGATAATTTTGCATTTTTCGCATATAACTTTTACAGACGGTTTAACCTTCATCTTTGATCCTCCTTAAGGTTACTTGCTCTAAGGTTACTTTGCTCTCCAGACGATCCTTCCCCTTGTAAGGTCATAGGGTGACAATTCAAGTGTGACCTTATCTCCGGGAAGGATTTTTATAAAGTTCATCCTTAATTTGCCGGAAATATGGGCCAATACCCTGTGTCCATTTTCCAGCTCTACTGTAAACATTGCGTTAGGCAACGCTTCTATTACTCTACCTTCAACTTCAATAGCATCATCCTTGGGCAAGTTCCAAAACCTCCTTACATCCGACTATTCACTCATATCAGATTCTTTATCCAATGCCGCCAGGGCTTTTCTTATTTCAGCGTTAGAAACCCTCTGCCGGTTCTCCAGCTTGATGCGTAAAGTCTCAATTACATCTCCTGTCAACAACAGATGCTTTATTTTTTTCTTCTTTGGTTTTTCTATTTTTCTGAGGTCCCCGTCGGAGATATGGACATATAGTTTATCGATAACTCCGACTATTACGAACCTTCTGCCAGCATCCCGTCCAGCTTTTGAGTATACTACCTGACCCAGTGTTACATTCAAACAAACTCACTCCTGTCAACAGAGTATACATGAGCACATTCACCATGCAACTACAAACCCATCTCACCAATATTCTGACCGGCGTTACAAAAGTTTGGTCAGAATAACCGGGCCGTCGTCAGTAATTGCGATGGTGTTTTCATAATGGGCCGACAGTTTCCCGTCAGCAGTAACAACAGTCCAATAGTTATCAAGCAACACAATCCTGTATGTTCCCTGATTGACCATCGGCTCTACTGCCAACGTCATGCCGGACTGCAGCCGTGGACCTTTTTCCCTGGTGCGATAATTGGGTATCTGAGGAGGTTCATGCATTTTTGTCCCAATTCCGTGCCCAACATAATCTCTTACAACAGAAAATCCGTTTTTCTCAACATAATCCTGTATAGCTGATGATATATCTATTATCCTGTTGCCTATGACCGCATGCTTTATTCCTTCATAGAAACTTTGCCTGGTAACATCGATCAATCTCTGAGCCTCACTTGATACATTCCCCACAGGAAAAGTCCGTGCTGCATCAGCGTGATAGCCGTTAAGACAGACTCCGATATCAATACTTATAATATCTCCATCTTTTAGCACCTTTAAACCGGGTATCCCATGGACTACCTCATTGTTCACCGATGCACAAATGCTTGCCGGATAGTCAATAGCTCCCGGCAACCCCTTATAACCTTTAAATGAAGGTATAGCTCCGCATTTGGTTATATATTCTTCAGCTATCCTGTCAAGCTCCAAGGTAGTAACTCCGGGTTTAATTGCCTCCCGCATCTTTTCGAGGGCAACAGCCACTATCTCCCCGGCTTTCCTCATCTGATCAATCTCGGTCCTGGACTTTATTGAAATCATCAGCTTACACCTAACGCCTTCAACACATTACTTGTGGTATCCTCAAGCTTTTCCTGTCCGACAACTGTCACAAGTTTGCCTTTGTTCCTGTAAAAATCTATAAGAGGCTCAGTTTGATCATGGTATGTCTTAAGCCTGTTTTTAACCGTTTCTTCCTTATCATCTTCTCTTTGTACTACCTTGTGGCTGCAGGAGTCGCATATACCTTCAACTTCAGGAGGGTTATACAACACATGATAGCTGGCACCGCAGTTGGGACATACTCTTCTTCCTGAAAGCCTTTTAACTATCTCCTCATCGGGTACATGGATATTCAATACCACATCCAGGGACACACCCATCTCCTCCAGAGCCTTTTCAAGGTACTCGGCCTGGGGTATGGTCCTGGGGAACCCGTCCAGAATAAATCCCTTTCTGCAGTCATCCTTGTTGAGCCTTTCCTTTACAATTTGTATAGTCAGCTCATCAGGTACCAGAAGTCCCTTGTCAATATATTCCTTGGCTTCTTTTCCAAGTTCGGTGCCCATTCTTATTGAGTTTCTGAATATGTCACCGGTTGATATATGAGGTATATTCAGTTTTTCTGAAAGAATGGCTGCCTGTGTTCCTTTTCCTGCACCCGGTGCACCTAATATAATCAATCTCATATTATCCTCCAGATAACTTTGAATGTCAATGAAAAATTAGAATGGAGAATGAAGAATGTAAAAATTCATATCCTCCATTCTTTATGTCACATAACATTCTACTCAAGGAAACCTTTGTAGTGTCTCATCAGCATCTGAGCTTCAACTTCTCTTACCGTATCTATTGCAACTCCTACCATGATGAGTACGCTTGTACCTCCGAATACCAAACCGTTTATTCCGGTTACATTTGCAACTATTGTAGGTAAGACTGTTACTGCGGCGAGGAATAAACCTCCAAACCAGGTGATTCTGCTCAGCACCTTGCTGATATATTCTGATGTCGGCCTTCCTGGCCTGATGCCGGGAATAAAGCCTCCGTTTTTCTTAAGGTTGTTGGCAATTTCAACAGGATTAAACTGCACATACGTGTAGAAGAAAGTGAAGAACATAATCAGCAAGGCGTAAACCACTGAATAACTGATTTTACTGTTCCAGTTACGAAGCCATACAACAAACGGATGGGTCGAATTTGGTGCTACGAATCCTATTATGGTCTGCGGGAATGTCATTATTGACATAGCGAAAATTATAGGCAAAACACCCGCCCAGTTTACCTTGATAGGTATGTGGGTGCTCTGTCCGCCGTACATTTTTCTTCCCACAACTCTTTTTGCATACTGCACAGGAATGCGTCTCTCTGACTGATTAACCCAGATAACTGCAGCAATCACTGCTATAAACAGTATCAATATAAGGATAATGGATATAATACCTACTATTCCACTTCCTAACCTTCCCAGTTTATAGTAGCTGTAAAGGCTTCTTGCTGCGAAGGGGCCTCTTGACAGAATACCGGCAAATATGATAAGGGAAATACCGTTTCCTATGCCCTTTTCGGTTATCTGCTCACCAAGCCACATCAAGAATGCAGTTCCTGCTGTAAAACTTAAGGTTATGGTGATGAAATTCAGTACATTGGGCCCTCCCAATATGGCGCCCCTCATACCGAAGAACAGTGCGGCAGCCTGAAGGAAGCCGAGTACAACCGTACCGTATCGTGTGTACTGCGCCAATATTTTTCTTCCTTCCTCGCCTTCCTTTGCGAGGGCCTCAAGCCTGGGTATTGCGACTGTTAGTAGTTGCATTATGATCGAAGCGTTAATATATGGGGATATGCTCATTGCAAAGATGGTTGCATATCTGAAAGCGCCACCTGTCACAATATCTATAAAACCGAAAAGTGAACCGCCGGCTTCAATCAGCCTTTCAAATTCCGTAGGATCAAGCCCTGGAACCGGTATAAATGAGCCCAGCCTGTAAATGAGAAGCATTAAGAAAGTAAATAGTAGTTTTCTCCTCAGGTCTGTTATTTTCCAGGCATTCCTCAAAATTTCAAGCATACCGCCCATACTATACCACCTCGACCTTTCCCCCCGCCGCTTCAATCTTAGAAGCTGCAGTTTTGGAGAATTTTGCAGCCTGTACGGTCAGCTTTTTTGTAATTTCTCCTTTACCAAGAATGACTACACCGTCATGAAGCTTCTTAATTATGCCTTTTTCCAGCAACAGATCGCTTGTTACCGTGGTACCGTCTTCGAATACATTTAACTTTGATACATTTACCTCAGCGTAAACTTTAGCAAACCTTTTGTTGTTGAATCCCCTTTTGGGAATCCTCATATACAAAGGCATCTGTCCGCCTTCAAAACCAGGTCTTACACCGCCGCCTGAACGGGCATTCTGTCCTTTATGTCCTCTGCCGGCAGTTTTGCCGTTACCTGACCCTGGTCCTCTTCCTTTGCGTTTGGGTAACTTTTTCGAACCGGGAGCTGGCTGTAATTCAAACAGTTTCATAAGTTACACCTCCCTTATATTTCCTCAACTTGTACAAGATGTGATACTTTGTTTATCATTCCTCTGATCTGAGGATTGTCCTGCTTCTCAACGCTGCTTCCTCTCTTTTTCAGACCGAGAGCCTTTACCGTGGCTATCTGCCTTTCGTTGGCCTTACTGATGCTTCTTACAAGAGTAATTCTCAATCTGCCTGCCACTGAAGTTCCCCCCTAACCTAGTATTTCTTCTACTGTCTTACCACGCAGCCTGGCAACTTCTTCAGCTGTTTTGAGCTGTGACAGTCCATTTATGGTTGCTCTTACCATGTTGATAGGATTGTTGGATCCAAGTGACTTTGTTCTTATATCACGAATTCCTGCCAGCTCCAATACCGCCCTGACAGGTCCGCCTGCTATAACTCCTGTACCGGGTCCTGCAGGCTTGAGCAGAACTTTGCCCGCACCGTATTCGCCTATTGTTTCATGGGGAATTGTAGTTTCTACTATGGGTACCTTAATAAGATTCTTCTTGGCATCCTCTATACCTTTTCTTATGGCATCCGGAATTTCAGCAGCTTTTCCCAGGCCGCTTCCAACATGGCCGTTTTCATCTCCGACTACCACAAGAGCGCTGAAACGGAAATTCCTGCCGCCTTTAACAACCTTTGCAACACGCCCGATATTAACAACCTTTTCTTTTAATTCCAGTGTGTTTGGATCAATACGCTGCAAATTCTTCCCCTCCTTTTTTAGAAATCCAATCCTGCTTCTCTTGCGCCTTCAGCAAGTTCTTTTACTCTTCCGTGATAAAGATAGCCGCCTCTGTCAAATACAACTTGCTTTATGCCTTTATCCAAAGCTTTCTCTGCTATTAATTTTCCAACTGCCCTTGCAGCTTCTTTATTTCCGCCGTTTTTAAGCGAATCTTTCAAGGCTTCGTCCAGAGTTGATGCCGCTACAAGAGTATGTCCGGTTGTATCGTCAATAATCTGTGCATATATATGTTTCAGGCTTCTGAACACGTTAAGTCTGGGTCTTTCAGGGGTGCCGGTTACTTTCTTACGGACCCTGGCATGTTTCCTGAGCCTGACTTGGTTTCTGCTCGGCTTCTTAATCATTTATTCTCAACTCCTTCCTGCTATTTTCCAGTCTTGCCTTCCTTAAGTCTTACTACTTCACCTTCATATCTGATGCCTTTGCCCTTGTAGACTTCGGGTCTCCTCTTGCTTCTTATGATCGCTGCAAATTCCCCGACAGCCTGCTTGTCTATACCTTTTACTATGATTTTGTTCTGTGCAGGAACTTCTACCGTAATCCCTTCAGGTTCTTCCAATTCAACAGGATGTGAATACCCTAAAGTAAGAACCAGCTTTTTACCCTGCTTCTGCGCTCTATAACCTACACCTTGAATTTCAAGGGCCTTTTCATATCCCTTTGTAACGCCTTCCACCATATTGTTAATCAATGTCCTGGTAAGTCCGTGAAGTGACTTGTGCATCTTCTCATCAGACGGCCTTTCAACTTTAATAACACCGTCTTCAACCTTTATTATCATATCGTTGTGGAATTTTTTTGTCAAAGTACCTTTCTGACCTTTTACGGTTACTACATTGTCAGCGTCAACTTTTACATCTACTCCTGCCGGAATTTTTATAGGCAGTCTGCCAATTCTTGACATGCCTTACCCTCCTGTTCTTAAGATTATGGACGACATGTGCGTCCTTTTCAGAAACCGTTTCATCAATTACCAGATGAAAGCAAGCACTTCTCCTCCAACACCTACTTTTCTGGCTTGTTTATCGGTCATTATGCCTTTTGATGTGGACAGAATGGCTATACCCAGTCCTCCAAGGACCTTAGGTATTTCATCCTTCCTGGCATATACCCTGAGACCGGGTTTGCTTATCCTTTTCAATCCACTGATAACGCTTTGCTTGTTAGCTGTATATTTTAAAGTGATCCTGATAATACCCTGTTTGTTGTCATCTATATATTCAACGTTCTTGATGTATCCTTCCTCAAGCAATATCTCTGCTATTGCTTTTTTCATATTTGAAGCCGGAATATCGACTGATTCATGCTTCGCAGAGCTTGCATTCCTTATCCTGGTAAGCATATCAGCGATGGAATCAGTAATTTGCATAGCCTAACCTCCTTCCAAAGATCGTATTACCAACTGGCTTTTTTCACACCCGGTATCTGTCCTTTATATGCCAACATTCTGAAGCACAGACGGCATACTCCGAACTTCCTCATGTACGCATGAGGCCTTCCGCAAAGTTTGCACCTGTTATATGCCCTTGTGCTGAACTTGGGCTTTCTTTGCTGTTTCATTATCAATGATTTTTTCGCCACGCGTCAATCCCTCCTTTTAGCTCTGGCTAAACGGCATACCCAAAAGCTTCAAAAGTTCCCTTGCTTCTTCATCCGTCTTTGCGGTTGTAACGAAAGAAATGTCCATTCCTCTGACTTTGTCGATCTTGTCGTAATCTATTTCAGGGAAGATGAGCTGTTCCCTTACTCCCAGGGAATAGTTTCCTCTCCCGTCGAAGGAGTTAGGCGATACACCTCTGAAGTCTCTAACCCTCGGAAGAGCAACGTTAAACAGCTTATCTACGAACTCATACATCCTGTTGCCCCTTAGAGTTACCTTGCATCCGATGTTCATTCCTTCTCTTATCTTAAAAGCCGCGACTGATTTCTTGGCTTTGGTAACCACAGGTTTTTGTCCTGTTATCATTGCCAAATCATTAACTGCTGAATCTATGGCCTTGGGGTTTTCCTTGACATCTCCCACGCCCATGTTTATTACAACTTTCTCTAGCTTCGGCACTTGCATAACGTTTTTATATTTAAACTTAGCTTGTAAAGCTGGAACAACTTCGTTCAGGTACTTTTCTTTTAACCTGGCCACTTAAATTAACCTCCTTTCAGAGAGTATTACTTTTCGACCTTCTTTTCGCTTATGACGTCTATAATTTCATTGCACTTCTTGCATTTTCTTACCTTCTGGCCGTTATCAAGAAATTCCTTGGCTATCTTTGTAGGCTTTCCGCATCTCGGGCATACAAGCATTACCTTTGAACTGCTTATGGGTGATTCCTGGTGTATTATTCCGCCCTGCTGATAAGCACTTCTGGGTCTTACATGCTTGGTTGTCATGTTTACGCCTTCAACAATCACCATCATGTCATCAGGGATTACTCTAAGGACCTTGCCCTTTTTGCCTCTGTCCTTGCCAGAAAGGACATATACTGTATCTCCTTTTTTTACATGAACTTTATTAGCCAATTTAAGCTGCCTCCTCCCTTAAAGAACTTCCGGCGCGAGGGAAAGTATTCTCATGAAATCCTTATCCCTTAATTCTCTCGCTACAGGACCGAATATACGAGTCCCCCGCGGATTATTGTCGTCACGAATAATAACAGCAGCATTTTCATCAAACTTGATATATGAACCGTCACGTCTTCTTAAACCTTTCTTGGAACGGACAATGACGCACTTTACAACTTCACCTTTTTTTACAACACCGCCGGGTGTTGCGCTTTTAACAGAAGCTATCACAACATCCCCAATATTTGCATACTTTCTCCTGGAGCCTCCAAGAACCTTGATGCACATAAGCTCTTTTGCTCCGGTGTTGTCTGCAACTTTCAGCCTTGTTTGCATCTGAATCATACTGTTGCCTCCTTTCAAAAGATTTACTGAGCTCTCTCAATAATCTCAACAAGCCTCCATCTCTTTTCCCTGCTCAGAGGACGGGTTTCCATAACCTTAACCTTATCGCCAACTTTGCATTCATTGTTCTCATCATGAGCCTTCAGCTTATATGTCCTTTTAACGGTCTTTTTATATAATGGATGCCTGACTATGGTTTCTACAGCAACTACTATAGTCTTATCCATTTTATCGCTTACAACTTTGCCTACTCTTGTTTTTCTAGAACCCCTCTCAGCCAACCTGCTTACCTCCTTTCAGTATGAATGCTACTTATCCGTACCTTTCAATTCTCTTTCCCTCATTATGGTTTTAACACGGGCAATTGATCTCTTAACCTGTCTCAACCTCATCGGATTTTCAAGCTGATTTGTAGCAAGCTGAAATCTCAGCTTAAACAATTCGCTTTTCAGTTCGGCCAATTCCTTCTGCAATTCGCTCTGTGATTTTTCTCTGAGTTCACTGGCTTTCATTTGCTTCACCACCTATTTCTTTTTCGCGGGCTACAAACTTGCACTTAACAGGCAGCTTGTGCGCTGCAAGCCTGAGGGCCTCTCTTGCTGTTTCTTCGGGTACGCCCGCTATCTCAAATAATATTCTTCCAGGCTTAACAACAGCAACCCAGTATTCCGGGGAACCTTTTCCGCTACCCATACGAGTTTCTGCAGGTTTACGCGTAACAGGCTTATCCGGGAAAATCTTTATCCATACCTGACCGCCTCTTCTTACGAAACGTGTCATGGCAACCCTGGCTGCTTCTATCTGATTGCTTGTTATCCAAGCCGGTTCAAGGGCCATAAGTCCGTAGTCGCCGTGAGCAACATAGTTGCCTCTTGAAGCGGTTCCCTTCATCCTGCCTCTCTGAACCTTCCTGTATTTAACCCTTTTTGGCATTAACATTACCGTTCTCCTCCTTCCGCCCTGTTCTCTTTCTTAACAGCAGGAAGAACTTCTCCTTTATATATCCATACCTTTACTCCTATCTTGCCGTAAGTGGTATTTGCTTCAGCAAAACCGTAATCAATGTCTGCCCTTAAAGTCTGGAGAGGAATGGTACCTTCATGATAATGCTCAGTTCTTGCGATTTCCGCTCCTCCCAAACGTCCTGAAACGGAAGTCTTGATACCTTTGGCACCAAGCCTCATGGCTCTTGCCATTGCCTGCTTCATGGCCCTTCTGTATGATACTCTTCTTTCCAGCTGAGCGGCAATGTTTTCTGCAACCAGTTGTGCATCCATTTCCGGAGCCTTTATTTCGGTGATGTTAATGAGAACGTTGCTCTCGGTCAGTTTCTCCAGCTGTTTTCTCAGCTCTTCGATGCCTTGTCCTCCTCTGCCTATAACAAGTCCGGGCTTGGCCGTATTTATGTTTATTTTAAGCTTGTTGGCAGCTCTCTCAATTTCAATTCTTGAAATTCCGGCCGAGTAAAGCTTTTCTTTAATAAACTTCCTTATTTTAGTATCTTCTACCAGGTACTGGGCGAAGTTCTTCTTGGTTGCAAACCATTTCGTATCCCAATCTTTGATTATTCCTACTCTCAGACCATGCGGATTTACTTTCTGGCCCATCCTCTAACCTCCTTTTCCGTTACTTTCTCTCCTTAACTACCACAGTTATGTGACTGGTTCTTTTCCTTATTCTGTAGGCAGTGCCTCTTGCTCTCGGCATAATCCTTTTCAGTGTGGGACCCTGATTTGCATATGCCTCTGCCACGTAAAGCTGATCGCTGTTTAAGCCGTTATTGTTCACCGCATTTGCTTCTGCGGATTTCAGCAGCTTCATCAGAATGCCGGCAGCAGCCTTAGGTGTATATTTAAGTATAGCGTATGCTTCGTCAAGATCTTTTCCCTTTATCAAGTCTATAACTATTTTTACTTTTCTGGGTGAAATACGGGCATATCTTAACACAGCCCTTCCTTCATCCTTGCCTATGCCCAGTATTTTTCTTTCCTTTTTTGTCAGCAGGGCCGGCTTTTTGGACTTAGGATGGACAGAGTGATACTCCTTGATCAATTGCTCCTTATTGCTCAAAAGCTCTTCTTTGGTTCTGACCTTCTTCTCCAACTGGAATTCCTCCTTTCAGCACGGGATTGTACTACTTCAAAGCGGTAGATCTTTCGGTGTGATGCCCATGTCCCCTGAACGTTCTTGTAGGAGCAAATTCTCCGAGCTTATGACCTACCATTTCTTCTGTTATATAAACAGGAACATGCTTTCTTCCGTCATGAACTGCGATTGTATGACCTACCATCTGCGGAAATATTGTCGAATCCCTTGACCAGGTTTTAATAACCCTTTTTTCGTTTCTCTCGTTCATTTCCTCAATCCGCTTTAGAAGTTTTTTATCAACATAAGGTCCCTTCTTCAACGATCTTCCCATTAACCTAATCCTCCTTCCGCACTTTCGGCAGCTGCCAAAAGTCAGGCTGCCTCAAGGATGATTCTTATTTTCTTTTCTTTACTATGAACTTATCGCTCCACTTGTTCTTCTTTCTTGTCTTGTATCCGAGAGTTGGCTTACCCCACGGAGTAACAGGTGAAGGCATTCCTATAGGAGACTTTCCTTCTCCACCGCCGTGTGGATGATCCACAGGATTCATTACAACACCTCTGACCGTAGGTCTGATTCCCATCCATCTCTTTCTTCCGGCTTTGCCGATAGAGATATTCTCATGATCTACGTTTCCAACCTGTCCTATGGTAGCTTTGCACTTTATCGGAAGCATTCTGACTTCTCCTGAAGGCAACCTTACCTGTGCATAATCGCCTTCCTTAGCCATAAGCTGTGCTGCACCGCCGGCTGACCTTACAAGCTGGCCGCCTTTGCCGGCCTTTAACTCTATGTTGTGAATCATTGTACCTACAGGTATGTTTTCAAGAGGAAGAGCATTTCCCGGCTTTATGTCTGCGTTTTCTCCGGACTCTACTGTGTCGCCCACTTTCAGTCCAACAGGGGCCAGAATATATCTTTTCTCTCCGTCAACATAATGGAGAAGAGCGATGTTTGCCGTTCTGTTGGGGTCATATTCTATAGCCGCTACCTTGGCGGGAATTCCGTCCTTATCTCTTTTAAAATCTATAACTCTATATTTTTGTTTTGCTCCGCCGCCCTGATGACGTACGGTAATTCTTCCGCTTGCATTTCTGCCGCCTTTCTTCCTCAAAGGTCTTAACAGAGACTTTTCAGGTTCCTTTTTTGTAATCTCTTCGAAAGTCGATACTGTCATAAACCTTCTGGCGGGAGAAGTAGGACTGTAACCTCTTATTGCCATTTCTTCTCACTCCTTTAATCTAACATCCTTGATTACTGTGTTACGCCGAATTCTTCAATACTTGTCTTGTATTTCTTGTTGAGAACGACTTCCTTACCGCCCTTAGTAAGATAAGTTTCAGGCTTGGGATCGGTATCTATTTTTACAACAGCCTTTTTCCAGTCAGGTCTCTTCCCGATATGAACACCCAGTCTCTTAACTTTACCTTTATAGTTAACCGTGTTCACTTTCAGCACTTTAACCTGGAAAAGCTTCTCTACAGCCAGCTTAATTTCTGTTTTATTTGCATCTGGATGAACCTTAAAGGTGTATTTGCCATTTGCAATTTCCTCATTGCTTTTTTCAGTTATATATGGACCAATTATGATATCCTCGGCGGGTCTCATCACGCATACACCTCCTCGACCTTTGAGACTGCGTCCTTTGTTATGATGAACTTGTCATGCTTCAGGATGTCATATACATTGATGGTATTGACTAACGCAGTTTTGATACCCGGTATATTTCTGGCGGATTTCTCAACCTTCTCATCTTTTTCAGGAAGCACGATCAGGGCAGTTGAATCAACTTTAAGATTGTTGAGAACTTTCACCATCTGCTTGGTCTTTATCTCATCAAAATTCAGGGCATCCAATACCAGAATTTCATTTTCGGCAACCTTCGAAGACAGTGCTGACTTGAGGGCTGCTCTCTTAACCTTCTTAGGAAGCGTATATCTGTAACTCCTGGGTTTGGGACCTAGTGCTATTCCACCCTTAGTCCAAATCGGAGAACGGATGCTGCCGTGTCTTGCCCTTCCTGTACCCTTTTGCCTCCAGGGTTTCCGGCCTCCGCCTCTCACTTCGCCTCTTGTCTTGGTTGACTGCGTACCCTGTCTTCTGTTGGCCAACTGATTTACTACGACCCGGTGCATTAAATCTGCGTTGATCTCTGCGCCGAATACGCTATCACTAAGTTCTATATCTCCAATCTTCTCGCCGTTCATGTTATATAAATTCACAACTGGCATTTCCTTTCCTCCCTTCGCTGACATCATTCTCAGGCTTTAACGGTATTCTTGATGCTCAGAAGACCGCCTTTAGGCCCAGGTACAGCTCCCTTTACGATCAGCAGATTTCTTTCATTATCTACTTTCACAACATCAAGGTTCTGGACTGTAACTCTTTCTCCTCCCATGTGACCGGGAAGGCCTTTGCCTTTAAACACTCTTCCGGGGTCGGTGTTGGATCCCATGGAACCTGCATGCCTGTGGTATTTGGAACCATGTGTTTCTCTACCCCTGCTGTAACCGAACCTCTTAATTGCTCCCTGAAAACCTTTTCCTTTGGAAATTCCGGTGACATCCACCCTGTCGCCGGCCTGGAACATATCTCCAACTTTAATCTCCTGACCGACTTCATATTTGCTGATATCCGAGACCTTAAACTCCCTTAGATACTTTTTGGGCTGAAGATTTGCCTTAGCGAACTGTCCTCTTACAGGTTTTGTCAGCTTCTTTTCTTCCACATCGACAAAACCCAGCTGCAAAGCTTCATATCCATCGTTTTCAATAGTCTTTTTCCTCACTACTGTGCAGGGACCGGCCTCAATTACAGTAACAGGCACCAGCAAACCTTCCTCGTCAAACAGCTGTGTCATCCCTATCTTTCTGCCAAGAATACATTTTTCCATCTGTTAAGTCCCTCCTATGGTTATTGGTTCATCGCAAGATGAACATGACCTTTTAATATGATCCTTTAAAATATGATCCTCTAAAATCTTTCACTTTTTGTGTTCTTTTACAGTTTTATCTCAATGTCTACTCCGGCCGGCAGATCAAGCCTCATCAAGGCATCTACCGTTTTGGGCGTAGGATAGAGTATATCTATAAGCCTTTTATGTGTCCTCATCTCAAACTGCTCACGAGAATCCTTATACTTGTGGGGAGCCCTGAGGATTGTTATAACTTCCTTCCGTGTCGGCAGCGGTACAGGTCCCGATACTTTGGCTCCGGTTCGCTTCGCTGTGTCTACTATTTTTTCTGCAGACTGATCGAGAATTTGGTGGTCAAATGCCTTCAGCCTGATCCTGATTTTTTGATTGTTCGCCATACGTAAACCTCCTCATTTTAGTTATGCACGACAAGGATTCTGTACACTATGCCGGGTGTTTCCTGTTGGGTGATATAAAAACCCAGGCACTTTTTATGCCATAAAGGCAGATTAAACCTGGGCAGTACTACTCTTACCAAATATACACCTTGATATAAGGTGCAAAATGTACAGTGACCTGTCGCCCGGTTTCATGAATCGGACATTCTCCGCAACAGTTCCCTATTTTTTTCAATAGCAATCTGTTGCTTCATCGTATGCCATGTCACAACTCCAACATTGTACTATACTTTGAACAGTTTTTCAAGTTCTAAGTAAAAATTTTTTCGAAGGAATTGAAACTCTTTGCATACTTCCAGGTAATTCTTCGTGTTAAGAGAAGTATCCCTTTTTCTCGACTTAATGATTTTCCCGGAACTATGGACCAAAATCCCCATTACTGATCGAAATCCCGGTAACAGGGCAAAAAGCACAAGAATATACCACAACACCCTGTGGTGATTTACCACAGGGTGTTGATATATTTCTGGCAG
>JAMNYG010000012.1 GCA_023622945.1 Bacillota bacterium | reverse complement strand
ATAGTGAATTGTTGGACGACTGTCAATCTGCTATAAATTATACATAAATTAGCCTGTTGAGCTGGCTTATGGGAAATGATATGCAACGGAATAACATTTGTGGAAAATAAAAAAATGGAGTGAATTTCGCAAAGTGCTGAAAACTTAATATTTCTAAGTATCTTTCCTTTGCACTCCTATTGCGCACTCCATATGTTATAAAGCTGATGTTATATTTATTTATCCGAAATAATTACAGTAGATATGGATTCCCGCGGGATCAGTATATAAGTAGTCTGCCCGTATATTCGCAAGTTTACAGGCAAATCGCTTTCAGTCCTGTTCAGTAATACACATGCAATTGTACCATCCGGATTCTGAAACGCTGTTGTTTCCAGCTTGTCAGTATACACGGTACTGGCTATTCGGCAGGCTCCTGGTTTGATATAACGGCTGAAATGCCCTATGTAAGTGTAGCTTAACTTTTTCTCAACCGTATCATTTTTGGTATTTGCCATAATAGGAGCCTCGCAATAATTACCGGCGTGATTCGGTCCCCCGCGTTCATCCAACAAAATGTTCCAGTCCAGCGAGAGGTTCATGCCGGCGTTAAGGTTTCCCAGAATATCATGTGCATACATCTGGGCATTTCTAAGCTGATCTTTCATACTGAATTTACTGTATTCCACACAACCTTCACTGAAAATCAGCTTTTTATCTGGATACCGCTCCCGCACAAGCTTTACCCCATCAAAATGATCCCCGCTGTACCAGTGAAATGCTACTCCCTGCACCATTTTATCGGTATCGTTATCTATAATATCTCGTGCCCGTTCGAAAACACGTTCTTTATTGTGGTCCCATATACATAACTGCAGGTCTTCCAATCCGTTTTTCACCACCTCCGGGTACAGGTAATCCCGAATAAACTCCTTTTCATGCTGCGCTGTATATATGCATGATTCCCAGGGTTGTGACGCTTTCGGCTCATTCTGAACGGTCAGCATCGTCACATTTAATCCCATACTCCGATATTCCTTTACATACCTGCAGAGGTATTTTGCCCACATTTCCCGGTATTCCGGCTTTAAAAAGCCACCTCCGTTTTTAGCACCATTCGTTTTCATAAAAGCAGGCGGACTCCATGGGGAAAGCATTATCTGCAGCCGTTTCCCGGCTGCCTCTTGAGCTTTGAAAAGCATAGGCAAAATATACTGCTTATCACGTTCCAAATTAAAAGTATCCAGATTTTTATCATTTTCATCGGTAACTGCAGAATAGTTTCCTAATGAAAAATCACAACTGTCGATAGGAATCCGCACTGCACTATAACATATACCCTCCGCGCCGAAATATGCATCTATAATCTCTTTCCTGCTTTCATGACCCATCTTGAGAAAAGTATAGCCTGATGCTTCGGTTATCGCACCGCCAAATCCTTCAAACTCCTGATAATGAACCTCAGGGTACAGATTTACCACATTTAACTCTACTCCTGGATCAGAGACTGTTTTGTATATATTTTGCTTTGATACTGCTTTGTCTTTATCCCAAATTGTCGTAATGCATTTTATATTCATATCTGACACCAGTTTTCCGTAATTTTGAGCTAATTATCCGATAAGCCTTGCTATTTGTGCATACAGTAATTCCAATGATTATTTTCGATGTGAAACCCAAAGTATTGCGTTATGGAGTATTTTTCTGAAGTTTTCGTTTCCGTATGCGTTGTTGTCATGACCTGACGCATAACAGAATACCCTGCTGTTTTTATAGGTGCGGGTCCATGCAATTTTTTTGATACTCTTTGGGTTGTCGGTTGTAATAAGTATTTTATTTCCTTCTTCTTCGGGTTCGCCTATAATATAGGTCTCATCTATTAAAGTAAAGTCTTTTATCCCTTCAGTAATCGGATGGCACGCATCCACAATGTGCTGGTTTACCATTTCATTTTGATGATATTCGAATGTATCCTCACAGCGAACTTTTACACCGGAGACCTTTGTCCAAAGATCCCATTTGGGGAAAGAAAGCAGTGCATGATGTAAGAGAATAATACCCTGCCTGGTATTACCCAGCTTTTCTTCAAGGTATTTTCGCACCGGACTGTTATCAGACGGTATCGGTAGGCTCATATTATAGTATAACACCGCATCATAGCTTTCCTGGTTCTCCAAATCCTGAACAAACAGGTCAAACGCCTGTACGTAGCATTCGCAGTCATCAAACGACCACAGCATCTTTTGAAAATTAATTATATCAAAAGGATGGCACTCTACCAAAACAGCTACTTTTAATTTATCACTCATCATTTATCCCCCCCTGTTCAGCTACATGTCTATGGCAGCTTATTGCCCGCAGCACAATAAATCTCGTACCATTCCGGACGGCTCAGTTCGATATCCGCCGCTTTTGCGATTTCTACTATTCTCCTTTTCTTTGTGGTACCTACCACGGCTTGCATTTTTGTAGGGTGGCGCAAAATCCATGCAATGGCAACTGCCGAACTTGTTACACCTTTCTCTTTTGCAATACGGTCAAGTACCTGGTTAAGTTTGGGATATTTTTCATTTCCTATGAATGTTCCCTCAAAGAAGCCGTATTGCAGAGGCGACCAGGCTTGTATAGTAATGTTTTTCAAACGGCAATATTCCAGCACCCCTCCATCCCGGTCAACGCCCGATGAATTAACCATATTCACGTTCAGGCCGGAGTCGATAAAACTGGTATGCGCTACGCTAAACTGCAACTGATTTATGATCAGCTTTTGCTTTACATATTTGCTTAACAATTCAATCTGCATAGGATTCATATTACTTACGCCGAAGTATCGTACCTTACCGGATAGCTTCAGCTTTTCAAACGCAGCTGCAATTTCTTCAGGCTCCATCAGTGTGTCCGGACGGTGAAGAATCAGCACATCAAGATATTCTGTGCGAAGCCTCTTGAGAATGCCGTCTACAGAATCTAAAATATGCTTCCCGGATAAATCATAATATCCCCTGCAGATTCCGCATTTTGACTGAATGAGTATTTTTTCACGGATTGCAGGATTCATTCCGATTGCCTGTGCAAATTTCTCTTCAGCTTTACCTCCTCCATAAATATCAGCATGGTCAAACAGATTTATGCCAAGTTCCAGCGTCTGATCAACAAGTTCCGATATATCCTTAAGATCCATGTCCGAAATACGCATGCATCCCAATGAAATCACAGAAGCCCGTAATTCGCTGCCACCCATATTAATGTATCTCATCGATTAATTTCCTTTCCTTCTTTAGTTAAACAAAGCCGCATATCATCTGTTATTTTACGTTGGTGATATGCGACTACGGCAAATTATTGTTTATTTGTATACCTTATCCCTCAGCTTTTGTAAATAAGCCAGAGTAACTTCAGTCTCATATGCATAATCGATTTCCTTAGCGCCGTTGGTTATAACCCATGGGCAAGCGACGGAAACACCTTTATCATAATTAGCTTCTTTCAAGATCTCAAATAAGCGCAGAAAAATCTTTTCACGATTTCCGACGTTAGGCTGTGCACCTCCATCCCCCTGAATATGTACATTGATACAATATTCAGGATATTTAAGTATATCCTCCAGAGGCTGATCCAATTCCAAGAAATAGTTCAGGTCAGCCATAACCTTTACCGACCTTCTGCCGGTCATTTTTGCAAATTCGATGCCTTGCAAATAACGAGGGAAAAGGGTATCCTTTTCACCCTGAGGCTCCAAAGCAATTTCCATGCCATATTTCTCAGCATAGTCAGCCATAAGATTAATTGAACTGATTGCCTGATCTATTGCCTTTGAGCGTGAGAAACCTTCCTGGCATCTGAAATGCCCGCCCCAGCAGCCTACATATTTCACTCCCAGTTCACTCAATCGTTTGAATTCACGTTCCAGAGAAAACTGAATCAGTTCACGGTCATATTTCTCTCCGCTGGCTCCATACCAAGTGGTGCCGGGTCCCAACAGGTGGCTGGAAGTCATGCATGGACGTCCGTCTGCCTTATACAATGCTTTTTGTTTCTCCCAGTCCGCATCACAAAGCAGCGGGTCACAGTGGATACTTGCCGGAACCTCGAAATATTCATAACCCTTGGCAACCTTGTCAAGTGGCACTACATCAACTACTATACCAATTTTAAAAGGTTTGCTCATCGTAAAATCCTCCCAATCCCATCAGCCATTTTTATTAACCTACAAATAAAACAGATATTGCATAGTAATCACTTGCCAGCTAAGTCATGGTAATCGAACAGGAATAAGCTGAACTTATTCCTGTTCGATACATTCAGTTGATCAGTCTTCAATACGTACAGGATTTTTTGCCATGAAATCAGCAAATTCTTTGGCGATTGCTGCGGTTTTCACTTTCCATGTTTCTTCAATAAACTTCTTGAGTTCATCCAACTGAACTTCGCCGGTTACATAGCGTACTTCAAGACTATTGAGGGTCTGGGTTTCATCCGGAAATTCAACTGCAATCTTGTCAATCATTTTTACAAATGGAGTATAGATCTTCCGCGTTACAGCGTCAGCTGCAGCGGATTCCTTCTGCCATTTTGCAATAGTTTCAGGCGTAGAACCGCCCATCAGCGCTTCCTTACCTTTATAAGCATTTGCAAATGCCATCATGTTGCTGGTGACTTTGGCAACTGCTTCAGCCTGTTCTTTTGTACGTTCAACGGTTCTTGTTTCTATGTCATATTTGTTGTAGTGCACTCCGGCAATACCCAATTGCATTGTTACGAAACCTTCCTCGGAATTACCCCAGTCAAGAACTTTTAATACTGCATCAATTTTATCGGACTTTGCATTTATGAAGAAGGCCATCCAGTTTGAAGGAGGCAAAACATAAACAGGTTTCGAATTTTCATCAAGTGTAAGCGGAGGAGCATATACATAGTCATCCGGATTAAGGCTGTATTTCTCAATTATCTGTGTAGTATAATTCTTCTCTGATGCTCCTACTATCCCTACTCTGTTTTGTGCGAACTTCTCAATATTTTCAGAACTCTTATGTGTTATAAATTCGCGGTCAATAATGCCTTCACTATATAATTGCTTCAGAAGGGTAAGATAGTCATAGTACTTTGACTTAAGCGCTCTCAGCTTAAAGCTGCCATCCACGTCAGGCATGCCAGGATGCCATGAAGAGATACCATATGCTGTGGAGAGAAAATCATTATACAAATGCCAGATACCGGAATCCATGCTGTTCTGTTGTGCTCCAAAGCTTACTCCGTAAGTATCATCCTGATTGTTTCCGTCCGGGTCTTCGAATGTAAACGCGCGACATACATCAATAAATTCATCTACAGTTTTAGGAACATCTTTACCGACTTTATCAAGCCACTTCTTGTTGATCAGGAATCCCCACTTGTCATATGAGTTGGGACGCGGGATACCGTAAATTCTGCCGTCTTCAAGAAGCATGGTATCACCGTATTGTTCCTTTGAAATGTTACTTACCAGGTTCGGATAATCCTTGATTTTATCTGTCACATCTGCCAGCAATCCTTCCTGTGCCCACTGTTTTGCGGCAACGTCAGCACCATATATGAAGAAATCCGGCATGTCTCCTGTTGAAACCAGAACCTTAACTCTGTCGCCAAAATCATTCAGAGGCGGTGCTTCGACAATTAAGCGGACACCCGTATCCTCTTCAATTTTCTTCAATACAGGGTTGTCCTCCAGGACAATTTCCGGATTCACCTGGAGTATTGTTGTGACTTCGATAACTTCTTTCTTTTCTTCTGTACCGGTATTCTCAGTTGTAGTTGTTGTTGTTTCTTCAACTGAGTTAGCCTGCTCTTTCGTATTCTTACCGGACGAACACCCTATGAGGGCCGTCACCATAACCATAATACATAGTAAAATACTGATTGCTTTTTTAAACATTTTTCCCCCTCCTGTTTTTTTAATTTTTCCATACAGTCCTGTTTTTTATTTTTTCCATACAGTAATGTATGGTTTGTTGCAGTTTCATTCCTTCACAGATCCCAGTGAAATTCCTTTAACAAAATATCTTTGCATAAATGGGTATACAATCAGGATAGGCGTGATAGTAACTATAATCGCTGCCATCTTTAAAGTAAAAGGATGCGATCGGTGTGTAGAAGTCAGCATTTGTGTCACCGGTGAAACAGCAGAAGTATTTTCAACCACCAATTCACGCAAAACCAACGTTAACGGCCACAGCTTTCGGTCTTGTAAATATAGCATGGCTGAAAAATAGTTGTTCCAGTAACCTACCGAGCAAAAGACTGTCATAGTTGCAATTGCAGGCTTTAACAATGGTGTTACAATCGAAAACAGGATACGAATGTCATTGGCTCCGTCAATTTTTGCTGCTTCCTCTAAAGTTTCAGGTACAGTGGATTTTATATAATTCTTCATCAAAATCAGGTTGAATGAATTTATACAGCCAGGAATTATAAGTGCCCAGACAGTGTTTTGCAGTCCTAAATTTCGTATGAGTATATAATTTGGGATCATACCGCCATTAAAAAACATCGTAAACAGCACCATATATATAAAGAAGCGATGACCTTTCAAGTTGGTTTTTGATAGCGGATAACCTGAAATCACCAGTAAGAATACACTTAGTATTGTTCCAACAACTGTAGTAAACACAGATACCTGATATCCGCTCTGTATCAATTTATATCCAAGCATCTGCCTGTAAGCCGTCAGATCAAATTTAGAAGGTATAACCTTTAAAGGGTTTTCCAGATATTCGGTGTACGGCATAAAAGAAACAAAAAACACATAAGCAAACGGCAGCAGGCAGCAGAGTGCGAAAACAGATACAGTCAGGGTGCTGAACACTTCAACAAAGCTGTCACCGGGTCCTCTCACCAAGGCATTTTTAACTCGCATGCGTTAACACCCCCTTTACTGTGATCAGGCTAAAATATGCCTTCTTCGCCCATAAGTTTTGCAATCCAGTTGGCAATCATAAGCAGAATGAAGCCCACAACGGAACTAAACAATCCAACGGTAGTTGCAAAAGATAAACGTCCGTTTACCATACCCAATTTGTAGGTGTAAGTTTCAAAGACCTCGGATACCTGAAGGTTGCTGCTGTTCTGAAGTATGTATATCTGTTCAAACCCATTATTCATAATATTGCCGATGGAAAGAAGCAGAAGAATGATTATTGTAGGTTTAATCCCTGCCAGTGTAATATGCCAGATACGCTGAGTCCTTGACGCTCCGTCAATTGTTGCTGCTTCATAAAGCTCCGGGTTTATTGATGTAATTGCCGCCAGATAAATAATAGTGTCCCAGCCGGCCTGTTTCCATATATATGAGATAAGGGCAATCACCCGAAAATATTTATCACTGCCCAGAAAGAAAACAGGTTCCCCTCCCAATGCCTTTATTAAACTGTTGATTATTCCCCAGGAAGGAGAGAGCAAATTTACAAGAATACCGCCGATAACTACCCATGAAATGAAGTACGGAAGGTAAATTACAGTCTGCAATAATCGTTTATATCGCAAAAAAGGGATCTCATTGAGCATAAGTGCAAGTATTATTGGGACCGGGAAAAAGAATACCAATCTTAGAAGGCTTAGTGTAAGTGAATTTCCAAAAACCCGGTAAAAGTCTTTTAAACCAAAAAGATATTTAAAATTCTCCAGTCCACACCACGGACTCCCGAGGATGCCCTTTGAAAATCTAAAATCTTTGAACGCGATTATCAGGCCATACATCGGCATATAGTTAAATATTATATAGTATATAACACACGGCAGTAATAAAAGATATAAATACTTATTGTTTGAAAAGTATTTTAATTGCCGCCTTAACTCACCGATTTCAAAGGATGGTATTGCCCTCACAAATACTTCTCCTTTTTTTGCTGCATTCTCGAACTACTCTTATTGTAATTCAGGCCGCAAGAAAAATAATTAAAAAAACTTTTTGAAAAAAAATAAATGGAAATACAAGGAAGGGATGATTTTATTGATTTTCGGAATAGATTTTTAAAATGATTTAAACAACAGGTATGATTTCTGATATTGATTACATATAAAATTTAGAAATTCAATTACAGAAATCAACAATCAGCTAAATCTTTTTTGCCTGATAATAATTTTTGTATAACAATTCGGTTTACTTTCAATTTTCAATTCACTTTGCCCACCTGAACACATTCTTATCCGGTTAATTACATTTTTCAGTCCGTAACCACCCTGGGCAGTTTCCAAATTACCTTCCATTATCTTTTTGATCCTTTCCTCCGGGATTCCGTTTCCATCATCCTCAACTACCAGGTAGTAATCCTCCTCATCATAATAGGAATAAATAGTAATGTTCAAAGGTGCGCCGTCCTCTCTTCGCCCATGAAATATGGCATTTTCCACCAATGGCTGAAGAATCAGTTTGACGGTCTTGCAGGACAGTAACTCTTCATCCACATCTATGTTGACATTGAGCGCTTCTCCGTAGCATAGTTTTTCAAGGTAAACATATGCCTCCAGCTGCTGCAGCTCTTCGGCAAGCAGCACCTGGTCCTCCTTAAGGGAAAGTGAGTACCTCAAAAAGTAAACCAGCTGATCCACAGCCTCGGACAATGTTTGCTTATCATCACGGCGTGCAAGCCATTTAATCGAAGATAAAGAATTGAATAAAAAATGCGAATTTATTTGAGCGCGTAATGCGGACATTTCGGCATCACGTTTAAGTTTGTTGGCCTTGTAGTTCTGCTCAATCAAATCCAGTATCTTCAACCTTGTCTTATCCAATTCATCGGCAAGATCCTTGATCTCATCCTTTCCTGTAATACGCAGATCTTTATCCAGATCCCACCTGCTTATATAGGCGATTTTTCCCTGAAGGATGCTTATCCGATGGCTTAGCTGTATGGAAATAAGTCTTGACAGGGCAAATGCAAATATCAGTATGAGAATAATAATCGGGATAAGCTGTTTGAACATTTTTTGAAAACCACGTTCCAGATAATGAGGATCGGTTTTTATTATAATTTCCCATCCTGTTTTGCTTGGTGCCATAACCGTAATCGGAGTACTGTTATCTTCCAATAACGTATATTCCGTCCCAATTCTCTTTTCTCTTTTGCTTTGATGCAGCAAGTTAGTGAATTTTTCGCGGTTGGAAGTGGACATAACATAACCGTTGTTCCGTACTACTATGAGGTTACCGCTTGTATCTTTGTTAAAAAATCCAAGCAGTTCCGTTTCATAGATGCAAAGCTCAACATAGTATTGCCTGTCAGGATTGGTCTGGTAAACTTTCTGAAACAGGGAGAAAACCTTTTCATTTCGTTCGTTTAAGTAGGTCCCGGTATAAAATGCATTATTCCTTGTAATATGGTTTTTCTCTTTTAGCTTCTTAAGTACCTGGTTTATATCGCCCAGGCCGTTTACCATATTATGCACTCCGCTGCGATATATATTAATGCCGCTGATTTTTCCTGCGTTAAGATGAAGAAACTCTTCAGTTACATCTTTCAGACGGTCACATACTACATCATAGCTCTCCCGCTCCATCGCCTCTATAAGCGACTTATCCTTCAGCAAAAGATTCAGATAAAGCTGATAATAATCGAGACGGTTATCTATATTCATTGCGATTTGTTTTGCCTGTGATTCCAGGACCATATTTTCCTTGTCCCGATAGCTGCCTTTTAAAATAATATTAAGCATTTGCAGAATACTAATGGTGACAAACAGGATAATCAATAAAAAACAAATATTGAGCTGTGTTCTAAAACGCATATTGTAGAGCCATTTCATGGTTATTCACCCGTTTGCATACCTGCGGCGGTATTCACTAGGTGTGATTCCTTTTTCTTTTTTGAAGATGGTATGAAAATAAGAAATATCATTATAGCCACACATTATTGCAATATCATTGATGGTGTATTTATTGTCCTTCAGGAGTTCTTCCGCTTTTTCAATCCTGACATTTGTCAGATAACGGTTTATGCTGATCTTTTTGACCAGTTTAAAGACAGTGCCAATGTAATTCGGAGTGAAATGCAACATTTTTGCGATGGATTC
>JAMNYG010000034.1 GCA_023622945.1 Bacillota bacterium | reverse complement strand
AATACCGCAGGATCGGTGCTTGATCCCATAATGAGTTTAAGAAGAAGAGTTAGGATCCTGCCGGGTCAGACTGCCCGGGTAACGTTTGTGGTTGCCGTGGCCAATACCCGTGCCAATGCACTTGAAATTGCAGCAAAATATCGGGATTCAAAGGCTATTGAACGGGCTTTTGAACTGGCATGGACTCGCAGCCAGATAGAAACCAGGTACCTGGGATTTAAGGCAAGCGACGTGGAGCAATACCTGCATATGCTTCCCCACATAATCTTCCCAAGTCCCTCAAGAAGAAACCGGTCGGATATCATTGTAAAAAACAGGATGGGACAGCCGGGGCTTTGGCCTATGGGGATATCGGGAGATTTGCCCATAGTGCTGGCTGTTATTACTGCAAGGGAAGAGGATTTTGTGAGATGGATCCTCAAGGCCCATGAATTTTGGCGAATGAAGGGCTTAAGAGTAGACCTTGTAATGCTTGTAGAAGACGAAAAAAGCTATACACAGCCCCTGATGGACATGATCAGGGATGCGGTTGCAGGAAGCCATGCCCGTGACATGGTCGACAGAAGCGGAGGAATCTTTGTAAGGAACGCCGGAATCATATCGGAGGAGGAAAAGATACTGCTCTATACCGCTGCGCGGGTTGTGCTGAATGACTGTGAAGGACCGGTACTTAGGCAGATTGAATCGGTAAGGGATGAGCTGCCGTTGCCCCCGTTGGAGTATACGGATAAAGCGGATGAAGAAGAAACTGATGTAAACGACCGACGGAATCAGGAAGGTCAGGGCTGCGGTACCGACCAGGAGAACAAGGATTTCTCATCTGCGGCACTGGTTCAGAATGCCGTCAGAGACCTTAAATATTTCAACGGAATCGGAGGCTTCAGTGCCGATGGAAGCGAATATGTAATCCTGCTTCGGGAAGATTTGCAGACTCCTACCCCCTGGATAAACGTAATTTCAAATCCCCGGTTCGGTTTTCAGATATCCGAGACGGGGTCAGGTTACACGTGGGCTGAAAACAGCCGTGAAAACAAGCTTACTCCTTGGTCAAACGATCCGGTGTCGGATCCTCCCGGAGAAGTATTGTACCTGCGTGACGAAAAAAACGGGTCCTTCTGGTCCATAACTCCCGGACCTGTCAGAAAAGGAAAGGGTTTTGTTGTGAGACACGGCTTCGGGTATTCGGTATTTCAGCATTCAGGCCAAGGACTGGATCAGAGCCTGACGGTTTTTGCATCTCTGGAAGATCCGGTAAAATTGCAGCTGGTGACTTTGAAAAACATATCTCAGGAAGAGAAGGCATTAACCATAACATACTATATAAGACCGGTACTCGGAGTAAACGAATATAAAAGTGCTCCGTATATAATCTCCGATTATTGGGAGGATCAAGGCGTACTTACTGTTACCAATCCGTTCAACACCGATTTTCCCGGAAGGATATGCTTTATCGGCTCATCGGAGGAGAAAGCCTCTTATACGGGAGACAGGAGTGAATTTCTGGGGATAAACGGATCATTGTCCAACCCGGAGGCAATGAGGAGGAAAGAACTGTCAGGAAGAACAGGAGCAGGATTTGACCCTTGCGCGGCCATAAGGGTGAAAATAAAACTGGGAGCGGGAGAGAGCAAGGATATTGTATTCCTTTTGGGTCAATGCAGAACCCGTGAAGAAGTTGCAGATTTGACAAGCAAGTATCGCAATGTATCCAATGCGGTATCCGAACTGGAGAAAGTAAAGAAATCCTGGAAAGATGTGCTCAATGCCGTTCAGGTTTCAACCCCTGATCCGTCAATGGACGTAATGCTTAACGGATGGCTCCTGTACCAGGTCATCTCCTGTAGGCTCTGGGCAAGGTCTGCCTTTTATCAGTCGGGAGGCGCATATGGTTTCAGGGATCAGCTGCAGGATGTTATGGCAGTTACCCATATCCTGCCGGATATCACCAGAAAACAGATAATCCTTCATGCGTCCCACCAGTTTAAAGAGGGAGATGTTCAGCACTGGTGGCATCCCGGCCTGGAAAAAGGGATACGGACCAGATACTCCGACGACCTGGTATGGCTTGCATATGTCACGGCGGATTACGTCAGAAGAACGGGTGACAAAAGCATACTGGATGATGAAGCTCCTTATCTTGAGAGCCGGCCCCTTTCCGATGAGGAAGATGAAAGGTATGAAATCCCAAGGTTTTCTCCTGAAAAATCAACAATATATGAGCACTGTATAAGGGCTATAGACAAGGCTTTGAAGTTCGGAGACCACGGTCTTCCCCTCATGGGTTCGGGTGACTGGAACGACGGAATGAATACTGTAGGCAACAAAGGCAAGGGAGAGAGTGTATGGATGGGATGGTTCCTGTACTGCGTCCTGCACAGCTTCATACCCATATGCCTTGAAAGAAATGATAACGAAAGGGCTGAAAGATATCGGAATATCATGGAGGAGATTATCAATTCCATAGAGAAGAACGCATGGGATGGGAGCTGGTACAGGAGAGCATATTTTGACGACGGAACTCCTCTCGGCTCGGTGCAGAATGATGAATGCAGGATAGATTCCCTTTCCCAGTCCTGGTCTGCCATATCAGGTGCCGGAAAGCCAGCACGTGTAGAAGAGGCAATGAACGCGGTGGAAAATTACCTGGTTGATAAAGAAGAAGGTATAATTAAACTTTTGGCGCCTCCCTTTGATGAAGGATCCCTGCGTCCGGGATATATAAAGAGTTACTTGCCCGGGGTAAGGGAAAACGGAGGACAGTATACCCACGCAGCAGTATGGGTCATACTTGCTTTTGCACGGCTGGGGATGGGAGATAAGGCCATGGAACTGTTTCATCTGATTAATCCCGTAAACCATTCCCGCACATCCATTGAATGTGCAAGGTACAAGGTTGAGCCTTATGTCATGGCCGCTGATGTCTATGCGGTACATCCCCATGTGGGAAGAGGCGGATGGACATGGTATACCGGCGCAGCAGGCTGGATGTACAGAGTGGGTATAGAATATATTCTGGGGATCAGGAAGGATGAAGGCGATATTGTGGTTGATCCCTGCATACCGAAAAACTGGAACCGGTATAAAGTGGATTACAGACACGGATCATCGGTTTACCGCATTGTCGTATTGAATCCCAGGGGAGTCAACAGGGGAATAAGAAGCATCACAATGGACGGACGCCCCCTGGAAAGCAACAGGATAAAGCTTGTAGATGACGGAGCTGAGCATATAGTTGAAGTAGTTATGGGATGAGAATAAGGTATGGGGACATTTCTCAAACTTGGAAGCGATGCTGCGTTGAAGAGAAGTGTCCCCATTCCGCTTAAAATTAAAAACTTTCCTATTGACTTTTTCGCCATATTTCTGCTACAATAATAAGGCACGTGATTCCTTGCAGATTGGATGGGATGCATTCTATATGGCGGCGTAGCTCAGTTGGCCAGAGCATGCGGTTCATACCCGCAGTGTCGTTGGTTCAAATCCGACCGCCGCTACCATTCGGCCCATTGGTCAAGCGGTTAAGACACCGCCCTTTCACGGCGGCAACAGGGGTTCGAGTCCCCTATGGGTCACCAATTGAAGAATTTAGGCAAGGAGTGAACGAGGCTACGCTCCTTGCCTAAATAAATGCTGAAACGGGCGCTTAGCTCAGCTGGGAGAGCACCTGCCTTACAAGCAGGGGGTCATAGGTTCGAGCCCTGTAGCGCCCACCAATCTGTACAAGGCGCCTGGCTGGTGGTTAAAAGTGATCACAAAGCCAGATGCGGAATTAACAACCTTCTGACCATGTCCTGGAAAAGGCATGATCAGAAGGTTTTTATTATGTCGGTGACTGATTTTCTATCTACCAAAACCTTCATCATATTACATGTTTTCTGCGGCAGGTCAACTTTAACCCAACTTATTCCCCCGTTGGAGTAACCAATGCTAATGTAAATCCCGGGTATGTTTTGAAGATTGATGTCAAAATGTTCTTTTTTGAGTACAACCTAAAACGACACACAATTCTTTGGGCATTATTTATAATCGGACATATCGGTAACCGGTCAGAATTTAACCGGCCATACAGGTAACCGGACAGGCTGAGCAAAAATCATATGCAGTCAAATGATTTACAAGACACTGTATGACAAAACAAATGGGGGGTACATAAGATGAAGGTTGAGATTTTCCCGCATCAAAGAATAGGAGAAATGGCAAGGACTTACGGTAAGGAAAAAAGAAGCATATTATTGCTGAACTTGCTTTCCAGGGAAAATATCATTGCTCTTACCATGGCATTTATGCTGGGCAGAGCTTCTTACGTGGGAGGATTTTTGCCCGTTGGAGTTTCAGCCTTTGCAGCTGCGACAGGGCTTGGCATAAGCAGATTTCTGACGGCTGTTTTCATATTGGGAGGGATGGCTACCAACCGGGCAGGTGAACAAATTTACGCTGCTGCAGCGGCAATGCTGATTTTTTCGGTAATTTCCTCCTCTTTTAACAAATCCGGATCAAAAACGGTTCTGAAATACAGTGTGACAGCACTTGCAAGTGTGCTGATACCAAGTTTTATTCTTGCTTATCTGAATGGATTTCTGCTTTATGATGTGCTAAAGGCTGTACTGGACAGTCTTATAGCATTTCTTCTGGTTTTCATTTTCAGAAATGCGGCTCTTCTTTTGGACGAGACCCGAAGGAAACAGCCACTGTCTTCTGAAGAGAGTATAAGTGTTGCAGTGGTGGCTGCACTTGCTCTTTCAGGACTTTCCAGCATAAGCGTGGCGGGAGTTTCTTTAAGAAACGTGATAAGCATTCTGGCAATACTGCTCTTCAGTTTTAAGTGCGGGCCGGGAGTCGGAGCGGCAACCGGAGTTACCATAGGGCTCATGGTAAGCATATCATCCCAGGCTGCGCCTATAGTTATAGGCTCATATGCTTTTTGCGGACTCCTGGCAGGCATTTTCAGGGCTCTGGGCAAGCCGGGATCGAGCCTGGGATTTGTACTGGGCAATGTGGTGCTCACTTTATATTTAAGCGGTTCTGTAGAAGCAGTGGTATATCTGAAGGAAATAGCTGCGGCCATAATCATCTTTATAATCATTCCTCAAAAACTGATGGATATTTTGGTTGGCAGCCTGAGAAACGGCGAAGGCACTGTTCCCGGAGGCAGGGATTATGGGCTAAGGATACGGGAAATTACCGTTGATAAGTTAAATAAGTTTGCAAGGACATTCAAGGAGCTGTCCAAAACCTTCAGTGAAATTTCCCAGACAAGGGTTGTGGCCAATAAACAGGATATATCGGTACTTTTTGACAGGGTGGCAGACAATGTATGCAGAGATTGCAGCATGTGCCTTCACTGCTGGGACAGGAATTTCTATAACACCTACCAGGTAATGTTTAAAATAGTGGAAAGGCTGGACAGTAAAGGACGAATTGAAGAGGGAGATATCCCTGAGTATTTTCTTGAAAGGTGTGAAAGGATAAACGATTTTGTCAGGGAAGTCAACAATATTTACGAGCTTTTCAGAATGGATATCGTCTGGAAGAACAAAATCATGGAGAGCAGGGAATTGGTTTCCCAGCAGCTGGACGGATTGTCAAAGGTGGTTGCAAATCTTGCCGCCGAAATAGATACCGACGTAAACTTTAAATCTGACATTGAGGACAGGCTTCAGATAATGCTGAAAAAGGCCGGAATTCATGCAAGTGAAGTAATGGTATTCGAAAACAAATTCGGGAAATATGAGGTAAGGATTTTTCACAAAGGGTGCGGAGGCCAGAGGAAATGTATAAGCGTAGCAGAAAAACTGGCTTCCGAGGTTATAGGCAGAAAAATGAGCAAAGAAGTAAACGAGTGCCTGAAAAATGACAAGAGCGGCATGTGCGTACTAAAGCTGGTTGAAGAGGAAGTGTACAGGGTTACCACCGGTGTTGCCACCATACCGAAATATAACAGCACCGTATCAGGGGATAACCATACGTTTATGAACACGGGCCATGGGAAGTACATAGTGGCGGTGAGCGATGGCATGGGCTCAGGCCATAAGGCATCGGTGGACAGCAGGGCCGCAATAAGCCTCCTGGAACAGTTTCTTGAATCCGGATTTGACAAGGATACCACAATAAAGCTCATTAATTCTGTTCTGGTGCTGAAATCAAGCGATGATTCATTTACCACCATTGATCTGTCAATAATAGATCTGTACAGCGGAGAGGTGGAATTTGTAAAAATTGGTGCTGCTCCTACATACATTAAAAAAGAGGACAGGGTGGAAACCGTAAAGACGGTGTCTCTTCCGGCAGGCATTATGAGCAGTATTGAAACTGAACTTGTACACAGGAAGGTCAGCAGCGGAGACTTTATAATAATGGTAACAGACGGGGTAAGGGACCTTTTTGACAAATGTGAAGATGAGAACCAGAGGCTGAAGAATGTAATAGAAAGCATCGACAGCATTAATCCGCAGGAATTTGCAGATCTCATAATGGCTAGGGCTTATGACAGATGCGGAGGAAAACCTGAGGATGACATGACCGTAGTTGTGGCCAAAGTGTGGAAAAGGGTTCGTTCATAATGGGAAAATGTATAATTATTGGATTTATGTCACAAACTACCCTTGAATAATAATTCCGGAGGGTCTTTGTCTTTATGCCAGAAGGAATTACCAAGAGGATAGTTGTGCTGAAAGATATTAAATCAAATATCATAGAAGAAGCAATACTGATATTAAGGAACGAATCCGGGGCGGAAACATGCAGCGGGAAAAAAACTCATCCGATAAGGTCTATAAAGGATGATCCCGATTATATCGTAAAGGAAGCGCGAATTATCATAGAGGATTTTATGAAAGAGAACGAGCTGAAAATAAGCTCAAAAAAAGGAAAGGGCAAAAGGCTGGGTTTCCTGAAAAGCAGGCTCATGACCGAAATAATAATAAATGCTGCCTTAATAGCCAGCATACTTCTCCTGATATTTATTGCATCCAAAATTATTTAGTATTTATTACGACCAAACCCGGTATTATTGCATCCAAAATCACTCAAAGAAAATGATCAGTCTCCCAAAAGGACATGAATTGATTTTGTGCGTCCGCGCTTTGCAAAGCTGCGGGCGCTTTTTTAACTCACAAATATTACCTATGTTGATTTTGTATCTGCCAGATTATATTATATAAGAGTATGGGTGCACATCAGAATACATTGTGAAGAATATACTGAGAATACAATTTTACCAAGGAGAAGATGGATGTTGATGAACAGGCTTAAGAAACTGCTTTTTTTGCATGAGGATTTGTTTAAGGGTTTCACCGATAAAAGGCAGGTCATTTTTATAGGCATTCTTCTGGTGGGCATAAGGGATTTGTGGCTTAATCTTTTTTCCTTTAAGCATTTTGACATGTATTTTAAGGGGAAATCATCTGAGGAACTCCTGCAAAATATCATTGTGGCAGCTTTTGCCGTTATACTGCTGGGAGCTGCTGATGTGCTGTTTTACTGCATCCCGCTGTCCGATCTGTTCTGTTTTTTCAGGCGCCATGAAAAGATCCGGGATCCCAAAAGCCATTCAAGAAAACTGATGAAGGTTTACATACTGGCCAACATGCTGGTAACGCCCATAGACGCCCTTAGCCTGTATATAGGCAATAATCCGGGGGCAGTGGGAAGGGAAGATTTTGCAGGATTATTGGTTTTTGTTCTCGGGATGATCAGCCTGTTATGGTTCTTTTCCACCATTATAAGAGGAGCCAATACCATATACCGGCTTCAACATGTATACAAGTTGCTTACCATACCGGCCGCAATTTTATGGATGGAGCTTTTGGGAAGCGCACTTGATTTTATATACCGGCAGTGTATAATTGCTTTTTTCCGCTGAGCCCGAAAATATTATTTTCCTTTGCAAAAAAAGAGGTATTCCGATTACTGCATTTCGGGAAGTGTTTTCCGTACACTTGTAAAAGAGTGCTTTTTGGAGTATAATTATATATGAATGCAGAATGGCTGCATCCGATATAATTTTTATAAGCATGCATTATCACAATAGTGTTTTATCAGCATGCATTGTGAGAGCAATAAATGTGTCCCGGTGGCCTAATGGATAAGGTAGTGGATTCCGGATCCACTGATACGGGTTCGATTCCTGTCCGGGACGCCACAAAAAGCGGCTTCCAGAGTTGAGGCCGCTTGTTTATATGATACGGAGACTTGATTATGTGATATGGAGATGTACCCGGAGGATGCGATGAAAATCAGGAATGTAGTAACCGAGAATAATGTTTTCCTGGCGCCCATGGCGGGTGTTACCGATATACCCTTTCGGATTCTTTGCAAAGAACAGGGCTGTGGCCTGGTTTATACCGAGATGGTAAGCGCCAAGGGTTTGTATTATAAAGACGAAAAGAGCATAAAACTTACCGAAGTGGATGAAAGGGAAAGACCTGCAAGCGTTCAGATTTTCGGTTCTGATCCGGATATCATGGCAAGCGTTGTATATAAGCTTAATGATTACAATGCAGATATTATAGATATTAACATGGGATGTCCTACTCCCAAAATAACGCGGAACGGCGAAGGGTGCGCCCTGATGCTTGATCCAAAGCTGGCGGGCAGAATAGTAAAGGCGGTAGTGGATGCTTCTGAAAAGCCTGTTACCGTCAAAATCAGAAAAGGCTGGGACGAGAGCAGGGTAAATGCCGTGGAAATGGCAAAAATAGCCGAGGACAACGGTGCCAGCGCAATCGCTGTCCATGGAAGGACCAGGGAACAGTTTTACAGCGGGAAGGCTGACTGGAGTATAATAAAAAGAGTAAAGGAAGCCGTAAGCATACCTGTAATAGGCAACGGGGACATTTTTACACCCGGGGACGCAGCCATGATGCTTGAACAGACTGGCTGCGACGCTGTTATGGTTGGTAGGGGAGCCCAGGGCAACCCCTGGATTTTCGGAAACATCCTCAGCTGGCTTGAAAAAGGAGAACTGAAACCCGGTCCATCTGCAGAGGAAAGGATAAACACGATAATAAGGCATATGAACATGCTGGTTGAACTTAAAGGCGAACGCACGGGCGTTTGCGAGATGCGGAAACATATAGCCTGGTATATCAAGGGAATGCCCAATTCCGCCCAGGTCAGGGAAAAGGTGTTCAGGCTTACCTCAAAAGATGAAATCCTGGATGTGCTTACAAATTATTTGAGTTCCCTGAATGGTTATTCAAAATAAGCCCCATGGATGATTGTACAGAATAAAACAAGGATTGTTCAGAATAAAACCAGGAAAAATCAAAAACTTTACGTAAAAGACCAGTCTGCAGGATCAGTACTGGCCTTCATTAACTTGATCAATACTGGCCTTTATTAACTTTCAGTTTTGCAAGGGCTTTTTTTACTCCTTCTGCAATTCCTTCTGCCGCCTTCTGCCTGAACTCATCCGAGGACAGGAGGGCTGCGTCCTTAGGGCTGGATAAAAACCCCATCTCTATTATTACTGAAGGCATTTTGGTCTGCTTGAGCAGTCCCAGATTGGTTCTTTGTATAATACCCCTGTCGTTTGAACCTATGGCTTTCATAAGCTCACCGTGGATGATCTGGGCAAATTCCATGTCGGTCATGTTGCCCTGTTTTTTGGTCTTTGTGCTGTAATAAAGCGTTGTAGTGCCGTTGGTGGAGCTGTCTTCAAACCAGTCACAGTGAATGCTGACAACGATATCCGGATTCATCCGGTTTATTGTTTGTATAACCTCTTTGAGGTCGTTATACTCGTCAGTGGTGCGTGTCATGTAAGTCTCTATGCCTGCTTTCTTAAGTGCCTCATTCAGTTTGAGAGCTATATCAAGATTAACATCTTTTTCCACCAGGCCATTGCCGCTTGTCCCGGGATCAATTCCGCCATGTCCCGCATCGACTTATCAACAGGAACAGCCCGAGAATCATTTTCCCCCGGAAGAACGGTTGTCTGGTTGTTCTGGCCTGTTTGAGAGGGATTGTCGGATGTCAATGAATTAAATATAAGCAAACCACCGAATATAATAAGAGAGATGAATGCGGCGGCAAGAAATTTTAACCTTTTGACTCTGTTATCTTTTACGTATACGTATTTTCCGATTCTCATATGTTTAACTCCCTGTAAGTAAACACTCTGTCTTGTTGTATGCCTTATTTCTCGTTTTCATTCCTTTTAAGGTTTTAAGTATAGTAATTATACTATAATGTATAAAGCTATGACAATAATATTTATATACACAAATCCGTTTGTAATTAATGAGAGTTTTACCAATGAAGGAAAAATGATGTTTCATGTTCCGTGACAGCGGGTATGTATTTTTAAGATTTGTTGGCGGATAGCCCGTTATGTACG
>JAMNYG010000041.1 GCA_023622945.1 Bacillota bacterium | reverse complement strand
GGCGCCAGCCATTGCTTTTCAAGCTTATTAAGACGATATTCCTGCTGTGCCGCAAGTAATTCATTTATCAAACCAGCTGCCGTATAGAATTTAACCTTCATACCCTGCCGACAAGCCTCGTAACCGAGCGCAGTAGCAATATGGGTTTTCCCTACTCCGGAGTTACCTATCAAAATGACATTTTCTCTTCTTCGGATATATTCTCCCTGCATGAGTTTCAATACCCGCGGTTTGTTCAGAGATGGTATGGCAAGGAAGTCAAAGCTTTCAATCGTTTTGATCACAGGAAAGCCCGCTTGCCGTATCCCTCTCTGGATCCGGTTATTCTCCCGCTGATGTACTTCCTGTTCCAGTACGCACAGCAGGTATTCTTCATAATCCAGATTGTTGTCTGCAGCTTCTCTTGCCAGGGATTCATAGGTTTTTGCCACCTGAGGCATTTTTAGTTTCTTCAAGTAAGTTTCGATAAGCATTTTATTGACCGGCATTAATGTTCACCTCCTGACATTAGAACGCTGTATTTGCTAAGATCAGGAGGTATTACAACAACCTCGGGGATGCCCTGAAGCTTGTCTTTGCTGACAGGAGCCATCTTAGGACTGCCTGAGACCAGCAGCTGTCCCAATATGTTCAATACACCGTCATAGCTGTATACGTTGTATGCCATAGCTATTTCAACGGCTTCCGTCACCAGTGCCGGAGGATAATCCCTGTGCAACAGAAGTATCTTTACAAATTCTCTGTTACCTCTCGTACTTCTGGCATTTAAGCTCCGACGATACTGCTCATAAACGGGCGCCAGCATCTGAGGTTTATATACTTTTGTGTTGTCCAGAGCGCGTGATTTTTGCAGCAGTAGTTCCAGATAGTGATCAAGCTTTATCTGCTCCTGGTATCGTCCGTATATCCTTGGATGGCTTGCTATCATTGTTCCTTTGCATAGTATTTTTACTTCATCTGCTGTAGCTTTAACAGTGACTTTCTCTCCCACATATATCGTGGGAACAGAATATCGGTTCGTTTCAAACTGTACCATGGAATAGCGGTTTACCTTTGCCTCTTTATACCTTGCACCATCAAACCTTACTGCCGGTAATGGCCTCAAAGCAGCCCTTTCCGCCTCCCATTTCGGATTACTTTCCAAAAGCTTTATGCATTCGTTGTGCAGATATTCATTCAACTCCTCAAAGGAATCAACCTCAGGGTAGGGAACGAAGAACCTTCGTACAGCCTCTTTGCCCGCATTCTCTACACCGCCTTTATCGCTCCCCTTTGCTGGCCGGCAGAATGAAGATTCATAAAGGTAATGTGTACGTAATGCGGTAAATTGCTCCTGCTCTTCTCTGTTGCTGCCTTCAAGTATTCTCTTTACTGCTGTCTTCAAATTATCATATGCTATCTTGTATGGTACACCGTTCATAAACTCAAAGCATTTGATATGCCCATCAAAGAAGGCTTCCTGTTTCTCAAAAGGGTATGCTCTTACGTAGAATCCGCCTGATCCTCTCAACTTCATTACAAACAAATGTGCCTTGGTTTCCTTGCCTTTTAGATAAAAATATGCTTCTGTCCAGTCTACTTCTGCATAGGCTCCCAATTCGAACTCCAGTGGCAGGAAAGCTTCCCTTTGCTTTCTGTATTCCTTTCTCAGGTAATCCATTACAGTATTGTATCCGCCTGAGAAGCCTTCTTTTTTAAGTATCTCAAATATTTTAGTCCCTGTGTGACGCTGTTTGCGAGGCCTTTTTTTATCATCTTCTATTATCTGTTTGATCATTGGTATGTATGGGCCTAATACCGGATGATTGCGTTCTTTTGTTAACTTATATTTTGGTGGTTTTGGTTCTTCCATGGAAATATATTTTGAGATCGTATTCCTGTGCATTCCTGTCCTGCGGTTTATTTCTCTGATACTTAGACCTTCCATAAAGTACATTTTTCTGATATCCTCTAATTGTGCCATCTTAATCATATCCTTTCCTCCTGTACGATGATGCTCTCAACATAATCATACAGGAAATTTGATTAAGGTGGCCTATTTTTTTACCGGTATCTGGTACACTTTTAGAGTAGCATTAACA
>JAMNYG010000160.1 GCA_023622945.1 Bacillota bacterium | reverse complement strand
GGAAAAATGCACAGCATTTTTACCTTTTAAGAATGCTACAAGAGAATAAATTAGGTTTTAAACTACAGTGAAAATGAATAGAAAAAAATTGCCCACGTTTACTTGACACAAACCGGTAAAAAATATAACTTGATTAATTTCAGATTAAACATTATAATATTGTGATGGACCCCCTTATCTCATATAATCGGACCGAAAATTAATATCATATGCGGATATGGCGGAATTGGCAGACGCGCTGGATTTAGGATCCAGTAGTTAACAGCTGTGCAGGTTCAAGTCCTGTTATCCGCACCAGAATAATCAAAACCGTCAGGGAGGGTGGACGGTTTTGATTATTTTTTGGTTTAAAGGCTAATTTTTCATTAAGTGACGATGCTGATTTTTCATTAAGTGACAAAGCTGTTTTTTATGCAATTATGATTATGCAATCATGATGCGGAAGATAAGCGTAAAGCCGCGGGAAAGGCAAGGGAGCCCGGAAATATTCATAAGCTTGTTTACAAAGATTATTTATTATAGAATTAAAATGTACTGATGGGAAAAACGTTCAAAATCTATTAAGATAAAACAGTATCAAACTTTTTGGGGGGTAGAATCAAGTGAAACTCAGCTATTCTACGCTTGCCACTCCCGGTCTGGGAGCGGAGAAATCCATTAAACTTGCAAGGAAATACGGCTATGACGGAATTGACCTCAGGGTGTCCGATCGGCTTGGTGAGCTCACCGAGAAATCCTCAGCAAAGGAGATAAGTGAGATAAGGAAAATCCTTGACTCCGAAGGCATTGAAGCTGCTGGACTGATGTGTTACAACAAGGCGCCGGCCGATGAATCGCCTTCACGGCAATGGCAGGAATTTAAAGATACCATACTTCGCCACCTGGATATTGGGGCAAACCTCGGTGCCCAATCCGTCAGGCTTAGCGCAGGCAATCCCAATAACGCAAAAAATCGCCATGATTACATGAAAAGGACCGCCGAGATATTTTCATCTGTGCTTGATAAGGACGATTCGGGAGTTTCCATATATATTCAGAATTATTACAAAATCTATACCGTAGCAGAATTCGCAGAACTCGCCCTTATGGTGGGCAATCCCAGATTTGGACTGGTATTTTCCCCCGAGCACTGCGTTGTCGGAAAGGAGGATTTCAAGGAAGTTTTCACCATCGTAAAGGAAATTGCAGGGCAGATGTATGTTTGTGATATCGTTTTCACAGAATCGGGGCATACGGATATACTTCCGGGTAAGGGAGTAGTTCCCATTGAGGATTGCATCAAAGCTCTCGGGGGTAATGAATTTAAAGGCTGGATTACTTTCAAGTGGGAAAAACTCTGGAACCAAAACCTGGAGGATGCGGATGTTGCGTTGCCGTACTTTATTGAATACATGAAGGAAATCCTTGACAGGATATCTTCGGGGAAATGATTGTATTTACGATGATTTTATTGCAGCAATGTAAATGTGATTGTTTTCGCATGCGGCACTGTTCTGTATGAAAATGAGCTGGGAGGGCGCGTTGCGGTATTTCCGTCACCTTTCATGGCGCGTAACTGGATCTACAGGTGCAGAGCGTACCAGATAGCGAAGATTGTCAACTGGCTCATGTATGATGAGCTGCCGGTATGGGTGGAAGACTGCCCCAGCGTCGGGCCGTTCTATTACGAGGATGAAAAGACAGGGGAAGGCTTGCTGGGTGTGCTGAATGCAAGCCTGGACCCTGCGACAATCAACCTGCATACCAAGTATGAAGTACAGGATCTTTTTGATAAGGACAGAAAAGATATGGAAATAGAGCCTTTGTCCCTGAGGCTGTTTAAAGTATTGAAGCACTCCTGCTAAATTTTGGGAATACTTGACAGGAGGGGATGTTCTCTTTGGGATAAGGAGACATCCCCGTTGAGTAGCGAGAGCATTTAGTAGGAGAGCATGTCTTCTTTGAGGCAAGAGGATACTCACTTTTGAGTTAAAAGGACACTCACTTAAAGTCGCGGGAATCACATAATAGGAGGGAATGTCCCCTTTTGATAAGGAGGTTGCAGAATGAATAATATGTTGCCCGCTTTTGACAGCGGGAAATGGGAAAGCCGGTATCAGAGAGAAGCAATTGCGCCAAGGTTTGATGTTCTTAAGGAAAACGGAAATACCCTTCTTAAAATATCCTCGGGTGATAAAGATTACTTTTTCGGGAAATGGGTGTGCAAAGTTTCAGGTATTTCAGGTGGGGAAACATACAGCTTCAGTGTTGAATACAGGACTGAAAACACCGAATTTGAATTGGTTAACGCCCATGCCTTGTTTACATGGTTAAACAGCAAAGGAATTCAGCTGCCCCGGGATTATGCGGACGGCAAAGCTCAGGGAAATGATGGCTGGAACAGCTTCTGCAGGACAATAAAAGCACCTGTTGGAGCTGATTCTCTTGAAATTGAACTGGCTTTCTGGGGTTACAGGGGATATGAAATAACATGGAGAAATCCGGTGTTTACAAGGACGGAGGCTCTATCGGCCAGAAAGGTAAGGCTTGCCACAACCTTGTTTAAACCAAGGAAAACCCTTGCAGAAAATCTTTCTGCCATGGAAAGCGTCATAGACAAAGCAGCCAAACAAAAAGCGGATGTAATCGTGCTTACCGAAATGGCATATGACAGGATGACCGGATTGTCCCCGGAAGAGGTATGTGAAGTTATTCCCGGGAAACTGACAAATGCAATGGCTGCCAAAGCAAGGCAACACAACGCATATATTATTGTGAACCTTTTTGAAAAGGAAAAGGACTTAATTTACAACACTGCAGTATTGATAGGCAGGAAGGGAGAAATCCTGGGCAAATATCGAAAAAGCCATCTTCCCCTGTACGAAAAGGAAATGGGGATTACGCCGGGGAACCAATACCCCGTATTTGAAACCGATTTCGGGAAAATAGGCATATTGATCTGCATGGATCAGGAATTTTCCGAACCTGCAAGAATATTAAGGCTTAAAGGCGCCGAGGTTCTGTTTATTCCCACAATAGGCTATTCACCTGTTGCCACAATGGCTCATGCTTACTTCAACGGCATGTATGTAGTGGTATCGGGTGGGGACGGCCAGGTACCCAGCAGAATTATAAGCCCTGAAGGGAAAATACTGGGAAAGATGGAGCAAGGTGAAGAAGGCGCCGTTGTGGCTGAAGTTGACCTTTCCGAAAGGATCAACTGTCCCTGGATGTCTGTCGGCCCGGGAGGAAGCGAACCACGCACAGTGTTTACCAAGGAAAGGCGAACAGATATATATGGATTCCTGCTAAATGACTGAAGTTTTGTGAATCTATTGAAAGTTTGAGCCCTATACTCTAAAATTCAAGTATAGGGTTTTTCACTGTAAAGGGAAGAAAAACATTCAATGATCTCATATCACATCAAACAAAGGAGATAGTGTTATGAAAGGCTTAAAAATTGCTGTTATAGGTTCAGGAAGCACTTATACTCCGGAGCTTTTCGATGGTTTTATCAGGAGAAAGGACGAACTTCCTGTTTCCCACTTCTACCTGATGGATATCAACGAACGCAAGCGCAATATTGTAGGTTCTTTTGTCAAGAGAATGCTTAGGGCGAAAAATATAGACTCAGAGGTAATCCTGACCGATGACCTTGATGAGGCACTGTCGGGAGCTGATTATGTAATCACCCAGATAAGGGTCGGCATGCTGGAAGCCAGGATAAATGATGAAAAAATACCTTTAAAATATGACCTCATAGGCCAGGAGACCACCGGCGTAGGGGGCTTTATGAAAGCCATGAGGACCATACCGGTGATGATGGATATCGTAAAAAGGATGGAAAAACTCTGCCCGGATGCATGGCTTATAAACTTTGCAAACCCCTCCGGAATTATCGCTGAAGCCCTTCTTAATTATACCGGTGTAAAAATGATGGGACTGTGCAATGCACCGTTGGGAATGAAAAAAAGAGCCATGGAATTGGTACCTGAAGGTTCAAATGACGTAAAAATCCAGTACATGGGGCTGAACCACCTAAGCTGGGTTACGGCAATATATTGTGACGGAAAGGAAATACTTCAGGAACGGCTTTCGGGGAAACAGGATTTCGTCAGCATGAAAAACATTAAGAGCATAGAACTGGATGAAGATCTGTTAAAAAGCATCAGGGGAATACCAAGCGGTTACCTGTCATATTACTATTACCGTGACAGACAATTAAAACACCTGAAAGAAGAAAAGAAATCGAGAGGAGAAGTGTGCAAGGAAATTGAAGAAGAGCTCCTGGCTCTTTACCAGAAGCCTGAACTGGTGGAAAAACCGGCAGCCCTCGACAAAAGAGGGGGAGCAATGTACTCAGAAGCTGCCGTATCCCTGATATCTGCCATCCATAATGACAAAAACGAAGAGCATGTGGTAGATATACTGAACCAGGGAGCTTTGGACTTCATGGATTACAATGATGTAGTGGAAATACCGTGCATTGTCGGCAAAAACGGGGCGAAACCAATCCCGGTAAGAGATTTCGACAACCAGCATGTAAAGGGCATGATGAGAACTCTTAAAGCTTACGAGAAGCATGCCGTCCGGGCAGGCATATACGGGGACTATCATGAAGCACTGAACGCACTGCTCATTAACCCGTTGGTCGGCGATTATCAGAAAGCCAAGGGAGTTTTGGATGAAATGCTCCGGGTTAACAAGGATTACCTGCCACAGTTTTTTAAATGAAATTCCTTGAATGAGATTCTTTAAATAAAAGTCATGTTCAGCTTTTATAGTCATATTCCTCTGGAGGTGCCGATATGAAGCGATATGTAATAGGAGTGGACGGGGGAAGTACCAAAACCCATTATGCATTGTTTGATGATGAAGGCAATCTTGTAAACTTCCTGAGAGGAGGTTCTACAAACTATGTAAATGTAGCGGGAGGTTTTGAAGGGGTAAGGCGCGAACTGGAAGAAAAAATAAACATGCTCCTTGAAGAACCGGGACTTTCAGTTGGCGACATAGGCTACGGGGTATTCGGTATGGCCGGAGTTGATATTACGGAGCAAAAAGAACTGGTGTCCGATATTGTGCGGCAACTGGGAATAAACAATTATTACGTTGAAAATGACGCTTTTCTGGGCATTAAGGCAGGATGCAGCAAGGGATACGGGATATGCAGCATAAACGGGACGGGTACCTGCTGTGTTGGAATAGACGGTGAGGGAAACCGGGTTCAGATAGGCGGTACCGGCTTTGTTTTCGGAGATTTTGCGGGTGCAGGATTTATCGGACAGATGGTGGTCCTAAAGGTATATGACTCCATGTACAGGTGTGGAGTGCCTACCATAATGAAGGATATGCTTTATAAAGAAATTGGTATTAAGGATGAAGAGGATATTGTCGAAGCATTTTACAGAAGAGGATATCCTAAGTTTAAATTTGATTCCCTTTCAAGGATAGCGTTTTTTGCTGCAAATGAAGGAGATGAAGCTGCCCTTGAAATTTTGAGGTTTGTAGGCAGGGAAGCTGCCAAAAGTGCCGCCGGTGCTGCACGCAACCTTAAGTTTCCTGAAGACGAACCAATAGAGATAGTTTTGGCCGGGTCCCAGTATGTTAAAGGAGAAAATCCCGCCCTGGTGGAGGAATTTAAGAAAACCGCAAGATCCCTTATTGACAGGGAAACAGAATTCATCCTTCTGGAAACACCACCGGTAACCGGAGCGGTTTTGTGGGCTCTTGAACTTCTTAAAGGCGGTTCTCTTGATCAGGAAATAAGGCGTAAAGTTACGGATATATTAATAAATGCAAATGCAAAAAATGTTTAGGAGAAAATATTCAGAAACAGAAGGTTTTATTTAAAGAATGTATTTTTATGCATAAACTCAAAAAAATAAAGCACTCATGAGATATGTATGATTCCGGATAATGAAAGTGCTTTATAAAATCAGATAAAACAATGATATATAAAGGAGGAACAAAATGAAATATTGATGCTTGCTGTGCTTCTTCTATTATATAACTTTATCTGACACACGTATATTGGTAAACTTGCACAAATATGAAGATTTAAATTTATACTAATGTGTAAAGTGCTGCAAGGTATGTATTAAGTTTAGTCTGTAAGAAAATAACCAAACCGGGATGTGATGATAATGAAAAAGACCATTGTACGGTTGATTGCTCTGCTGATTGCCATTGCTTTCATGGTGACATCCGCGGGAATGCTGGCATTTTCACTGTTAACCTACCGGTAACCTGCGGGGTTAACCGCGGCATACCGATGCAGTATTTGACAAAGGAGGCGAAGAACAGGTGGGAAAAATCATAAGTGCGTACGTTGTGCCTCACCCTCCCATAATAATCCCTGAAATAGGGAAAGGAGAAGAATCTGCTGCATCATCTACGGTAAGAGCTATGCAGAAGTTTGCAGAGGATGTGAAGAATGACAAGCCGTCAACTGTCATTATCACAACACCCCATGGACCTGTTTTTCAGGATTTCATTCACATATCTTCAGGTAAAACTTTATCAGGAAGCTTTGGAAGGTTCGCAGCTCCCGAAGTAAGATTCAGCTTTGAAAACGATACCGATTTGGCAGACAGGATAATAAAATATGCAAATGAAGAAGGAATATACTCGGGAGGACTGGATGAAAATACCGCTCGAAGATATCATCTGTCCAAAGAACTGGATCATGGGGCACTGGTTCCGCTGTACTATATAAACAAGGTGTATCCCGGTTTTAAAATTGTGCATATATCCATTGCATTTCTTCCGTTTATAGAGCTGTACAGGTTCGGGATGTGCGTCGAAAAAGCGGTTGAAGAATCAGAAAATGATGTGGTGTTTGTAGCCAGCGGCGACCTGTCCCACCGGCTTTCAAAAGATGCACCTTATGGCTACAGCAGGCATGGAAAGGAATTTGATGAGATACTGGTTGAAAGTGTCAGGACCCTTGATGTAAAGAGGCTCCTTCAATTAGATGAGAGCTTTTGTGAAAGTGCAGGGGAATGCGGCTTAAGGTCGTTTTTGATGATGTTCGGAGCTTTGGACGGGCACAGGTTGAAATCCCATGTATATTCCTATGAAGGGCCTTTCGGAGTCGGGTATGCCGTTGCAAAACTGGAAGTGGGGGAACGCAGCCCTGAAAGGGAGATATATAGAAAAATCAGCGAGGAAACCTCAAGGGAACTGAGAAGCATAAGAGAAAACGAGGACCCTTATGTTGTACTTGCCAGAACTTCATTGGAAACCTTTGTGAAAGAAGGGAGAATCATAGGTGTACCCGGGAATGTTCCGGAAGAGATGAAGACGCAAAGAGCCGGAGCATTCGTCTCCATAAAGAAGCATGGACAGCTGAGGGGCTGCATTGGTACTATAGGCCCGACCAGGAAAAACATTGCCGAGGAAATCATATATAACGCCATAAGTGCAGGTACCCAGGATCCGAGATTCAATCCTGTGGAAGAGGATGAGCTCGGAAGTCTAATATACTCAGTAGATGTCCTTAAAGAACCAGAACCCATAAGTTCAACAACCCAACTGGATGTCAGGAAATATGGAGTGATAGTCAGAAAAGGAGCAAGGAGCGGACTGCTGCTGCCCGATCTGGAGGGGGTGGAAACTCCTGAGCAGCAGGTGTCCATTGCTCTTCGGAAAGCAGGCATACGGCCTGAAGAAAAATATACCATGGAACGATTTGAGGTGGAAAGGCATAAGTGAAAAATATGGATAACATAAAAGAAGCCATGTATTATGATATAATAGAAACGGACAAGGTGCATTGTTATCTTTGCCCCCACAACTGCATTATTAAGCCCGGAATGCTGGGAGCCTGCAGGGCAAGAAAAAACATAGGGGGAAGGCTTTACTCCCTTAATTACGGAAAGGTAACTTCCGTAGCCCTTGATCCCATAGAAAAAAAACCGTTATATAGGTTTTATCCGGGTTCTCTCATACTGTCGGCAGGCACTTTCGGATGCAATCTTAAATGCTCTTTCTGCCAAAACTGGACCATAGCGCACGAAGAAGCTGACACCAGGGATATCACTCCGTCCTGGCTTGTTGAACAGGCGGAATTGCTGAAAGACAGAGGTAATATCGGGATAGCATATACGTATAACGAACCATCTATCTGGTATGAGTTTGTTTATGAAACTGCAGGACTGGCTAAGAAAAAAGGCCTGGCCAATGTGCTGGTAACCAACGGTTTTATCAGCAAACAGCCTTTAAGGGAGCTTCTTCCTTTTATCGATGCCATGAACATAGATGTCAAAAGTTACACCAATGAATTTTACAAGAATATATGCAAGGCGAACCTTGAAAATGTGAAGGAAACGGTGGAAACGGCAGCAGGCGCATGTCATGTGGAAGTTACAACGCTGGTAATCCCGGGTTTAAATGACAGCACGGAAGAAATAGGTGAAATTGCACGGTGGCTTGCATCCATATCTCCCGAAATCCCGCTGCATTTGTCCAGGTTCTTTCCAAATTACAAGATGCAGGACAGACCGCCTACACCCAAAGATACTCTTTACAGAGCCAGGGATGAGGCCAGGAAATATCTTAAGCATGTATATCTTGGAAATATATGGTAATAACTGCTTATGACAGCATGTTTTGTAAGAATATTTCATTTAAAAACCTATTACAAAAAGTCAAAAAAGATGTATAATCATTTCAAAAAAGTGGTTCCACAGTAAGGGTGTGAGGTTTTTTGAATTTTTCCGGCATTAGTTTCAGAGAGCTCATTGACTATTTGACAGGCGGTGTTAATCTCGCCAATCCGCTGGAATTTATCAGGACTCTTTTCGATATAAGTATTGTCACGTATGCAATATATAAGCTGTTTATACTGGTAAAGGAAACCCGTGCCATGCAGCTGGTAAAGGGTATATTCGTCCTTGTGGTGGTTCAGCAGCTTAGCAGCATACTTCAACTCAGAACCATTGCGTTTATTCTCGATATAACATTTCAGTACATTGCCATTGCGCTGGTGGTGCTTTTCCAGCCGGAATTGAGAAGAGGACTGGAACATATAGGCAGAAGCAAGTTTAAAGACTTTTTTAGTTTTGATGAAGAAAATTCAACCATTCAGACTGCCGCCGTCATTGAAGAGATAGTAAAGACTGCCACCGTGCTGTCAAGGGAAAAAATCGGCGCTTTGATAGTTATTGAGAGGGAAACCAAGATCGGAGAGATCATAGATACGGGGATAAAACTGGACTCTCATGTATCCGTGGAACTTTTGCTGAATATTTTCACACCCAACACTCCACTGCATGATGGAGCGGTAGTAATAAGGGCAAACAGGATTAAAGCTGCTTCATGCTTTTTGCCTCTTACAGACAATCCAAATCTCAGCAAGGACTTGGGAACGCGGCACAGGGCGGCATTGGGCATAACTGAAGTTTCAGATTCAATTGCCGTGGTGGTTTCCGAAGAAACCGGAAAAATATCTTTTGCATTGAATGGGGGCCTTACAAGAAACCTGACCCCGGATATGTTAAGAAAAGCTCTTAACAAGAATCTTCTTGAAAAGGACACTCCCAACAGGAAGCTTTCTTTGTGGAAGGGGAGGACCAAATGAGAGAATTGCTAAAAAAAGACCTGAAATTAAAGCTGATATCCTTATGCTTTGCAGTGCTTCTGTGGATTTTTGTGGTAAATTCCATAAATCCCATAGATACCAAGATCATAAACATCCCCCTTGAGATAAGGAACTTATCTTCTCTGGAAGCAAAAAATCTGATGTTGAAAAATCCGAATTTTCAGAAGTTCATCAATGTAAAAGTAAGAGGGCGAAGAGACGCATTAAGTTCCGTCAATCAGAATTCCTTTGTTGCGGCACTTGATTTTTCAAGGGTAAGCAGTGAGGAAGATACCCAGCTGAAGATAGATGAAGTAATGTATCTGGGTTCAGAGAACATAGTGATAGAAAGTGTAGAACCAAGCTATATTACACTGGAACTGATAAAAATCGGCCAGAATATGTTTAAGGTGGAAGTGCCCGGAGTGGAAACAAAGGATGGCTACGAGCTGTATGATGCCAGCGCCAATCCTTCTGCGGTTATTGTTGAAGGAGAGGAATCCATAATTAACCAGATAGACAGGGTGGAAGCCGTTTACAGTATAGACGGTCCTATTGACAGGGATACCGTCATACCCAATGTGAAGTGTGTAGCCCTTGACAAAGAAGGAAACGAGGTAACGGGGCTTGACATTCAGAATGTAGAAGTTGTTTTGAGGGTGGGGAAACGCGTAAATGTCATCGCCGATGTTGTGGGAAGACCGGCTGAGAATTATGTTGACGGAGCTGTCAGTGTCACACCCAGTGACGTTCTCATTGCAGCTGACGATCCGTCAAAACTGGAGAAAATTACCTCCATAAAGACGGAACCGGTTGATATAACCAATGCCAGCAGGACGGTCCAGGTAAACAAGCAGCTGATCCTTGATGAAGGCATCAGGATTGCTGAGGATATCAAAGGGGTTCTGGTTACCGTATCCATTGAACAGCTGGCGGAAAAGGAATTCACCATTCCCGGAAACAGTATTGCCATTGTTAACAGAAACACTTCTGAGAACCTGATATACACCATAACTACCGAAAGCATTATTATAAGGGTTAAAGGAAAGAGAGAAGACCTGGGAATGCTTTATATAAGCGATCTGAAACCATATATAAATGTGGATGGTCTTGAAGAAGGAACGCACCAGGTTCCTTTGAGGGTGAATTTAAGCGGCATGACCAGGCTTGTGGAAGAGTATAGGGTGGAGGTGAAGGTGGAGAAGCCTGCCTCCGCTGAGACAGAAACTGCCGAGGAATAGTGTCGGTAGCGATAACGGACCCAGCCGTGAGACTACCAACTGTACGCGTGCCTGCCATAATGAGCTGGCCGGGGAGAATCCCCCCGGGCAGGTGCTGAGCGAGGTTGGCGTCGCAATGGATATTTTCCCGACATTTTTAAAAGCTGCAGGGGGAGATATAACCGAATACGAGCTGGACGGCCTGGATATAATGCCGGAGATAACTGCCCAGCTTACAGCCGCTGCGCAAAGCTGGCGAAACAAGATCGAGGAACGGTGGAAAAACTATTGGCTGCCCAGGCACGGCAGAAGCACCGACTGGTGGTAATGGAGAAAGAATTACCAGGCTATTCTGTATGTTCGCATGCTCCCAGGTCAGGCTTTCCGGCATGTTCTTTTCCGTAAAAATCATTATGGAATTTATCATCCTCGAAGAGTTTATACCCTTTGGCATCAGCATCAACTGCTTTATCAATACAGGGTGAGTTTTTTGCCAGCTTAAAGAATCCGGCTTCCAGAAGGCTTCCGGTACCGGGGATGCTTCCGTCATAGGACATGTTATTAAGCTCACGCGCATTTTCAGGGATGGATCCTGAAGCAAATCCCGGATCTTTCAGGATATTCTCTCCTATATTTTTATTGGTCAGATTGCCGTAAAAGAGGTTATTCACATATTTTGCCCCTACAAAATCAATCAGCAGGCTTTGCCCAGGATAATAAAATATGTTGTTGTAAAATTCAGCCCGGGGAACCTGGTTGATCATGGATAACCTTGATCCGGTTCCCGGAATACTTGCGTATTGATCGGAAAGAAGCCTTATAACTGTGTTGTTGTAGACTTTAACGGTGTATTTTGCAGGGTCACCGTCGTAACCGCAGAATGTAACCGCAGCATCTCCATAGCTTATATTGTATCTTATTATGTTTTCACAGGGGGAATAACCCTTTTCAATAAGGTATGCAGCCTCGTAGCATGCGCTGGTATAATTGTACTGGTAAATGAATGTCCCTACACAATCCAGGTCGGTGTCAAATGCAACTCCATCGTAATGGGTTTCATTATCATACAGCAGACCATCCATGTTTGTTACTGTATTGTACTGGACCAGCGCACCATCCGAGTTCTGGAAGGTTACTCCGTTTGTTATGTTATGTATGCGATTGCCCTCAACTAGGGTGTCCTTTGCCGTAAACACATATATGGCATTGCCGCTGAGCTTGCAAGTATCATCGTGAAATATATTGTTTCCGATAATTCTTACATTTATAAAACGGTCAGGCAGCTTTCGGTTATTTGACCATAAGGATATATTGTTTCCACCGGCATTTCGGATTGTACAATTCTGCACAAGTATGTCATCCATGGTGCTCATGACTGTGGGAGCATCACTGTATGGACCGGCAGAATTGTCCATGCATGAGAACAGTATTGCACCTGAACTTACTGCCCATCCCTGGGCGCCCGGGTTTTTCTGGTAGTAATAATTACAGTCGTCGCCTCCTGTTGTATCAATTCCGTTTATAGTGACATTAATTATATGTATACCTTTTACAGTGGTGGATTTGCCTTCAGAAATGTCTCCGACAACCAGAATGCCTGCTCTTCCCGGCCAGTATGTCACGCCGTCAATCACCTGAAGCGGTTCAAGCTCTCCCGGGTTTTCCGCATTTATGTTTGATATGGCAATATTCCGGATTATCCAGTAGCTCTGGTTATTTAACCTGATTGCGGATGAACTTATGTCATGAGGCGGATTGAATGTTCCGTTTCTGTTTATCAGGGGAGATTCACCTTCTCCATATCTGTCTATAATTATAGGATGCTCCGCGGTGCCGGAACCCTGCGGAGCCAGCTCCTCACCATTCCATACGCTTCCTGCCGCAAGGAGAATTTTATCCCCGGGCTTGAAAGGTCCATGGCTGTTCACCCTGTTAAGGGTTTTCCATGCTGATTCAGGGCTTTTCCCGGAATTTTCATCGTTACCGTTTACTGAGTCAACGTAGTATTCTGTGCCGGAAGCCAGTATGGACTTGAGTGCAGGGCTGATAACAGGGAGTGCTGCGATAAAAGACACAATGAGAAGGAGAATTAATGCCAGGAACACAAGCTTGGATTGTGAACTCAGTATGGCTTTCATTTATTTCGTACCCCTTTTCTATTTTGTAAGTTTCTTAGTCAGTATTATTTTCTTAATTACTGTAGTTTTTCCGGAAGAGACTGTTCCTCAAAGGTCCAACAAATCTGCAGTATGCTTCTATTACGTCATTGGCAGAACCAGTTATACATGGCACAGATGCTACCAAATCCTTTTTGTTGGTCTACAGATAGCGATTGCACAACATTGTTGCAATGATGTACAATAATTCTATCACAGTTATTTAAAATCAATCTACTGATTGCTTATAAAATATAAGCCTTCTGATTTCCCAGCGTCATAATCGGTAATACCTGGAATCATTTTTGAATCGGAATTGCTGAATTTTTTAAGCAGTAATGCTGACAAGTGGGAGAGACAGGGAATTATCATGGAAAGAATCATAAGGTGGTATCGATACGGTAGCAGTGCCGATGCAGGATGTATCCGGAGGGATGGTTATGGACAGGAAGAGTCACATAGGGAATTTTTATGATCAGCTGAAAAGCTATTCTTCAGCATCTGAGCGCTCATACTCATATCTTAACGGCAAATGGGCTGATTTTGAGCAATGGAAGGTTATGGCAAGAGCCAAGGTTTTTGAGCTGTTGCACTATTTTCCCGAGGAAGCTCCTTTAGACCCTGCTGTTCTGAAAATCACCGACAAAGGGTACTACACCCAGGAAGAGGTTGAATTCAATACCGCAAAGGATGTAAGGATTAAGGGCACCATGCTCATTCCAAAAGGGAAAGGGCCTTTTCCCGCTGTAGTTGCCATACATGACCATGGAGGGTTTTATTATTACGGCCGAGAGAAGATAATAGAGCAGGATAATGAAAACAGGGTTCTGAGAGAGTTTAAAGAGAGGTGCTACGGAGGCCGCTCCTGGGCCAACCAGCTTGTTAAAAGAGGTTTCGTCACTCTCACCATTGATGGATTCTATTTTGGTTCACGGAGAGCCGATATAGATGCAATAGCCGATAAGGTTCTTGAGAGGAGCCCCTATAATCCCCTGAAATATGAGAAAGGCTGCGAAGAGTACATAGAGGAATTCAACAGGTTTTGCGGATGGTTTGAAGGGCTTTTGGTAAAGCACATATTTTACTCCGGCGCTACCTGGCCGGGAATACTGTTCCATGATGACAGGAAATCGGTTGATTATTTGCTGACAAGGAAGGAAGTTGACGGTGAAAGGATAGGATGCTGTGGCCTTTCCATAGGAGGATTCAGGTCTGCCCATCTTGCGGCGCTGGATGGGAGAATAAAGTGCGCGGTTGTAGCCGGATGGATGCCGGCCATGGATTCACTTCTGTACGACAGGCTTCTGGATCACACTTACATGGTTTATATTCCGGGTCTTAGCAGGTTTATGGATCTGCCTGATGTTGCAGGCCTTATCGCACCAAATTATCTTTTTGTGCAGCAGTGCAGCCATGATCCTCTCTACAACCTAGAAGGGATGCAGGAAGCCTGCAGTCATATAGAGAGAATCTATGAAAAAGCAGGCTTTGGTCAAAATTATAAGTATAAATTTTATGACAATGGCCACGAGTTCAATATTCAAATGCAGGAGGATGCGTTTGAGTGGCTGGAGGAGCACCTGAAGGCCAGATAACGAGGCGATACGGGCAACCTGAAAGGAGAAGTGTTCCTTGAAGAGGGAGAAGTGCTTCACAAAAAGAAAAGTGTCCGGAAACCAGACTCCTGAAAGAGATTCATCCGGATATACAGCGGCCAAGGCATTTCTCGCAGTTTTTCTTATTGCGGTGCTTGCATCATGCAGCCTGAAACAGGATATGATCAATGAAGAAACAGGCGCCGGAGATGGAATTTGGAAGAGATCTGAAGTTTCCGACCAGACAAACGAAAATGCGGATGCTCCGGAATCCGGTTCTGCGGCGGTGGATGAAAACGGGCGGACAAGCCTTGTCAATCCTGATGGCATGGTGATACAGAAACGGTTTTTAACCCCTGAAGGTTTTGAAAGGATAACGGTTGAAGATGGATCTTTCGGCGCTTACTTAAGGAACCTTCCTCTGAAACCCCATGGTTCCAGGGTAAGTTACTATAATGGGGAAGTAAAGCCGAGAGATGTACATGAGGCAGTGATAGACATGGATGTCGGGGAAAGGGACCTCCAGCAGTGCGCTGATGCGGTCATGAGGCTGTGGGCGGAATACCTTTATGGAAAAGGACTGTACCATAAGATTCACTTTAATTTCGTTAACGGTTTCAAGGCTGATTATTCTACATGGATGCAGGGAAACAGGATTGTTGTTGAGGGCAATAAAGCTTATTGGGTTAAGAGAACCGGATATTCGGATGATTACGGCAGCTTCAGGCAGTATTTGGACATGGTTTTTGCCTATGCAAATACCGTTTCCCTTGAAGGAGAAATGAAAAAGGTACCTCTTGAGGAAATGAGGATAGGTGATGTATTTCTGAAAGGACAGCTTCCCGGACATTGTGTTATAATCGTGGATATGGCTGAAAACAAGGATACGGGTGAAAAGCTGTTTATGATTGCTCAAAGCTACATGCCTGCACAGGACATACATATATTGAAGAATCCTTCGGATGCCGGCTTAAGCCCGTGGTACAGAATGAATTTCGGCGATGTGCTGGATACCCCGGAGTGGCGGTTCACAAGGGACCAGCTGGTAAGATTTGAGTGAAGCTTCTTACTTTTAATTGAAATTCCTTTCCATAGGTGCATGGTGCATGTGTTATGGAGAAAGGATAAACACTGATAGTAGGATTTAACACCGGGGAAAAAGACAATGATAGTAAACAGTAAAAAAAGCAATAGAAAATAATTGAGAAAGAAGGTATGAATGATGAAGGTCAGCGATTTTACCATCAAGACATTAAAACAAGGCGACTCTGCAACAGGATGGAAGGTCATAGGTCCCGGAGGAGGCGGAGGACAGTTCTATCCTGCCATAAGTCCCCATAACCCTGATATCATGCTGGTCCGTTGTGATATGACAGGGTCTTATATAACTCATAACGGAGGCAGGAGCTGGGAGCAATTCAACTTGAGGACAGTGTCCGAAGCCTTTTGCTTCGATCCGGTAAACCCAGATGTAATATATGCGGGAGCATGCGGCCTATACCGCACTGAAGACAGCGGCGAAACATGGGTACAGATATTCCCTAAGCCTGAGGATGTACTCGAAGAGGCAATGGTGGGTGACCACGCGGATTACCATCTCGTCGCAAAGGATGGCATACACTTGAGGATTTGTACTGTCACCGTCCACCCTTATGACGCCGACAGCATTTATACCAGTGCTGTTATGATCGACCGGGAAGGAACAAGGAGGATATGCCTTTTTCATTCAGGAGATAAAGGCCTGACCTGGAACAGGATAGCCCATCTTGAGGGCAGAACTGTCCACAAGGTTTTTATACTTCCTGATTCTTCGGTGCAGAACCCCAGCTTGTTGATAGCCACAAACAAGAAAGTGTACATGTTGTCAGAGGGTGGAGCTTCATTAAAAGAGATCGGTCTTCCCGATGCCGGGGAAGATATACTCCATGCGGCCTGCGGTTTGAATCCTGCTACCGGCAGGGTAGTAATATACCTTACTACAAAGGCAAGATGGGAAGGAGAAAGATATATAACCGGCGTATGGAAATCAGTTGATGAGGGGCAGACCTGGCAAATGCTTAAAGATGGACTTGATACAAATCTTGCAGGCCCGCAGAGCGGAAAAGAACCCTTCTTCAATCAGCTTGCAGTACCTGAAAGCGATGCCCGCGTAGTTTATCTTACGGTTGAGAGATACCCATGGGTTCAAGGCAGCCATATCATAAATTATTTCGGTGTGGTAAAAAGCGTAGATGAAGGGCAAACCTGGAGATGGGTGTTTAAGTCAGACTATGAGCATAATCCTGAAAATGTCCTGGTAGGCTGGGCAGAAAGGGATTATGACATGCCGTGGTTCGGGAAAGGACCGAAAGGCTTCTGGCCGCTGACATTGGGAGTAAGCAATGTAAATCCTCAAATATGCGTTTATACAGATTTTTCCTCAACCATAAGAACTGATGACGGGGGAAAAACATGGAGACAGCTTTATTCAATTGACCATCCTGATGGTTCGGTTTCAACAAACGGGATGGATGTAACAACCTCATATGGAGTACATTTTGATCCCTTTGACAAGAAGCATATTGCCATATCGTACACCGATATAGGCTTATTCCATTCAAAGGACGGAGGCAGCACCTGGTTCCATTCCATGAACGGTATCACTGCAGAGTTCGGAAACACCTGTTACTGGTTGGTATTTGATCCTGAAATAAAAGGACGCGCCTGGTCTGTATGGTCAAACGCCCATGATCTGCCCAGACCCAAGATGTTCAGGACAGGCAGGACCGGATGGTACAGGGGTGTTGTATGCAGGACCGATGACGGAATGAATTCCTGGAAGGTTACTTCTGACGGCATTGACAGAAACTGTTCTCCCACCTGTATTATACTGGATCCAAAAAGCCCGGCAGGAAACAGAACCCTGTATGTTGCTGCATTCCTAAAGGGAGTTTACAAGTCTGTAGATGACGGAAAGACATGGACTCTTAAGAATAACGGAATAGAGGGAAATCTGTTTGCATGGCATATAACGATGCTGCCGGACGGGACGCTGTATCTCCTGGTGGCCCGTGGCGCAGAGAACGGACAGGAGGTTGACGGTGCAATATACAGGTCAACAGACGGGGCGGAGCATTGGGAGAAGATGCCTATGCCGGAAGGAGCAAACGCCCCTAACGATCTTGCCTTCGATCCTTCAGACCCGAAACGCATGTACCTTGCCTGCTGGCCGAGGACATTGGGCGGCAAGGAGCATTTCGGAGGCCTGTACGTTACAGAAGACGGGGGATACAGCTGGAAGAACACTTTTGATCAAACCAAGCACGTATACGGTGTAACGGTTGACCCTGACAACCCTTCCACGATCTATATCAATACATTTAACAGTGCTGCCTATCGTTCTGATGACAGGGGTAGCAGCTGGAAAAAACTCAAGACTTATGACTTTAAATGGGGACACAGGCCAATATTGGACCCTCATAATAAAGAGATGATCTACCTTACCACCTTTGGCGGAAGTGTCTGGTACGGACCCAGGGATGCGGAATAGCAGTTGGGCGCAAAACCAACATTTTGTGATAAACAGTGTAACAGAATAATTTCTATGCTTAAGGAAAGCTTTTCTGCAGACCGACAGGCAAGCTTAAGGTTTGCAGAAAAGCTTTCATATGCATGCGCAGGGAAGAACCGGAAAGGAGACAGAATGAGATATCTTTTAAAAGACAGAAAATATGTCATAGCATTTGCTTTCTTATGTTCACTGATATTCGGTTTTGTGGAAAACCAGAAAGGAACTGCTATACCGCCTATAAGGGATCAGTTTGGTGTCAGCTACGGAAGCATTGGCATAATGCTTATGGTATCCACCCTTGGTTATCTCATGGCTACTTTTCTGGGAGGATATGCCGGGGACAGGTTCGGATTGAAAAAGGTTCTCGTTGTGGGATTTATTTTGCTGATTTTCTCCTGTCTTTCTTTTGTATTTGTCCGTTCTTTTACAGCGGTGGTAATATTGTTTTTCATCCTGAATACATGATTCGGGTGCTTTGAGGTGGGCGTCAATTTGCTGGGAGCACGTATGTTTGTGAGAAATTCTGCCGTGATGATGAATCTCACGCACCTTTTTTACGGGCTGGGTTCATCCATAGGGCCGAAATATGCAGGATGGATGATTAAAAATGGTATAAGCTGGAATTATACTTATTTCTATTCGGTCATACCTGGTGTGGCAGTGTTTATTTACCTGTGCATGGTTTCTTTTCCTCAGAGTGTTAACGGAGATTCTGAAGGCAAGATACCTGCCGGAGCGGCCATATCCGATGTCAAAGTGTGGCTTTTTGTCGGGTTATTGGGCTTCTGTGAGGTAATAGAGCTTGGTACCGGCAATTGGCTGGTCAATTTCCTGCAGAAGGAGTGGGGAATGAATGTAGATAAAAGCTCGTTTTACCTTTCCCTTTTCTTTATTACGTTTACCCTGGGAAGGCTTTTTGGAGGATATATAGCCGAGAAGCTGGGTTATATCAGGATTATTTTTATTTTTACCGTTGTTTCACTGGCTTTGCAACTGTCAGGACTGGTTCTGGGAAGAAGCTTTGCTTTTCTTTTCTCGTTTACAGGGTTTTTCATATCAATCATGTTCCCTACTGTAATGGCGATTATCATGAAAGAATTCAAGGAAGGAATGGGAACAAAAATGGGAATTATTATAACCGCTTCCGGCAGTGTGAACATGATATCAAACTGGCTGATAGGAAAGACCAATGACCTTCTGGGGGTAACTGCCGGTTTCTCAAGCCTCCTGTTGTACGGCAGCCTGATAATATTGTTCCTTACACTTCTTGACAGAAAATTGGTTTATAACAAGGAGAAAGGTCAAAATGTTGCCTGATATGCGGCGGCATGGTATCATATGCATAATAATGGAGAGTGAATAATTATTGAAATATGAATAATGGTTGAAGTGTGAAAAATCATACAGCCAATGAGTAAAACATACACCATAAAGCATTGAGGAGATGCATAATGAAATTCAGACCCTGCATAGACCTCCACGGAGGCAAAGTGAAACAGATAGTAGGCAGCACCTTAACCGATGATTCGAGGGGATTAATTGAAAACTTTGTTTCCCTGCGCGATGCTTCATATTATGCTGAAATGTTCAAAAGAGACGGGCTTGCGGGAGGACATGTGATAATGCTGGGACCCGGGAATGAGGAGCAGGCTTTAAAAGCCCTCCGGGCATATCCGGGTGGACTGCAGATAGGTGGCGGCATTACGGCCGATAACGCAGCTTACTATATCGAATGCGGAGCCTCCCATGTGATTGCAACATCCTATGTATTCAGGGACGGGGACATCCACATGGCTAACCTTGACAGGCTTGTGGCAGCGGTAGGCAGGGACCGGCTGGTGCTGGACTTAAGCTGCAGGGTCAGGGGTAATGCATATTTTGTGGTTACCGACAGGTGGCAGAAATTCACCGGGTTTGAAATCAATCAAAAAAACCTTGAGGAACTTGCCGGCTATTGCAGTGAGTTTCTGATACATGCAGTTGATGTGGAAGGCCAGTGCAGGGGTATTCAGGCAGACCTTGTTGAAAAGCTCGGTAAATGGACTCCCATTCCCACAACATATGCCGGAGGCATAAGGAGCCTTCAGGATATCGAAATGATAAGAAGCCTCGGGAAAGGGAATCTGGATTTTACAGTAGGCAGCGCCCTTGATATATACGGAGGGAATCTTTCATATAGGGAAGTAGTTGCATTTGTATCCGGGGAGTGAGGACAGGGAGGACAGGGGACGGTTCTCTGTCCCACAAGTGGGACAGAGGACCGTCCCCTGTCCCGGAGGAAGGACCGTCCCCTGTCCCGGAGGAAGGACCGTCCCCTGTCCCGGAGGAAGGAGGTCATTATGTATACGAAGCAGGATTTGATTAATCATATAGCAGCCATCGGAATAAAACCTGAAGACACTTTAATGATCCATTCATCCATGAAGGCCATAGGTGAGGTGGAAGGTGGAGCCGATACCGTGCTTGATGCATTTATTGAGTACATGAAGCCGGGGCTCTTGATTTTTCCTACACATACCTGGGCGCAGATAAATGATGAGTATTCGGTTTTTAATCCTTTGACCGAACCGTCATGTGTAGGTATTCTGACAAACCTTTTCCTAAAACGCCCGGGAGTGGTGCGTTCCTGGCACCCTACCCATTCCGTCGCTGCTATAGGTAAAGATGCAGCTTCTTTTGTGGCAGGGGAGGAACTGCTGGATACACCGTGTCCCAGAAATGGATGTTATGGCAAGCTTTATGACAGGAATGCAAAGATACTGTTCCTTGGCTGCAGCCTTAGATCCAACACTTTCCTGCACGCTGTAGAGGAGTGGAACAATATTCCCAACAGGATATCAGACAAGTATCAATACCTGAAAATAGTAACGCCTGACGGAAGGATCATTGACAGGCCGATGTACAGGCACTATCATCCCGGGATTGATGTTTCGTATAACTATGGGAAAATGGAAGAGCCGTTCATTTACACCGGTATCGCTAAGGCAGGATACATAGGTGATGCGAGAAGCGTATTATGTGATGCCAGGGGAATGGCGGATTTGACTACGAAGTTTCTGAAACTGAACCCGGATCTCTTTTCGGACGATTCTCCCGTTCCTGAAGAATGGTATAAGAAGTGACAGTTTATTTATGGCTGACAGATGTGACAGGGGACGGTTCCGGAATGCATAAAAAATGTCAGAACCGTCCCCCGTTGCATAATTGATAAAGGAACACATCTCCTTGAGAAATGTTCCCACTTCATTCCTGGCAGTCTATTTTACAGGATCGCCAGGATTTTTTAACAGGAAGGCTGCAAAAATCAATTGCTCCTGCAGTATTTACAGATGCGGTGCTAGCAGCTGGCAGGACCAACCGGTCCAAAGTCTCTCTTTCTGTCGCAGAAGAACAGGAGCAGGAACAGAATTATGAACCACAGGATGGTATCATCTCTAAAGAATTTGTCAAAAATACCTCTTTCCGACATGTTATACGAGCCTCCTCAAATAATTAATGGTTTTGATTTAACCTATTACACAATATTCAGCACTTACTCATTGTGTTACTTTCTACCCAAATTTTATCTTCATTATGTACACCCTTGTTTTCTTAAAGATTCTGAATGTTATGTTATGCAGGTTATTAAACCGGAGGATGACTGAAAATAAGTTCAGAAAAACATTAACATGGAAGTACTTTCATATCATTTGAAAATAATATATAATCTTGATATACAAGTACCTGTATAAATTTAGCCGCATTGCTTTTTTTAGGTCGGAAGTGTTTTTTGCGTGATGCAGGGATATTGATTGAAAGGGGAAGAGTGGTTATGCAGCATAAACAGCTGAGGATATTGGCAATAGGTGCCCATCCTGATGACTGTGAATACAAGGTAGGAGGGACGGCAGCGAAATTTAGCCGTTTAGGCCACAAAGTGAAGTTCGTGTCCGCAACCAACGGAAGCTCCGGCCACCATATAATGGGAGGAAACCAGTTGGTGGAGAGAAGACGCCGGGAAGCCTTAAAGGCGGCAAGTATTATTGGAATAGAGTATGAAGTTCTGGATAATGAAGACGGAAAACTCCAGGCCGACCTGAAAACCCGTGAAAGCATCATACGCCTCATAAGAGAATTCAGACCTGATATTATAATAACCCACCGAAGCAATGACTATCATCCCGATCATCGGAATACCTCGTTACTTGTTCAAGACAGCTCCTACCTCGTTGTAGTTCCCAATATATGCCCAATGGTCAAAGCAATTGATTACCAGCCTATAATCCTTTATATGAGCGATAATTTCAGGGATCCTTCTGAGTTTAGACCCGATATAATTATTGATATTGATGATGCGGTAGATTTCAAGATGAGGATGCTTCATTGCCATACATCTCAGTTTTATGAATGGCTGCCGTATCTTGCAAAAACGCTGGACCAGGTGCCCGAGTCTGATGATGAACGCCTCAAATGGCTTACAGAACAGAGGGCTGCAAATGACATCGGAATAGCAGATAAGTACAGGGATCTGCTCATTGAGCGTTATGGAGAAGAAAGAGGCAGAAACGTAAAACATGCGGAGGCTTTCCAGATAAGTGAATACGGAGGAAAGCTGCCGAAGGAAAAAATCAATGAGTATTTCATGTTCTAGTTTCATCTGTAAAATTTTGTAATGTGCATTAAGAGCATTAATTAAGTACTTATATTAAATTTATTAACTATTACGAAAGTGAGGGTGTTGTACATGAAAAACGGTACCTTTGTGATCGGACTTGCAGGAGGAGGATGCATTGCGCACACGCATGCCAGGGTTTTTCAGTCCATTCCCGGTGTAAAGGTTCTTGCTGTTGCAGAACCGGTAGAGGCCAGAAGGAAGGAATTCACCGAGAAATACGGCATCGAAAGAGCGGTGGATGATTACAGCAAGCTTTTGGATATGGAAGAACTGGATGCGATAGTAATAAGCCTTCCAAATTCTCTTCATGCCCCGGCAGCCATCGACGCCATGAAAGCAGGAAAGCATGTTCTCGTGGAAAAACCCATGGCTTTGAATGCCGAACATGCTCAGAAAATGGTTGAGGTTCAGAAGGAAACAGGCAAGACTCTCATGGTTACCCTCCAGGGAAGATACGGCACGGGGATTCAACTTGCCCATAAATACGCAGAAGAACACTTAGGCCAGATATACTACGGAAGGTGTGCATTTATGCGCCGCAGTGGCATACCCGGTTGGGGCAGCTGGTTTACCCGCAAGGATATGGCAGGAGGCGGGCCATGTGCCGATATAGGCGTACATGCATTGGACAGGTGCCTGTATCTTATGGGATATCCCAAACCGGTTTCTGTAGCGGCTTCAACTTATGCAATGTTCGGACCGGATGGAAGAGGAAAAGGTGACTGGGGATATCCGGAGCCTGACGGATATTTTGATGTTGAGGACCTTGCTTCAGCATTCATCAGGTTTGAAAACGGTGCAACGGTAATTCTGGAAGCCAGCTGGGCTTCACATTGGCCTAACAGATATTGGGTAGAGGTACTGGGTACCGAAGGTGGTATCATTTGCAGTGATAATATAAAGATATACACCGACCGACTGGAAGCACCCATTAATATCACTATAGAACCCGAAAAGGATAACGGATCCCTTAACATGAGCAAACATTTCATTGAATGCTGCAAAACCGGCAGGACACCTGATACTTCGGCATGGCACGGTCTTGTCCTGAACAAGATTTTTGATGCCGTATACCAATCTGCTGCAAACAACGGCAAGCAGGTGGAAATAGACTGGTAATCCTCTGTTTTACTAATCATTGCCTAAACTGTCTACTTATTTTGCAGGGGGTATTACGGTGGAAAGACAAGTCTATGACATAATAGTAGCCGGTGGAGGCCTTGCAGGTGTTGCAGCGGCAATATCCGCCGCCAGGGAAGGAGCAAAGGTGCTGCTGGTTGAAAGGTACGGATTTTTAGGCGGCATGGCTACGGCAGGACTGGTAAACCCCTTCATGGGTTATTGCCTGAGAGAGGGAAGCAGGGAACATCCTGACAAGATGATAAACAAAGGCATCTTCAAGCTTATACTTGACCGGTTGTCAGAACTGGGAGGGCTCCATGCAAACAGGAGCACCTTTAATGAAGAGATAATGAAGCTGGTTTTGGACAGGTTGGTCAAAGAATACGGAATTGAAATTGTTTTTCATTCTTTTGTTTCCGAAGTGGAAATTAAGGATGACAAAATAGTGTCCATAACCGCAGTGAGCAAGTCGGGATACACAAAATACACTGCCTCCTTCTTTATTGATGCTACCGGAGACGCTGATTTAAGCGCTCTTGCAGGCTGCCCGTATGAAATGGGAAGGGAAGAGGATGGTCTTTGCCAGCCAATGACCTTGTGCTTCAGACTGGCTAATGTTGATCCCGATTGGTTTAAGGACAGGAATGCCAGGGAATTAATGCAGGAAAAATTCAGGGAGCTGAAGAACAAGGGAGAACTTAAAAACCCCAGGGATTACGTCCTGTTCTTCCCTCACATGGTGGAGGATGTCCTTCATCTTAATTCAACCAGGATTTACTGCAGATGCCCTGTGGACGTAAATGACCTGACCAGGGCGGAAATGGAAGCCCGCGAGCAGGTATTTGAACTGTACCGTTTCTTCAAGGATAATATTCCGGGATTTGAAAACTGCCAGTTGCTTATGTCAGCGCCCCAGACAGGCATACGGGAAAGCCGGAGGATAGTAGGGGATTATGTGCTTACCACCGATGACCTTTTAAATGCCGTGAAGTTTGAGGATTCAATAGCAAGGGGCAATTATCCGGTGGACATACACAGCCCTACCAGTGAAGGAACCGTAATAATGGATATACCTGACAACGATTATTATACTATTCCTTACAGGTCTTTGATTCCAAAAGGAATAAACAACCTGATAGTTACAGGGAGGCCTATCTCTGCAACCCATGCAGCACATGCGGCCATACGCGTGATGCCCATAACAACGTGCATGGGCGAGGCTGCAGGAATTGCTGCTGCTGTTGCGCTAAAGCACGGCACTTCATTCCGCAAGGTGGATGTTGCTGAGATACAAAGTTATTTGGATAAACATGGTGCCTTGTATTAAACCAATATTTTGTATTAATACAGTGCTTTGTATTAAGCTGGTATTCTGATATAACCAAAGCTTTTTGCGATAGGTAATGCTTTTGCTGTCAGCCATAATGAAACAGACTGGATCCATTACGGTTCAGTCTGTTTTGTTGTTTCATGTTAAAGTGTGGAAAAAGGAGAAATAGGCTTTGTTTTTTCACATAATGGAGATATAATTAACACATCCACACATTGAGGAGGGTATCCGATGTTTGATTTTTTGCCTGAAAAGCATGATAAAAAATGGTTTGTGCTGGCATTAATATATAGCGTAGTGGTTTTTGCTTCGATATATTTGTGTTCACAGTTTCTGCTAAGCAGCGGTCTGGATCCCAAAGAAGTACCCGGCATTGCAATAGTAAGCGTTGCGATTTCCTTTATTATTTGTCTTTTTGGATTTTTTAACGCCAGATGGCTGTTCATATGCTCAAGCGGAGGATTATTTCTTGCCATATGTATGATGATCATGATATTTTTGGAGGAAGGCAAGACAGGCTGGGAAGATGTGATAGGCGTTATATCATTTTATTTGATGGTGTTACTGGGAATCGGTGTGGGAATTGTGGCTGAATTAATCGCCTTTGTAATGCGCAGGCTGGGAAAAGGCGGACAGAACAGGAACAGGCTTGGCTGATATGCCGGTTAATGACAGATACGGGCATATGTCAGGGGCTGTTTCATTTTTCATAGTGCTGTTCGGTACTTTTCACAGGGTTACTCCATCCTTGAATATGGCGATCTCCCTGTAACCGTTCAGTTCATTCCTGGCTAAAACTTCACCTGAAGCAACCCTCATGACAAACTGGAAAAAGTGGTCCCTTACATGATCAACATGGTCATCTTCCAGAAGTTTTCCGGCGTTGTAGTCCATCCAGTTTCTTTTTCGGTTAAACAGCTCTGTATTTGAGGAAATCTTCAGGGTTGGCACCGGAGCTCCAAAGGGGGTACCCCTTCCCGTGGTAAACAGTATCAGATGAGCCCCTGCAGCCATAAGTGCCGTAGATGATACCATATCATTTCCGGGGCTTGCCAAAAGATTGAGACCGGGTTTGGATACCCTGCTGCCGTAGTCCAGAACGTCAACGATTTTGCTCCTGCCCCCTTTAAGTATACATCCAAGGGACTTTTCCTCAAGTGTGGAGATGCCGCCTTCCTTGTTGCCGGGAGACGGGTTTTCATAGATTTTCTGATTATGGCGCATGTAATACTCTTTGAAACTGTTTACAAGTGAAACGGTTTTATCAAAAACATCCTTGTCTGTGCACCTATCCATAAGAATGGTCTCGGCACCGAACATTTCAGGAACTTCTGCCAGTATGGTTGTTCCTCCAAGACCTGTGAGCAAATCGGAAAAAAGCCCTGCCAGCGGATTGGCTGTGATGCCGGAAAAGGCGTCTGATCCGCCGCACTTTAAGCCCACGACCAGTTTGGATGCAGGGCATTGCTGCCTTTTAAAGGATTGAGCGTAATCAACCAGATCGCCTATCAGCCTTAGGCCTTCTTCAATTTCATCTTCTACGTCCTGGGCGGAAAGGAATTTAACCCTGGATCCATGGTATGAACCTAAAGTCTTTTTAAACTCCGGAATATTGTTATTCTCACACCCAAGCCCCAGAACAAGAACGCCTGCAGCGTTAGGATGCATCACCATGCCGGCCAGTATCTTCTGAGTGTTTTTGTGATCATCTCCAAGCTGAGAGCAGCCATATGGATGTGGAAATGAGTAGATGCCGTCAGTTTTGCCTGCATAGATACGGTTTGCTTCTCTTGCCAGTATCTCGGCTGTTTTATTGATACAGCCTACCGTATTGATTATCCAGATCTCATTTCGTATTCCCACTGAACCGTTTTCCCTGACATATCCCATGAACCCCGGATATTCCCGTACTTTCGAAAAAGAAATATCACCTTGCGGATTGTATGAATATTCTGATAAGCCTTCCAGGTTGGTGGAGATATTATGTGTGTGGACCCATTCTCCAACGGAGACAGAAACAGTGGCGTGGCCTATTGGATACCCGTATTTGATTATGTTCTCGCCCTTGTTAATACTCCTTAATGCTATTTTATGGCCCTTTTTGATGTCATGGGCGGCAATGAAAGACAATCCGTTAAATGTAAGAGTTTCACCCTTTTTTATGCTTTCTACCGCCACCGCAACGTTGTCTTTTTCATTTATGGCGATAAGTTTACCGCTTTTAAGCATGTTTTGCCTCCACCATTTCGTTAAATTCATCTGCCATGTTATTGGCTCTGAAATAATATGCAGGAGAAACTTTGAGCATTAACAGCAGTATGTGACACTAATAAATTATACCACAGGCAAAGACGGCAGGGGGGATGAAAACAAAAAGATGCAACATTCCGAATAAAAGACTCGTTTTCAGAAAGCTGCATCACGAATATTTTAAAAGTGTATCATGGATATTTTCAAAAAGCCGCATCCCGGCAGCATTGAAATATAGCTGACAATGTGGACATTAAGCCGCTAATAGACCGGTTGCCGGAATTTTATATATGTGTTTCCGTCCAGCGGTATCAGAACCTGCAAAGGTGGATTTCCGCCTGCCAACCCTACGAGGTAGATGGAATAAAACCTGTTGGGAAGGAGCCGTATGTTTGGTACGGTCAATATTATTTGCTGCGTTCCGGCAAGTCTTGCATTAATGGTGTATACCGCCGGGCTTAAAGGGATGTATCCAGTGAGTTCTCTATACTCAATATCCCTGAATAATGACCTTCCGTCCGGCAGTGTTATGTCAACGCTTGATGTATTTGGTGAAAGATGTACAAACCTTACATATGCGCTGCCCGGCGTGAAGAACAAAATGGGATCGGGAACCGGAAGCAGGCTGAGGGCAGAGAATCTTCCTGTCACAGCGATGGTAGTTATGGTTTCGGGTGAAAGAGTCACGTTGCTTGCAAGCACCGGGGTCAGGGTCTGACCTGTCGGGAATACGCGTATATTATAACTTCCGGGTATTACGGGAAAATATTCTGTAAAACTTCTGTAGGATATATTTCTCGCTATAATGGTTCCGTTTGCATATATGTCTACATTCGGCGCATCCGGGGATGCATGCAGCAGCCTGATATATGAAGAGGGTTCCAGCTGCCTGTCATAAGGATTAAACGCCGTACTCCGGGACTGATAATTCATCAAAACGCACCTCACATCGCATGTTCTATGAATAATATATGACCCTGAGGACATATGTGTTCACATAATCGCTTGTGGAGGGCGGACAGGGTGTCGGAGACAATACGGAATATACAGAAATTGTAAAAATAAACTGTTTTGCCTTGCTCATTGCTCTGCAGTGTTATATATTAATAGTTAGTTGAAACGTTTCTGGCATGGAATGGCGGAAATGATATGAAGGAATAACAGTCTCTAAGGCTTGCTCCAATGTTATTCCGCAGAATATCATTTCATGATAGCTGGTATAAAGCATAAAATTAAATTTATTATGTTTGGAAAAAACTTAGATGAAAGCCCATGACCTTTGTCAATGGATGAAGGCTTATATTGACGGATAATTTTCAGAGGGAGAATGCGATGAGTTCGAAAATTATGCTGCTTATTTCCGTGCTGTTTGCCAGTTGCGGACAGGTTCTTTTCAAGAAAGGCATGATGAATCTGGGTATTCAGGGTATCAGCCATGATCTGGCGGGTATCATCCGAATTATTGCCAATATTCTTTCTTCACCGCTTATACTGACAGGACTGGTTTTTTATGGTTTGAGTACATTGCTGTGGCTTTTTGCATTGTCAAAAACTCCTTTAAACTATGCTTATCCCTTTACGCTGCTGACCTTCATACTTGTAATGGCAGCTTCATATTTTGTTTTTTCAGAGCCATTACCTGTCAACAGGATAATAGGGGGATTGCTTATATGCATCGGAATAATAGTTGTGTCAATCAAATAGAGTCTGACTCTTTACAGTTCTGTAGGTGCAAAGTGCTAAGAAGGATAGCGGTACTTGTACTATGCGTAACGGTAATTTTCAGCATACATGTATTTGCTGAAGGCAAAAATATCGTGCGGAATCCGGGCTTTGAAGACGGAAACGGGAATATACCCGAGGGCTGGTCCGTTTACAATTGGAACAGCCAAAGCAACGTGACCCTGTTCAGGATTGACAGCGGACAAAGCCATAACGGGGGCAGAAGCGCGTGTATAATAAACAATTCCCTGAACGATGCCAGATATACTCAGGAAATAGCCGTGGAGCCTGATTCATACTACAGGCTTTCCTGCTGGATAAAGACAGAAGGAGTAGAAATTGAGGGTAAGGGCGCAAACCTTTCCATACTTGGAACCCTTTACAGATCTCGAAGCATATACGGTACCAGCAGCGGATGGGAGTATGTTGAGCTCTATGGAAAAACCGGCAGCGACCAGAAAAGTTTTGTCATCACCGTAGGTCTTGGTGGTTATGGCGGAGAAAGCACCGGAAAAGCCTGGTTTGATGACGTTTTGGTTGAAAAGGTTGATTCTGTTCCGGAAGGCATCGGAGTGGTCAACCTTTACCCGGAATCGGGAAGCAGCAACGTTTCAGGCGGCAGGAACGGGCATAAGGTTTACGGCTCGGGCATGATTTGGTACACCGTAATATTTGTACTGATATTGTGTCTCTGCTATTATTATATGAAAAGTAAAAAGATAAAAATTAAGTACAGAGATGAAAAGGCTCTTCTCTGCCTGATTTTGGGAGCCGGTCTGGTTTTAAGGCTGATTTTGGCTTCGGCCGTTGAAGGCTTTCCTTCTGACATTGCATGTTTTAAAGCCTGGGCTTTGGAAGCGGCCAAAGATTTGCCAGGGTTTTACACCAGCGGCATTTTCTGCGACTATCCTCCCTTTTACATATACATATTGTTTATTGTAGGAAAACTCGCATCCATTCCGTGGCTGAACCCATACTTTACTTTGCTTGTCAGGCTGCCTTCCATGATGGCCGATCTTGTTACCGCATATATTCTGTACCGGGCTGCTAAAAGGCACTTGCCGGAAGCATGGGAACTGCTCCTGGCTGCAGCATATGCCTTTAATCCTGCGGTTTTGCTCAACTCCACCCTCTGGGGTCAGGTTGATTCATTTTTTACCATGATGATTGTATCTGCTCTTATTCTGCTTCGGGAAAACAGGACAGGCGCTTCATCAGCCATGCTTTGTGCTGCAGTCCTTATGAAGCCCCAGGGAATTTTCTTCCTGCCCGTGCTTTTGTTTGAGTTGCTAAAGAGGAAGGAAATAAAGCCATTCATTAATGCAGCCATTGCAGGACTTATGACTGCCTTGGCAGTTATTCTTCCCTTTTCCTTTAACCAGCGGCCTCTTTGGATATTGAAATTATATATGAATACCGCATCGGGATATACCAACGCTTCTTTGAACGCCTTCAACCTTTTCAGCCTGCTTGGCGCAAACCTGAAGGATGATTCGGAAATCTGGTTCCTGTTCAGCTACAGGACATGGGGATTGGTACTGGCTGTAATTCTTGTGATATTTACCGGTTTTCTTTATCTTAAGGGACGTCACGTTTCTTTGCCTTTCATTGCAGGGCTGTTGCTTAATGCCGGTGCCTTTGTCCTTGTTTCCAGAATGCATGAAAGATATATGTTTCCTGTAATCGCCCTTGTGCTTCTTTGCTTTGTCCACCTGAAGGACAGGAGGCTTGGGCTGTTGTTTGTCTCGATGACCGTCCTGGTTTTTCTGAACTCCCATGTTGTTTTGTCCAGGGTGCTGAATACCGGGAATCCTCATATTCCCCCCAATGATTTTTTGCTGCGGGCAGCTTCACTGGTAAACGTGCTGTTATTTGCCGGTCTTGTAAAGGTGGCATATGATATGGTCATAAAGGGGAAAATCATTCCTGTTTTTGCCAACAATCCTGCCAAGGGCCTTACTGTAAAGAGCGGAATGGGCTCGTCGGATAAGTTCAGGGCAAAGGGGACACACAAGCTTATGGGAAACAGTATGGACAGGATGGTCAATCCCAGGGTTAAAGCTTTGCATATAGATGGCAGGGATATCTTGATAATGGCCGGAATGACCCTGGTATATCTGATAGTATCCATTATCAACCTCGGAGGGTTTGAAGCGCCCAATACTTCATGGCAGCCTGCCATTGCCGGAGAAAGCTTTACAATAGATCTCGGGAAAGAGGCTGATATATCGAGGATATATTATTACTACGGAATCAATGACAGGATATATGACAAAGGAAGTTACAGGATTGAATTCATAGACGGTTCGGGTACATCTGTGGCTTCTGCAAACATCAGTGAAGGGGATATATATGCCTGGGAACATATAAAAGTTGCCGCCAAAGCCAGATGGATAAAGGTTTCAGCCAATGCACCGGGAAAGACCCTTAATGAACTGGTTATAGTGGAAAAGGGAAGCAGAAAATCCCTTGAGGGAATCAGAATTGTTGAAAAGCAGGTTCATCCTGAAGACAGAGGGACTGTTGAGAATCTGTTCGATGAACAGCATATGTTTGAGTATGAGAGGACTCTCAGGACAAGCACATATTTTGATGAGATTTATCATGCCAGAACGGCATATGAACATATCCATCGCATAGAACCTTATGAATCGACTCACCCTCCCCTGGGAAAGATATTCATAGCTTTGGGTATACTGATCGCCGGGATGAATCCTTTTGGGTGGAGAATAGCGGGGGTATTGTTCGGAGCTGCAATGATCCCGGTTATGTATATCTTTGGAAAGAAGATGTTTGAAGAAAGGTTTTATGCTTTTTGTGCTGCATTCCTGATAATGTTTGATTTTATGCATTTTGTTCAGTCAAGGATCGCGACCATTGATACGTATGGGGTGTTTTTCATAATCCTTATGTATTATTACATGTATGACTACTATGTGAATAAATCATATGCCCTGGGTTACAGGCGGTCCCTTAAATCCCTGTTTTTCTGCGGTCTGTTCTTTGGACTGGGGGCGGCCAGCAAATGGATTGCTATCTACGGAGCAGCCGGTCTTGCATTTTTGTTTTTCCTGACCAAATACGAGGAATACGGAGATTACCGGCTGTTGACAAGCGACAGGAGATACAGGGAGGTTCCGTGGCTTAAACAGTTCTTTTCCCATTACATAATAAGGACCATGGCTTTTTGCATCTTGTTTTTCATAGCAATACCGGCAGCAATTTACCTTATGTCCTACATACCGTTCATGATGGTGCCGGGACCCGGCCATGGGCTTAAAGATGTTTTCACATACCAGGTACATATGTATAAATACCATGCCAACCTTACAGCCGACCACAGCTTCAAATCTTCATGGTGGTCGTGGCCAATAATCTGGAAGCCCATTTGGTTTTATGCGGCCTCCGACCTGCCCGAAGGAAGAGCAGCCAGCATAGTTTCAATGGGCAATCCGGCCATTTGGTGGGCGGGAATTGCTGCTGTAGCCGCAGCAGTGTTAATCTCGGTCAAAAACCGGGACAGAAAGATGATCCCCGTGTTTGTCGCGATGTTGTCACAATATTTACCGTGGATACCCGTAGACAGGGTGACATTCATATACCATTTCTATGCCGTAGTGCCTTTTATGATACTGGCTATGGTATATGTCATCAAGCATCTTATTGAAAAGAACCGTGATTTTAAATACGGAGCGTGGGCTTATCTTTTTATTGCAGGCGTGCTCTTTGCCATGTTTTATCCTGTTCTTTCTGGAATGGAAGTGGATAGGACATATATCGATAACTACCTTAGATGGTTCAAGGACAGATGGTATTTTTAAAAAGGAGGCAGAAATATGCCAGGGGAGATTGTTTATTCGGTTGTTGTACCCGTTTTTAATGAAGAAGAGGTTGTACTGGAATCATATAAAAGACTTAAAACGGTGATGGATGGTCTTGGAGAACCCTACGAGATCATTTTTGTAAACGATGGAAGTAAGGACAGGACTGCTTACATAATTAACGAAATATGTGAAACCGACAAAAATGTTAAGCTGATAGATTTCTCAAGAAACTTCGGGCATCAGATCGCCATAACCGCCGGCATGGATTATTCATCGGGAAAGGCAGTAGTTGTTATAGATGCTGATTTGCAGGACCCGCCCGAACTCATACCCAGGATGGCGGAAAAATGGAAAGAAGGCTATGACGTAGTATACGGAAAGAGGATACAGCGTAAGGGCGAAACTTTTTTCAAGAAGTTTACCGCCAAGTTGTTTTACCGTTTTTTAAGAACCATGACGGAAGTGGATATACCAGTGGACACGGGTGATTTCAGGCTCATAGACCGCAAGGTCTGCGATGCCTTAAAAAGCATAAATGAACGCAACAGGTATGTCCGGGGGCTTATAAGCTGGCTGGGATTCAAGCAGATCGGCGTGGAGTTTGTCAGGGACAAGCGTTTTGCCGGTGAGACCAAGTACCCCCTTAAGAAGATGATGAAATTTGCGTTTGACGCCATCACTTCGTTTTCATACAAGCCTCTGAAACTGGCTTCCTATACGGGGCTGCTGCTTTCATTTTTCAGTTTCATCTACCTGCTTGTGGTCCTTTATCAAAAGCTGTTCACAGACAAGACCATACAGGGTTGGGCTTCAACAATGGCAGTAAGCCTGTTCTTCAACGGGATTGTTCTCATCATGCTCGGCATCATAGGGGAGTACATAGGCAGGATATACGATGAGGCAAAGGGAAGGCCCCTGTACATCGTCAGACAGACCAGAAATATGGATGATGCAAACAGGAAACCGAGATGAAATAAAGCTTCACCTGTATGTATTTTGTGAGGAAGGGAAGTTGAAGTCATGATAAAAGAAGAAAGAAAAGTACATCTTATAGGCAATGCCCACCTGGACCCGGTATGGCTATGGAGATGGCAGGAAGGGTTTGCAGAAATAAAAGCCACCTTCAGGTCAGCCCTTGACAGGATGCAGCAGTTTCCGGAATTTATCTTTACCTGTGCCGGCTGTGCTTACTACAAGTGGGTGGAGGAAATCGCCCCGGAAATGTTTCAGGAGATAAAGCAAAGGGTCAGGGAAGGACGATGGGTGATAGTGGGAGGATGGTGGGTGCAGCCAGACTGCAACATACCTTCGGGAGAATCCTTTGCACGCCATGGTTTGTACAGCCAGAGGTATTTTCTGGAGAAGTTCGGCACCATGGCCAGGGTGGGATACAACGTGGATTCCTTCGGGCACAATGCCATGCTTCCACAGATATTGAAAAAAAGCGGAATGGACTTTTACCTATTCATGAGACCCGGTGAACATGAAAAAAAGCTTCCCGGCAGCCTTTTCTGGTGGGAAAGCGGGGACGGAAGCAGGGTGATGGCTTTCAGGATACCTTTTAATTACGGAACGTGGTGGCATGGTGAAGGAGATCCCCTGGAACAGAAAACTCTTGCGGTCTTAAAGCTTGCGGAAGAAGAAAACAAGGATCTTATGAATTTTTACGGCGTGGGAAATCATGGGGGAGGTCCTACAATAAAGAACCTGCAGACCATACGCAGGATAATGGAGAGCTGGGGCAGGGACAGGGTGCTGATCAGCTCGCCCGAGATATATTTTGAAGAAGTAAGCCGACAAAATATTGAACTTCCCGTGGTGAAGGAAGACCTGCAGCACCATGCCAGCGGCTGCTATTCTGCGCATTCTGAGATAAAACTTCTCAACAGGAGTGCTGAACACAGGCTTCTTGCAGCCGAAAAATTCAATGCGATAGCTTCCCACATTCTGGGGCTGCCGAGGGCTACCGAAAAGCTTAGACAAGCCTGGGAAAATGTATTGTTCAACCAGTTCCACGATATAATGGGAGGCTGCAGCATAAAGGAAGCATACCAGGATGCAGAAGAGTTCTGCGGGGAAGCCCTCAGCACAGGAGCAAAAGTGCTGAATTCCTCACTTCAGAAGATATCGTGGTCCATCGACACCATGCGTGAAGGTGTCACGACCCTGAGCAAAGACAAGGATTGGGTTGTATGGGAACAGGATGATCTTGGAGCACCGCTGGTGGTATTCAATCCCCTGTCGTGGGAAGTTCAGGTACCGGTCCATGCAAGCTCAAGATTTTCGGGAGTTACGGATGACAAGAGAAACCCTCTCCCCATACAAACCGTCAGAGCCAGCCGGACCAACGGATACGACAAGTGGGACACGCTTTTCTTGGCACGCATTCCGGCCATGGGATACAGGGTATTCTGGACTTACAAAAGCAGGGAGTTCGTCACCGCTGCTGCAGTCGGCATGCTGAAAGCTGAAGCGGTTGAGACGGCTGTTCCTGCTGAGATAGCAGTGAATACTCCCGCTGAACCAGCCGTTCTGGAGAATGATTTTGTGCGGCTTGAGATAGAGCAGCATACGGGATATATAAAAAGGTTATATGATAAGAAAAATGACGTGGAAGTTATAGAAGGCTACGGTGCCGTTCCTGTGGTAATAGATGAGGAAAACATGGATACCTGGGCTCACGGCATTTTCGAGTTCCGAAATGAGGCGGGCCGATTTGAGAATGCAGAAGTGAAGGTCCTTGAAAGCGGACCTCTGCGCGCCGTTTTACGGGTTAAAAGCCGATACGGCAACTCGTTGCTCCGGCAGGATTTTATACTGTACAGGCATAAACCGGATATTGAAGTGAAGGTAAAGCTGGACTGGAGAGAAAAGCACAGGATGCTTAAGCTTTCCTTCCCGGTAAATGTCAGGAATCCCCGTTCTGTTTACGAGATACCCTACGGATACATTGAAAGGCCTGTGAACGGGGAAGAGGAACCCGGCCAGCAATGGCTGGATGTAAGCGGAACTTTGTCCTCCAATGAGAATATGGAATACGGTCTTGCACTCCTTAATGCCGGGAAATACAGCTTTGACGTAAAGGAAAATGACATGAGGATGACGGTTGCAAGGGGTGCCGTCTATGCCGACCACTATGGGACAGACTATAGGGACGACTTCTGCGAGTATATGGACCAGGGTGTGCAGGAATTTACATATGCACTTGTGCCTCATGCAGGAAACTGGAAAGATGCGGGCATTGTAAGGAAAGCATATGAGCTTAATGTCGGGTGTGAACAGGTTCCGGAAACATACCATAAAGGACCTATGCCCTTGAGTTTTGAAGGAATAAAAATATCGGGTGACAGTATTGTTGCCACGGTATTTAAAATAGCTGAAGATGGCAAAGGATACGTACTGCGCTGCTATGAAACTTCGGGGCGACCCTGTACGGCTGAAATCGAGATCCCCATGTTAAAAAGAAGATGGACGGCAAACTTCGGCAAGTGCGAAATCAAGACTTTCAGAATACCCGAAGGTCCTGAAGGGGAAGTCAGGGAATGCAATTTGCTGGAACTGGAATGCTGATTAAGATAAAGTTGGAATGTTAATCAAAAACAGAGTTGAAGTCCCATGGATAGAGGTAAGAGAGGTGAACCATCGGTGGACGGACTGAAATACATAATAGGCGTAGACATAGGCGGTACCAAATGCGCAGTAATGCTTGCCTGTTTAGAAGCAGGATGCTTCGGTTTGGATGGAGGATACTTCGGGAAAAATGCAGCCCTGGATGAAGATGGCTGTAATATATCTATTCTGGACAAGGTGATGTTTTACACCCAAACCCAGAAGGGAGCCCAGTATGCGCTGAATAAACTGCTTGATACAGTTGGGGAAATTCTTTTGCGAAACGGAAAAAGACCGGAGGATATATACAGTATCGGCATAAGCTGCGGAGGCCCTCTTGACAGCAGGAAAGGGATAATCATGTCACCGCCCAATCTCCCCGGATGGGACAATATCCATATTACAGGGATATTTGAGCAACGTTTCGGCATAAGGACAAGGCTTCAAAACGATGCAAATGCATGTGCTCTTGCCGAGTGGAAATTCGGTGCTGCCCGAGGCTATAGCAATATCATATTCCTGACCTTTGGAACGGGCATGGGTGCGGGCCTGATTCTGGACGGAAAGCTTTACAGCGGGACTTGCGATATGGCAGGAGAAGTAGGTCATGTCCGGCTTTCGGATTACGGACCTGTAGGATTTGGAAAATCAGGCTCTTTCGAAGGTTTCTGCAGCGGAGGAGGAATAGCCTGGCTTGCAAGGTTAAAAGTCATTGAGAAACTTCAGATGGGAGAAAAAGTCAGCTTCTGTGAAAGTTTCGATAAGCTTATGGAGATCGATGCGAAGACAGTGGCAGATGCTGCAAGGAATGGAGATCCACTGGCACGGGAAGTTTTCAGGATCAGCGGAGAATATCTCGGGAAAGGACTTTCAATGCTTATAGACATACTTAACCCTGAAATCATAGTCATAGGAAGCATATTTGCAAGGTGCAAAGACCTGCTTTGGCCCTGGACATCTGTGGTTATTGAGAGGGAAGCCCTGGTTCATTCGAGAAAGGCTTGCAAAATTGTACCTGCAGCCCTTGGAGAGAGCATAGGGGACTATGCTGCGCTGGCCGTGGCATTAAATGAATAGTTCTCCGGTTATTATCCAGCAGCATATGATTTCAGTAATTTCCTCAAATATCAACCATTCTTACAAATATTAACAGATCGTAGAATGTTTCCATGAGCCGGTACGGTAGATAAATTTTTCATTATCCGATGCAGAAAATAATTACTCATAATCCGATGCGGAAATCTAATCTAACAGGGGGTTAACAATTGAAAGAACGTGTTGCAGTTATTTTTGACAACTTGTTCATCGCCCGCCCGGACCTTGAAATATGCAGAAGAAGCATTGCCGATGCTTTTAATATACTACAGGCCTGCTACAGGAACAAAGGCAAGGTGCTTATATGTGGAAACGGCGGCAGCGCTGCTGATTCTGAGCATATCGTGGGCGAACTTATGAAAGGATTTTTGCTGAAGCGTGAAATTCCCGATGAACATAAAAACCGCCTGAAGCTTGCATTTCCCGATCAATGGGAGTATCTTTCAGATAAGCTCCAGGGAGCGCTTCCGGCCATATCATTGGTGAGCCAGGTTGCCCTTTCCACCGCAATTGCAAACGATGTGGACCAGGACATGGTATTTGCCCAGCAGGTTTACGGGTATGGCAGGGAAGGGGATGTGCTCATATGCATAAGCACATCGGGCAATTCCGGGAATGTTGTTAATGCTGCCAGGGTTGCAAGTGCTTTTGGATTGAAAGCCATTGGAATGACCGGAAATAGCGGAGGAGAGCTTAATAAACTGTGTGATGTTGTAATAAGGGTACCGGAATGTGAAACCTATAAAGTGCAGGAGTACCATATCTCGGTATACCATGCACTATGCGCAATGCTTGAAGCCGAGTTCTTTGGATAAGGGAAATCATCCCCCAAAAAGCGCAAAGACTTACATTTGATTTTCCAAACCTTGTTGTACACCAGCTGCACTATAAAATGTTATAATTATTATGTCAAATTCTTAATGTATAAGATTATAAATGTCGCAGGGGAGCGGTAAAAATGCCTACCATGATTCTGGTTGAGGATGAAAGCTTTGAACGGGCTTCTTTGAAAAATTGCATCGACTGGGACATGATTGGAGTACGTATTATCGGCGAAGCCGAAAATGGCTCACAGGGGTTGGCAATGGTAATGAACCTGCATCCGGATATTGTTTTGACTGATGTGAAGATGCCTGTCATGAATGGCATCGAAATGGCAAGGCAGATCCGCAGACTGGCACCTGAGACAAAAATATTATTTTTAAGTTCATATGATGATTTTGAGTATGCGCAGCAGGCTATAGATTTGAACATCAGCGCATATGTTACCAAACCCGTAAACGAAATAGAACTTCTCAGGTTGGTAAAGCGCACGGTAGATGAGATTACCGATAAAGAATTGGAGAAGAAGCTTCTTAACAAAATCAAAAGCGACTATGCGGCAAACCTGAATCTTGCACGACAGGCATTTATAAACAGGGTATTGGCAGGCATGCCGGTGAATCGGGAGAATGCGCGCAATCTGGATTTGGAATGGTTATGCGAATCAACCGGATCCTATTGCATTCTGCTGAGCTTTTATGAAAAGGAGAAGGTTCAAACGGTTGAAGAGAATATTGATACTTTAAACAGACACTGTTTGCAAATATGCGGCATGGTGACCAATACATGTATCCACAGTGGTGTTCTGATTACAATCGCCTGCTTTCCTGAGGAAGCCGGAGAAGATGTTATCAAAGAGCTCAAGCAGGCACTGACACATTTTTTTGAAAAAATAGGCTGCAGCGTGACCCGGATTGAAGCAGCCTGCAATCATGGGAAAAATATTACTTTGACTGAATTGTATGAGGAAATATTGAAGAAGAGCACTAACACGGGAGCTATATTCGTGCCCGAAATGCCGGCAAAAAAGAAAAGTAAGCAACAAATAGT
>JAMNYG010000190.1 GCA_023622945.1 Bacillota bacterium | reverse complement strand
AATGCCTATGGCTGAGGGCAAAGTGCAAGAGGCACAATGGATCAGCATATGCAACTGTCATATCCTCCTCATTTTGGCTCAAATATATGTTAGAATTAAATAGAGAAATATTTTTCTAAACAGACAAGTGTCTTTCAAAATAAAAGGAGGAGTATTGCACTTAAAGTAAGAGAGTAATATTATGCTTAAAGTAAAAGGGAAATATTGTACTTAAAGTAAAAAACAAATATTTTATAAAATGCACATGACGAAAACCCTTGACTTTAGTCAATGGGAAGAAAGCTTGTTAAAAAATACCGGGATTATTCTTTCATATAATCAATACATGGATTTGGGAGTCAGTACATATGAGTCTGAGAATTATATTTGGAAGGGCAGGAAGCGGTAAGACACGTTTTTGCCTTAACGAGATAAAATCAAGGATTGCGTCCGGAGAAACCAATCCCCTGATTTTATTGGTGCCTGAACAGTTTACCTTTCAGGCTGAAAGAGAACTGATCAGCGTCCTTGAAACAGGGGGAATACTGAAAACCGAGGTTTTAAGCTTTAGGCGCCTGGCTTTCAGGGTGTTTAACGAAGCCGGCGGAATTACATATCCCCATATCCATTCGGCCGGAAAGTGTATGATACTTTACAGGATCCTTGACAGATTAAAAGATGACCTGCAGGTGTTTTCAAGGTCTGCTGAACGGCAGGGATTTGTAAACTCATTATCCGCACTGATAACGGAATTCAAGCGGTACAATGTAACCCCGGAAACGCTTGAAAGTACGGTTATGTATATTGAAGAAGGTAATCCCCTGAGAATCAAGCTCAGGGAACTTGCGACCATATATGCCCTGTTTGAAGAAACCCTTGCAAAAAGATACAGGGATACCGACGATGACCTCACCTTGGCAGCTGAAAAGCTGGACTTTACTTCAATTTACGATCATGCTGAAATATGGATTGACGGATTTGACGGTTTTACACCCCAGGAATACAAATTGATCGGAAAACTTTTAAGGAAGGCCCGGAGAGTGAATGTCAGCCTGTGTACGGACTGCCTGGAGGATGGTGAAGATGGATTTAAGGGAATTGATATTTTTTCAACGGTTAAAAGGGCTTATAAAAAGCTGATCAAGATAGCAGCGGAAAACGATGTTCCCGTAGAAAGCCCGGTTTTTTTGAATAAGGAGCCTTTATACAGGTTCGAAAAGAATCCGGAGCTGTCGCACCTTGAAAAATACCTCTATGCTTATCCGTATAAAGTTTACAAGGAAAAGACCGGGAATATTTCTCTCTTTTATTCTGCCAATGTCTTTTCCGAGATTGAGGCATGTGCAAGGGATATTGTGCGTTTGTGCAGGGAAAAGGGCCTTCGTTTCAGGGATGTAGGCGTGATTGCGGGAAACCTGGCAGAGTATGAAAGCCTGGTTGAGGTGATTTTTGAAGAGTATGGCATTCCCTGCTTCATTGACAGAAAAGTTGAAATCGCCAACCATCCCCTGGTGTGTCTTATACTGTCGATGCTGGACATTTTCAATGAGAACTGGTCATATGAGGCTGTATTCCGCTACCTGAAAACAGGGCTTACCGGAATACCTCAGGAAGATATAGATCTTTTGGAAAACTATGTCCTGGCCTGCGGGATTAAGGGTAACCGCTGGCTGGAAGATGAATGGAAGGTTGTGCCGGGGCTGATTCCCGATGAAAGCGATATGGAGCGATACAGCGGCTTACTTGAGCGGGTCAACAGTATAAAGAATCAAGTCCGCACGCCTCTTCTGGAATTCAGGGATAAAACCAAGGGAAGGAAAAAGGCTTCTGAATTCTGTGAAAGCCTGTATAACTTCCTGTGTTCTCTGGGAGTGCCTGAAAGGATAGAAGAAAGAATTGAAACCTTCAAAAATGACGGCAACCTAAACCTTGCCAATGAGTATTCCCAGGTCTGGAACATAGTAATGGAAGTTTTCGACCAGATGGTAGAGGTAATGGGAGATGAAACTTTCGGGATCGAAAGGTTTGCAAACATACTGGCAGTAGGCCTTGGAGAATACAAGATCGGCCTTATACCTGCTTCCCTTGACAAGGTGGTTGTAGGAAGCGTAGACAGAACCAGAAGCCATGAAATCAAAGCTCTTTATATATTGGGAGCCAATGACGGGATTTTTCCGCCTCCGGCAGCCGAAGAGGGCATACTGTCCGACATGGACAGGACCATGCTTGACGGTTTGGGAATTGAGCTGGCCAGTGACACCAGGACACAGGCATTTGACGGCCAGTACCTGGTGTACAGGGCTCTGACCACCCCGAAAGACTTTCTCAGGATAAGCTGGCCCATAGCAGATAATGAAGGAAGGGCTCTTCGGCCGTCCATGATAATATCCAGAATAAGGAAACTGTTTCCTGCAATAACCGAAACAAGCGACATTCTTCCCCCCTCCACCCAACAGGAAGAAATAGAGCTGATATCCTGCAGGAATTCTGCTTTTAAGCACATGGTCACGGCTCTTCGCCGTAAAGCGGACGGAAAGGATATAGCACCTCTGTGGCAGGGGGTATACAGGTGGTTTGCCTCACAGGAGGACTGGACGGAGAAATGCCTTGCAGCCAAAGCTGCATTTCAATATAAAAATCTTGCCCAGCGGGTGAGCCGTGAAAAAGTTGCCTTGCTTTACGGAAATCCGGCAGTTTCAAGTGTATCCCGGCTGGAGAAGTTTACTTCCTGTCCTTTCTCCTTTTATGTGCAGTATGGCCTTGGAGCCAAAGAAAGAAAGGTATATCGCTTAAGCCCTCCTGATGTAGGGACTTTCATGCATGCGGTGGTTGAAAGGTTTTCACGGCTTGTTTCAGAAGGAGATATTTCCTGGAGGGATTTCGATTACGACTGGTGCAGTGCAAAGGTTTCGGAAATAATAGATGAAATGCTGGAGAAGATGCAGGGTTCCGGTATTGCTGCCTCAAAAAGGTACACAACACTGACTTTAAGGCTAAAAAGGGTTGTGACAAGGGCTGTGTGGCTTATCGCCCAGCACATCCGCAGAAGCAGTTTCGAACCTGTGGAATACGAGGTGGGATTCGGAGAGGGAGAGAAGTATCCTCCCATCGTTATTGAACTGGATTCAGGCCAGAAAATCCTTCTTGAGGGAAGGATAGACAGAGTGGATGCGTTTAAGGCCGAAAACGGCACCTATTTGAGGATCATAGATTACAAATCAGGCAGCAAGGATTTCAGATTATCGGATGTTTATTACGGACTGCAGATCCAGTTGATTACTTACATGGATGCCATATGGAGAAGCGGAGTCCTTCCGGGTTCTGAAGAGAAAGACAGATCCGTGGAAAAAATGCAAAATACGGAAATGTCCGCTGAAAAAGAAATGCTCTCCGAAAGTTCCGGAAAAAGTGAAGAAACGTCCCCATATCTTCCGGCAGGCATATTGTACTTTAAAATTGATGATCCCATAGTCAGGGGAAATGGAAAGATTACGGAGGAAGAAGTGGAGAAAGCCATAATGAGACAGCTTAAAATGAGGGGGCTTTTGCTTGCTGATGTCAAGCTGATAAAAGAAATGGACAAAACCATAGAAGGTACCTCCCTTATAATACCCGCTGCCGTCAATAAGGGCGATGTCCTGGGTAAGAATACTTCTGCAGCCACAATGGAACAGTTTGAGCTTTTAAGAAAATATATCAGAAAGCTTTTAAAGAATTTGTGCAGCGAGATCATGGAGGGGAACGTGGAAATAAGACCATACAAAAAGAAGGGAACAACCTCTTGCAAATATTGCAGCTTCTTGCCTGTATGCCAGTTTGATGCCACCATGAAGGAAAACTCATATAGGCTTCTTTATGACAGAAATAACGATGAAGTATGGGAACTGATGCGAAAAGAACAGGAAAATTGACTGAAAAACTGAATTATATTCTGAACTGATCCTGTGCTTGGGGGATATCGCCGTATCAAATGGAAATGTTGCCATATTATGAGTATTTGCTGAAATTTGCAAAAAGGTGGATCTGAAATGAGTGATGAAAGAAAGTGGACCAATGAACAGAAGGATGCCATAACAGAGAAAGACTGCAACCTGCTGGTTGCCGCCGCTGCAGGAGCGGGAAAAACAGCAGTGCTTGTGGAAAGGATTATCCGTAAAATCACCGATGAAGAAAATCCTGTTGACATAGACAGGCTGCTGGTTGTTACATTTACAAATGCTGCAGCCACCGAAATGAGGGAAAGGATCGCCCAGGCCATTTCCCAAAGGCTGGAGAACAATCCCGCCTCAGGCAACATCCAAAGGCAGCTGGCCCTGCTGGGGAAGGCAAGCATCACCACAATACATTCCTTTTGCCTTGATGTGATACGCAGCAATTTTTCGCAAATAGACATAGATCCCGGATTCAGAATTGCCGATGAGGCAGAAAGCCAGCTTCTGAAGCTTGAAGCCTTAAGCGAAGTGTTTGAAGAACAGTACGAGGAAGGCAATACGGACTTTTTTGAATTGCTGGAGTGCTACGGGGGAAACAGGGATGATCAGCTGCTGCAGGACATGGTGCTGAACCTGCACGGGTTCATACAAAGCAGCCCATGGCCTCAGCAATGGCTCGATAAAATGACCGAAAGCCTGAATGTGCCCATTGATATGGATTTTGGGCAGACTCCGTGGGGAAAAGTTCTTCTGAATTCCGCCAGGCTTGAGCTTGAAAAGCTGAGACACATGATAAGCCGGGCAATTCAGCTCATAGATGACGATGAATTGGGAAAATATCTCCCCGTTTTCAGGGAAGATCTTGAAAATATCAAAGCTTTAATCAGCCTGGCCGGAGATGACCCCGGAAAGGGAAAAGGTGTATGGGACAGCCTTTACGATGCTTTACAACGCATTGAATTTGCCACCCTTCCCCGCTGTGGCAAAAATGCAGACAAAAATAAGCAGGAGAGGGTAAAGAAAATAAGGGATGAAGTAAAACAGGGGATAAGAAAGATACGTGAAAGAATTATATCGGCAAATTCTGCTGAAATTGCCGATGACTTAAGGTCCCTGTACCCCAGGATGAGATGTCTTGCGGATCTGGTAAGGCGCCTTGACGAAAAATACGCTCAGAAGAAAAGCAGAAAATCGGTGGTGGATTTTAACGACCTGGAGCACTTCTGCCTTGAAATACTGACCGAAAAGGGGGAAGACGGGAGGCTCATGCCTTCCGGAACGGCTCTTTCATACAGGGAGAAGTTTTCCGAGATCCTGGTGGATGAATACCAGGACAGCAACCTGGTACAGGAAATAATCATTAACATGATATCAAGGAGCGATTCTTCAAAACCCAATGTTTTCATGGTGGGGGATGTGAAACAGAGCATTTACCGGTTCCGCCAGGCAAGGCCGGAGCTCTTTCTTGAAAAGTACAATACATATGCATCCCAAAAGGGTCATCCTTACCGTAAAATACTTCTTTATAAAAACTTCAGGAGCCGCAAGGAGATACTGGATGCGGTCAACTACATATTTAGGCAGATCATGTCCGTCAATGCGGGAGAACTGGACTATACGGATGAAGAAGCTTTAAATCCGGGTGCGGTTTTCCCCGGGGTGGAAAATGAGGGTATGACTGCCGGTGGAGAAGTAGAGCTCCATATAATTCAGACAGGGGATACAGAAGGTGACCCGGAATCTCTCCGGGAAGGGGAGGAAGGGTACGATGACGAGGGCGATTCTGAAAATATGGAAATGCTGGATAATCTCCAGTGTGAGGCAAGGCTGGTGGGCAGAAGAATCCTGGAACTGATGAAGCCGGATGACAGCGGAAGATATTTCTGCGTTTTTGACAAAAACAAGGGAGAATACCGCAGATTGGAGTTCCGGGACATAGTGGTGCTTCTCAGGACCACGAAGAACTGGTCGGACGTTTTTACAGAAGAATTGTCCATGATGGGCATACCCGTATTTGCCGATACGGGAACTGGTTTCTTCAAAACTGTTGAAATACAGGTGATGATGTCTCTTCTTCAGGTAATAGACAACCCTCTGCAGGATATACCCTTGTTGTCGGTGCTGCGCTCACCCATATTCGCGTTTACCACCGACGAGCTGGCTGACATCAGGCTTGCCGAAAGGAAGGCACCCCTGTTTGATGCCCTTAAAAAGCTTGCCAAAGAGAATAAGGGACAGGTATCCGAAAAGGCCAGGGCGTTTCTTGAACGCCTGCAAAAATGGAGGGAAATGTCGCTGTATATGTCTACCGACAGGTTGCTGTGGCAGCTTTACAGCGAGACAGGATATTATGGAATGGTGGGAGCCATGCCTGCCGGTGAGCAACGCCAGGCCAACCTGAGAATACTCTTTGAAAGGGCCAGGCAGTTTGAAAAAACCAGCTACAAAGGTTTGTTCAACTTCATAAACTTCATAGACAAATTAAAGAGCGGCAAAGGTGACATGGGAAGTGCAAAAACACTGGGAGAAAATGATAATGTGGTGCGGATAATGAGCATCCACAAAAGCAAGGGATTGGAGTTTCCTGTGGTTGTACTGGCCGGATGCGGCAAAAGATTCAATTTGCAGGACATGAACAAAAGCATATTGGTGCATCAGGATCTGGGCTTCGGACCCGACGTTGTAGATCACAGGCTTCGCCTTTCATGGCCTTCTGCAGCCAAACAGGCTATACGTGAAAAAATCAGGGTTGAAACCCTTTCTGAGGAAATGCGGATACTGTATGTTGCGCTGACAAGAGCCCGGGAAAAGCTTATCATAACCGGAGCAGTTAACGATATTGATAAAGCGGTCGCAAAATGGTCTGAACAGGCAGATTATCAGGATAGCAGGCTCCCCGATTATGAAATGCTGAGCGGCAGGACTTATCTTGACTGGATCGTTCCGGCCCTGTTCAGGCATAAAGGTTGCAGTGCGTTCCGGGAAAGCACCGTATCGGGAAATTGTACTCATGCAGCGCAGATAGACGACCCTTCGGCATGGAAGATAAAGATATGGAACAAAAGAGATGTGCAAAATACCCAGGTTTCGGATGAACATGAAGAAAGCGAGTTCTTAAAGTGGCTTGACAGCCTTGAGGCTCTTGATGCCGATACTGAATTTTCAGAAGAGATATCAAAAAGGCTTGACTGGAATTATGCCTATGCCAAGGCGTCCAGGATTCCCGCCAAAATATCGGTAACCGAGCTTAAAAGGCGTTTCAACGCAGAGTTTTCTGAGGAAGTCGGACAGTATCCTGATTATCTGCCTGCACTTGTAAAAAAGCCCATGTTTATGGAGGAAAAGAAAGGTTTAAGCGCTGCAGAAGCGGGGACGGTTCTTCACTTTGTAATGCAGCATCTTGATTTCGGGAGGAGTGACGTAGAAAGGCAAATTGAGGAAATGGTGGAGAAGGACCTTCTGACGGTTCAGCAGGCTAAGAGTGTAAATGTGGACAGTATAACGGAATTTTTAAAGTCTCCTCTTGGAAAGAGGATAGCGGCTTCGGGAAGGGTAAACCGCGAAGTGCCTTTCAACATAGAGATACCGTGCAGTGAACTGTACGATGACCTGAAAGACGATGTCTGCCGCGGAGAGACTTTGCTCCTCCAGGGCATAATCGACTGCTATTTTGAAGAACCGGATGGTATTGTGCTGGTGGATTACAAGACCGATTATGTTCCCGAAGGAAAACTTGAGGTGATAAGGGAAAGGTACGGTGTTCAGATTCTTTATTATGCCAGGGCGCTGGAAATGCTGACGGGTAAAAGAGTCAAGGAAAAGTACATTTATCTTTTCCGAAACGGTCAGATTCTGGAATTTTAACGGGAAAAGGGCATCTGTTGCGGTTGACAAAAAACTTATATTTATTTAAACTATAACTATCAGTAATCATTAAGACTGAGTGCTAATAATTCGGAGATCGTTATTTAAGCATTAATATATTTAGGTATTAATACTAAGTGCTAATATTCAGAACGCCAATACAGCGTTAAATATTCCTTTTATACAGTTATCAATTAATGACGAAAGTTCGTTGTTGATAAACATGTGAAGTAAAAGGAATCTTTACGCTTTTTTTGTTAAAAAAGAGCCCTGACCAAATATCAGATAATTCTGACACTTGGCCTCTGCTCAATAGAAGGTCATTAAAAGAAATGGAGGGATGTTTATGACTGCTCTATTGAAAGCAGTACAGAGAAAGGATACAGGCAGAAAGGTCAGAAGAATGGGGTTTGTTCCCGGAATTGTATACGGACCGGGTGTAGGGAAGAGCTTACCTGTTCAGATTGAAGGAAAAGAAATTGGGCGTTTCCTGAAGGGTAACTCAATAGGCTCCAAGGTTAAGGTGAATGTTGACGGAAAGGAACTGCAGTGTGTTGTTAAGGACATGCAATATGCGACAGCACAAAGAAATTTAATTCATATTGACTTCTATGCTTCTTCTGAAGATAAACCTGTAAAAGTAATGGTTCCTATTATATTCAGGGGCAAGGAACTGTTAGGAACCCGGAATCTCGTCCTGAACATACAGGAGGACGAAATCGAAATTCAGGGAATATTAAGGGATTTGCCTGAATTTGTAGAGGTAGATGTATCTTCCATGAATGACGGAGACGTAATCCTGATGGGTGATATTAAGCTGCCGGAGGGAGTTAAACTCCTGTCAAAGGAGGAATCAATTGTAGCTTCGGCAATTGAAGCTGAACCGGTGACAAGTGATGTGCCCACAGGTGATGAAAGCACTGAGAATGCTGAATAATAATCTTGTGCCTGTTTCAGACGGTATGTACAAATGATCTGAGTTTAACCCGGAAAGACCGCTTCCCACGACTCCTTAAGTTAACCTGTTGTGCCGGTATATCATTTTCAATAAGCCGGTACAACAGGTTATTTAACTCGTTGTGCAGCATGGAATGGCGGAAATGATATGCAGGAATAACAGTATCTAAGGTTTGCTTCAATGTTATTCCGTAACATATCATTTCCTGATAGCTGGCACGACGAGTTATTTTAATATTTGGAGAATTGTCGCAAAAGGAGTTATATGGAGACAATATTGGGAAATATATATAAAAGATACCCGTTTAAACAGTAACAGGGTAAAAGGAGGCGGTCATATGAGTGAATTTATCAACAACCGTGAGTACAGGCAAAAGGTGCTGAAGGAAATCATAACCCAGCTCCACAACGGGAAAAGCGTTGAGGAGGTAAAACCACAGTTTGAAAAACTGATAGAAGGAGTTTCTGCAAGCGAAATCGCCGAGATGGAACAAGCCCTCATAATGGAAGGATTGCCCGTTGAGGAAATTCAGAGACTTTGCGATGTTCATGCTGCTGTTTTCAAAGGTTCGATAGAAGAGATTCATAAACCAAACAAGCCGGAGGATATTCCCGGACATCCTCTGCATACCTTCAAAGAGGAGAACAAAGAGATTGAGAAGCTTTTAAACTCCCGTATAAAGCCTCATATAGAAGCTTTAAGGAAAGAAGATACCAGAGAAAACATCAGTACCCTTACTGAAGATTTTAAAGAGTTATTGGGGATAGACAGGCATTATTCCAGAAAAGAAAACCTTCTGTTCCCATACCTGGAGAAATACGGGATCACAGCTCCTCCAAAGGTGATGTGGGGAGTGGACGATGAAATCAGGGCAGCAATCAAGGAAACCCTCAGCATGCTTTCTGATTATTCAGGCAATAAGGAAGAAGTTGCAAACAAGGCTGATGAAGCTGTAAATAAAGTTTCGGAGATGATTTTCAAGGAAGAAAACATACTGTTCCCCATGGCCTCCGATACCCTTTCGGAGGATGAATGGATAGCCATAGAACAGGGAAGCGATGAAATCGGGTATTTCCTTAAGGAACCTAAGGTCAGGTGGAAGCCTGCCAGGGTAAATATAGAGCAGAAAGCGGCAGAGCAGGGAGAAAAGCCTTCCGATAACGGCTATATAAAATTCGAGACCGGAATCCTTACACCTGAGGAAATCAGCGCCATGTTTAATACCCTGCCTGTAGACATAACCTTCGTGGATAAGGAAGGCGTGGTTAAATACTTCTCCCAGAGCAGGGACAGAATATTCGTACGTCCCAAGACCGTAATAGGACGTCTGGTGAAAAACTGCCATCCTCCTGCAAGCGTGCATGTGGTAGAGAAGATAATTGAAGATTTCAAATCGGGGAGAAAAGACCATGAGGATTTCTGGATAAAGATGAAGGACAAGTATGTATTTATACGGTATTTCGCCGTGAGAAACGAAAAGGGCGAGTACCTGGGTACCATGGAGGTAACTCAGGATATTAAACCCATACAGGAAATCACAGGAGAGAAGAGGTTGCTATCTGAATGATAGCGTGAGGGGTGGGACTCTGGGTCACACACCCCCCGTCCCCCTGTCACTTTGTTATTGAACTTTTTTTCCGGTAACTATACAATAAAAGAAAAATATCGGGAGGGATGGCAATGAAGTGGAAAGTGCTAGGGCCTGGTGGCGGAGGAGGACAGTTTTATCCTACCATCAGTCCACATGATGAGAACATAGTGCTGGAATCATGCGACATGACCAATTCGTACATAAGTCTGGATGCAGGACGTACATGGAGTACATTCCAGTTGGGCTCTTTTACAAAGGCTTTTGCATATGATCCCGTTCGTGAGGATGTGATTTATGCAGGTGCCCAGGGATTGTTCCGTTCAAAGGACAAGGGAAAGACATGGGAGCTGATATTTCCAAATCCCAAAAACGGTGTTAAGCAGCGTCACATGGGAGATCACGGCAGTACAGTGCTTCTGGCTCCTCCTCCGTGGCCTCAGAATCCGGCCAACGTGGATGCCATTGCTATAGATCCTGAAAATCCGGCCAGCATATATGTAGCTGTGTGGTCAAGCTTTATAAAGGGTACCCGAACAGACGGGAAAAGAGGAGAACTCCTGCTTTATCACAGCCGTGATGAAGGCGAAACCTTCGAATGTCTGGGTGAATTTCCCGTAAACCAGGAAGTTGCGGCATATAACAAGGCTCTTTGCATATATATAGATCCTACAAGCCCGATAAATATGAGACGCGTTTATCTGTTTACCACTGCAGGACTGTTCAAGTCCCAGGACGGCAGAAACTTTGAGAGAATGGATCTGCCCGAGGAAGCTGCAGGAATAAACTGTGCAGGTGCGGGAAGATATAAAGACACTGTACTCCTTATATTTGCTTCTGACGACAAGATTTTCACATCCACAGACGGAGGACGTTCCTTCCATCCTTCAGCATTTCCAAAATATCAACACGAAAAAAACATCCTGTCTGATATAGGATTTTGTTCCATTGCAGTGTGTCAGAACGATGCCCGGGTGATCTATGCAGGCGTCAGAAATTTCAGGGAATGGTCCGGAATTGAAAATCGTTACATCAGATTCACGGGAGTCATAAAGTCAGAAGACATGGGCAAAACATGGCGTTGGGTCAATAAACTTGGCGGAGAGAAGCTTCCCCCCACTTTCGATCCGGGCTGGATAGCTGATTACGGAGGATGGTGGGGTGGTTTTCCATTAGGACTTGGTGCAGCGCCCAATAACCCTGATGTCTGCTATGCAACCGACTTCGGTACTTCATATAAAACCGAAGACGGCGGACAGACGTGGCACCAGGTATATTGCCGTGAGTTCAGGGATAACGCCTACATGACAAACGGCATGGATGTAACAACCTGCTATGGCATACACAGGGATCCCTTTAATCCTGATCATCTTGCCATATCGTATACCGACATAGGACTGTTCGATTCCAGGGATGGTGGAAAGAGCTGGGTGCACCGCCTGAACGGAGTGCCCCGCCAGTGGGTTAATACCTGCTACTGGGTGGAATTTGACCCTGAAGTTCCAAACCGGGCATGGACGGTATGGGGCAGCGGGCATGACCTTCCGCGTTCCAAAATGTTCGGGCCTAATTTTGACAGATTTGTAGGCGGAGTGTGCAAGACCGACGACGGATTTGTAACCCAAAGGAAGTCCAACAGGGGCATGAACGAATACAGCAATTGCACCCATATACTTCTGGACCCGGACAGTCCCGCAGGGATGCGCACCCTGTATGTCTGTGCATTTGGAAAGGGAGTCTATAAATCCGTTGATGACGGAAACACATGGAAATTGTGCAATAACGGCATAGATTCCGGAAATCTTAATGCATGGCGTATAGTAAGGGACAGCAGGGGCACCCTTTACCTGATTGTCGCCCGGGGCGGAAAAGACTGGGAGCCTGAAAACCCGGGAGCGTTGTATGTTTCCTATGACAAGGCCGAATCCTGGCAGAAAGTCAACTTGCCTGAGGGAGTGACGGGTCCCAACGGGCTTGCCGTCGATCCCAGGGATGAAAAGCATTTATACCTTGCCTGCTGGCCAAGATATGACCTGACCCATGAATTTGCCGGAGGCATATATGAGAGTTTTGACGGAGGGAAAACCTGGGTCAACATATATGACGAGAGAGCCCATGTCTATGATGTTACCATACATCCGGAAAATCCGGATGTGCTGTTCTTCACGGGATTCAACAGCGGTGTTTTCCGCTCAGATGATGGCGGCAAAAGCTGGTACAGGCTTAAAGGATTCAGATTCAAATGGGGGCATCGTGTCATAGTGGACACATATAACCCGGGCATGATCTTTGTCACCACTTTCGGAGGAAGTGTTTACCACGGAAGCGAGTATGGAGACCCGGACGCTGTTGAAAGTGTTGCAGAATATGCCCGTCCTCCGTGGGA
>JAMNYG010000185.1 GCA_023622945.1 Bacillota bacterium | reverse complement strand
GAACATTACCGGGAGGTCATATTTTGAACAAAAAGCTTGAGGATTTTAAAAAGAACATTGCAAAAAAGAAGGTTGCAGTTCTTGGCATAGGAATAAGCAACACTCCACTGATAAAATACCTGGCAGGACTGGGAGTAAAGGTTACAGCCTTTGACAGGTCCGAACCTGAAAAGCTTGAAAGAATACTGAAAAACTTTGAAGGTCTTGACATTGAATACAGTCTGGGCAGCAGGTATCTGGATAATCTTAAAGGATTTGACATAATATTCAGGACACCCGGAATGCGTTACGACCTTCCGGAGCTTGTAAAAGCAGTGAAGAACGGAGCATGGCTGACTTCTGAAATGGAAGTGTTCCTCGACCTTTGCCCCTCGCAGGTATTTGCCGTTACCGGGAGTGACGGAAAAACCACTACAACAACTCTTATATACAAAATTCTTTCAGATCAGGGTTTCAGATGCTGGCTTGGCGGAAATATAGGCACCCCGCTTCTTGACCGGATAGATGAAATATGTCCCGATGACAAAGTTGTTGTGGAGCTGAGCAGTTTCCAGCTTCATACCATGAAAAACAGGATCAACACTGCCGTTGTTACAAATGTTTCTCCAAATCATCTTGACTTCCATAAGTCCATGGATGAGTATGTGGATGCAAAAAAGAATATTTTCAGGTATCAGACAAAAGATGATAAACTGGTTTTAAACTTTGATTATGATATTACCAGGAGATTTGCACCGGAGGCAAAGAGCAACGTAATATATTTCAGCAGGCTTGACACTCTTGAAACGGGTGCATTTCTTGAAAAGGGAATTCTCAAATACCGGGACGAAGAAAGATGCATTGATATTGTAAAAGCCGAAGACATAAGGATTCCCGGTGATCATAACATAGAAAACTACCTGGCGGCCATTGCAGCAACAATCGATTATGTAACACCCGATGCAATCAGAAAGGTTGCGACAAGTTTCAAGGGAGTCGAACACAGAATTGAATTTGTGCGGGAATTAAACGGCGTAAAGTTTTACAACAGTTCTATCGACAGCAGCCCGTCCCGGACCATAGCGGCATTAAAAACCTTTAAGCGGAAGGTTATATTAATAGCGGGAGGAAAGGATAAGGGAATTCCGTATGATGCAATCGGAGAACCTATAATGGATCATGTAAAGTTTCTCGTGCTTATCGGGGATACGGCCGAAAAAATAGAACAGGCGTTGAGAAAAGCAGAAGCAAAGTCAGAAAAGACATCCCGGGTTCCGGTTATAAAATGCAAAACCTATGAAGAAGCGGTAAGGAATGCTTATATGAATGCCAAAGAAGGGGATATTGTACTGCTCTCACCGGCAAGCACAAGCTTTGATATGTTCAGGAATTTTGAAGAGCGTGGAAGATTGTTCAAGGATATTGTAAACAGCCTTTAAGTGATATAAATAATCTTTTAGTCAAAATGAATCTGCTACTTTTTCTGATGAACCAGACGGCTTCATGGAGTTTTCCTCTGATTAATAAGGGGGTCAAGCCTGGAATATTCCCTTCATCAAGGAAGGAAATATTTCAAGCCTGACCCCCTTATTTTGGTGGAGGGAGATGGATTCGAACCATCGAAGTCACTGACAACAGATTTACAGTCTGCCCCCTTTGGCCACTTGGGTATCCCTCCGCATATATTTAAACTGGTGCCCAGGGTCGGAATCGAACCAACGACACAGGGATTTTCAGTCCCTTGCTCTACCAACTGAGCTACCTGGGCATGGACTGATGTCCGGTTCAAAAATGGTGGGCCTTCAGGGACTCGAACCCCGGACCAACCGGTTATGAGCCGGTTGCTCTAACCAACTGAGCTAAAGGCCCGTAAAAGCGACAATGCATAGTATACTCCAAAAATCATCCCAAGTCAATATAAAAAAAGTGGGAATTTTGCAGACATATCTGTTATAATGAAACTTGGGACAATTGTTTTTAGGCTGCAATTAATTATTGTTTTTTTGTTGTTTAAAGCTTATATTGTCCAAAATATAATGATGCAGAAAATTCATATTGCGGGGTGAAGCCGTGAGTTTGATCAACCTACTTACAGAACTCAGTGCATTTAATGCCGTTTCAGGATTTGAAAACGGTTTGTCGCAACACATTGCAAGACTTTTTAATAATTATTGCGATGAGGTAAAAGCGGACTAAGATTTTGATAACAGCCCATTACGATGAAATAGGTATGCTGGTCAAAAGTATTGATGAAAAAGGTTTCATAAAGTTTACAAATATTGGTGGTTTGGACCCGCGGGTACTTCTTGCCCAGGAAGTCATAATACATGGGAAGGAGGACGTCTTCGGAGTCATAGGTGCAAAACCACCTCATCTGCTGACCCAGGAAGAATCATCAAAAGGCATCAAAATCAGGGATCTTTCCATAGATACGGGGCTTAGCCCGTCAAGAGTAAAGGAACTGATCTCCATCGGGGATACAATAACATTCAGGGCGTTCCCATTTAATCTTAACGGTAATAAATTCAGTTCAAAATCGCTGGACAACCGAAGCGGAATTGCAGTTTTGGTTGAAACAATGAAGGAATTGTCAGCAAGAAAGTTTGCACATGATGTTTATTTTACTGCAACCGTGCAGGAGGAAATCGGGCTTGCCGGTGCTGCAACCGCCACATATAATATAAAGCCTGACATTGCAATAGTTATTGATGTCTGTCATGGTGACATGCCCAATACTTCAAAGGAAGAAACCTATCCTTTGGGAAAAGGACCGGCAATAGGCTTAGGTCCCATCCTTGACAGGAATATTTCAAGAAAACTGATTGATATTGCAAAGGAAAGGAATATCCCTTACCAGATCGACGTGGAACCACGTGATACCGGCACTGAAGCCTGGGCCGTTCAGGTCTCAAGATCCGGTGTGCCCACGGGTCTTATCTCAATCCCTGTGAGATATATGCATACGCCTGTTGAAACGGTCTGCCTGGACGATATAAGAAATGCGGCAAGGCTCACGGCTGAATTTGTTTCCAGGTATGAAACGGAGGGAAGAACATGCTGTTAAAAGAATTGACCTGCTTGAATGGTGTGTCGGGAAACGAGGATCAGGTAAGGGAATTCATCAGAAAAAATGCGGAAAACCTTGCCGATGAAATATGGACGGATGCCCTGGGCAATCTGATTGTTTATAAAAAAGGAAAATCATCAGGATGCAGAATCATGCTGTCTGCCCATATGGATGAGGTAGG
>JAMNYG010000093.1 GCA_023622945.1 Bacillota bacterium | reverse complement strand
TCCTCATTAGCCTTGATTCGGTCTAATAATTGCAGTCTCTTTTTTAATTCTGGTGATAATTCAGCAGTGCCCTTTGGGGAATTGACGCAATGGTTTGGCATTTTTACACCTTGCCCTTTTGAGTCTCAAAGTCCGCGGCAACTCACCGTAAGTCATGGGACAACCGCAAACCCATATCACCTGCATCAACTCTGCTCCTGTTTCCAACAGTTTTTAAATCACACATGATGCACATCCTCCGTTCACTGTCATCTTACAAAAACCTAGTAATATTTCAAGATACTATTGATTCTGACGGAAAAACAAATTATAATTATACTAAAATAATCCTAGTAAACATATAGGAATTATATTAATTACGATGACCGGAAAAAGTAAACCTTATGAATCATTCAGAGCGGAATCAACCTTCCGTTTCTGAAAATAACAGTGGCAGAAGTTTTTATTTATCGCAGTTATATTCTAATTATTGTTTTTGACGATTAAAATATACTAAATCATTTCAGAGGGGTGATAGAATGGCTGGATCAAAGAATAACCGGGCTGCAAAAAACCAAAGGATATTCTTTGAAAGCTATTCTTGTTGTTAACAAACAGGGATTTATTGCGGATTTCAGAGCTTTACTGGAAATTTCATATTCTTGCTGCAGATTTCAGGGTTTTGCCGTGAATTTCAGAGTATATTGTGGATTTCAGAATATTGCCGTGGATCTCAGCAGGTAGTCTAAAACTGTTATTAATACAAAATAATTGGGGGGAGGATTTTATGAATTCATTATATACAATAATCGCATTAATAGTCTTTGGTGCCCTTTCAGCCCTGCTTGTATACCTTCAGAAGAGAAATGCATCATTTACAGTGAGGGTCTTCTCTGCCCTGGGCATGGGTATTGTTTTCGGTTCTGCCCTTCAGGCGCTGTTTGGCGCGGACAGCAACGTGACCAAGGAAGTCATTAAATGGACCGGTATTATAGGGTCCGGGTTTACAAAATCATTGCAGTTCATTATCGTACCCCTGATATTGGTATCCATAACCAGCGCTATCACTAAAATTCAGACAGGGGCCAAGGCATTCAAAACAAGCGGCAAGATTATTGCCATACTGCTTATTACAACTGCAATTTCCGGATTCATAGGTTTTTTGGCTGTACAGGTTTTCGGCCTTGACGCAAGTGAACTGGTGCAGAGCATCTCCGGTGAAGAACCAAACCAATCGCTGAAGCCGACAGATATTCCAACCAGCATACTGAACATAATTCCGTCCAACATATTCAGTGCCCTTACTGCCAATTCTGCACTGCCAATCGTATTTATCAGTGCTATCATCGGCTTTGCAATCCTTGCCATAAAGAAGGAAAACCCGAGTCTGGGCCAGAAATTTCTCGGTGTTGTTGAAGGTGCCAATACACTTGTCATGACTATAACAGACTTTGTAATAGAGTTCACCCCTTACGGCGTATTGGCCCTCATCAGCAGGGTAACTGCCGTGAACAAGCCGGAAGCCATCATTAATCTTCTGATGTTTGTAGTAGCAAGCTTTACAGCTCTTATTACGGTGTTCGTCATCCACCTTGTGATGCTCGGGCTGTCAGGAGTCAACATAGTAAAATACCTCAAAAAAGCTTCTCCCGCCTTAATTTTCGCTTTTACTTCAAGGAGCAGCGCCGCAACCCTTCCGCTTACCATAAAGGTACAAACCGATAGACTGGGTGTAAGCAAGGGTCATGCAAATCTTGCAGGCGCATTCGGGACTACTATCGGACAGAACGGCTGCGCAGGGGTTCATCCGGCTATGGTGGTGACACTTGTTGCTTCAGCTATGGGCTGGAAGGTATGGGACCCGAGCTTTATAGTCCTCCTTTTGGTTTATGTTACCGTCTCTTCCATTGGCATAGCCGGCGTAGGCGGTGGCGCAACCAATGCGTCCATACTTGTTCTCTCCATGTTCGGCCTGCCTATAGATCTCGTTGCCATACTGGCTTCCGTGGAATTCCTCATCGACATGGGCAGGACAGCGTTAAACGTCCATGATGCCATACTTGCCGGCGTACTGTCCTCAAAGCTTGACAAGGAGTTTAACGACGATATATTCAATGACAGGATCACAATAGAAGAACCTGAGGTTAAACAAGCCGGAGGCAGTGTATCTGCCTGAGTTCAGCAATATACAGTGGAATAATAACAAGTTCTGACTACAGGCGGTGGAATAATAATCAGGTCTGACCATAGACAGCAGAAAAACAACCAGGTCTGACCACAGACGGTGGAACAATAAGCTACAAAAATCGTCAATAGATTTGTTTGTATAAAAGGGACCCCTGAAAATATGGGTTGTGCAACAGACAAATCCTGCCTCCCGTGTTTTCCAGGGTCTTTTTTTGTCTTGTTCTTTCGGTGCTGGAACCATTCGGGTTCTCGATTCGCAATTTGTAGCCGGATTCTTTCAAGGCAGGAACAAGGGAAGACAACAACACCTTATGCGAAAAAACATCCGCAGGGCGAGTACCAGGATATGTGAAAGGAAAATTCCCCACTAGAATATGCGAAAGGAAGAAATGCCTCCTTAATAATATTGAAGTGAAATATTAAATTGAAATGCCACAAGCAGAACCGTCCACCGTCGAATCCCTGTCGTACTGTCTCAGAACTGCTCCATGTTACACTGGCACAGTATCGTCACTGTCGCACTGTATTCATCTAATTCTCCGGATATTTTATGCCCAGTATATCAACAATAAGATGCTGCAAACCCCTCATGGGACTTGGTACAGGTATGTCAAGGACGTACATCAGACCCAGGACAAAGGCAATGATGCACAGAATTGAAAAAACTGTAAGTTCCCTCCACTCTTTTCTCTTTATAAGCCCCGGAACGTTGACTGTGATGATAAATGCATAGGCGAATAAAAGAAATATCATGCATCCTTACCCCTTTCATGCCTGGGTAAACCTCGAATTTTGGCAATCAGCAACGTAAGCGGCGGGATAACAAACATAAGCGGCGCGGAATATATTATGCCTGCATTTTGAGTGATCCCGGCATGATCTACCGGTGATTGGAAAACAGTAGCGGCAATAATGACCTCAATGCCGGCTAATGGTAAAACAAGCGGCAGATATGACTTTAAACCAAATAATTGTGCAACGGCTACTGCCAAAGCATAAAAGAAGAGGCTGCATTTGAAAAAAATCAATACCGTTTGTGCAATACCTATTAAAAAATCCATCCTTGTCAGCACGGTTCCAATATCAATGAGACGGATTGACTGGAACGATGTAGATGTCCATATGGTTTGTGTTTTGCCTAATACCGCTGTATTTCTTACAGACACAATAAGAAGACTTATTGCACCAATTAATAATCCGATAAAAGTGTTTCTGATCGCATGCTCGGTCTTATTCAGAGACCCTATAATCATAAGGAAGACAATTGTTTCGCCAAAAGGAATGGCAGACATAAGATGGATACCCTGAAATATCCTTATAAACGGCAATTCAAAAAGCGGCAGAAAATTGGAGAAATCCATCTGGTCGATCAAAAGGGCGAATGTGCTGATTATTACGAACATTCCGGTAATTAAAAACAGGTGGCTTACCCTTGCCAACACTTCTATGCCTTTATAGACAGCATATGCACACGTTGCGGTAAAACCTATAAGCAGAAAAATAAAAGGTGTATCCGGCATTAAAAAAGTTATGTATAACTCACCTACATCACGAATATTGAAAGACAAGGTCATTAAATAAAAGAAAATATAATATACAGACACAACTTTGCCAAGGAAACGTCCATACACCAAATCATTAACCTGGATCACGTTCATCCCCTGAAACCTTTTGGCAAGCACTGCATAAGAGAGGATAAAAGGAGCCGATACAACCAACCCTGCAAGTATAACCATCCACGTCTGGTGTTCGGTTATCCCTACCGCAAAATCTATCAATAAAACTGAACCCTGGACAAAACCGGCAACCAGGAAAAGCAATTGCCAGCTACAGACTTTCCCTTTTTCAATGCTCATTTTATTTCTCCCCTTCACCAGGCAATACCGGTTTTTTCAATAAGTCGGTTTTCAGTATCTTTGTTTCAACGTCAATGTTTAGTTCTATAGTCGGATATATATCATCCCAGTTGTCTTTAAGGCTCTTCCACTGGTTATTGTATTTCTTGTGAAGCATTTCACCAAAACCAAAAATATCGGCGTTTAATTCCCTGGACTTATCAAATGCTTTCATTATCTCCTGCCTGATGATTTCTTCCTGGGCTTTCTGCAGTTTTTCAAACGCAGAAATGGTTGCCAGGTTTTCGCTTGTGGTCTGCTCCGAAAGGCTGGACTCCTGCCTGATTTTTACATTCATTACTATTTTTCCGTCTTTTATTTCCGGTATTACTTTGCTTTTTGCGTTCATTATTTCCAAAACAGCACTTCCTTGTCCACTGGGAGCAGGAACTATTATAACCCCGCTTTTCACTTTACCGAGTACCCATAAAAGTCCCCGGACCTCTTCATCGTTTAGTTTTCCCACCATCTTTCCCTTTTTAAATACGCCCATGCCCGACACATAAACATCCTTGCACTCTCTGTCATCCGAAATCCTGACCAAAGGCGCTACCGGAGCTGTGGTACCGCTCATAAGGCTTGAAGCAAAATCCTTCATATTCACTTTGTAAAAATGGGAGGTAAAACCATAGGTCTTAACCAGTTTTGCGATGTTAATTGCAGGAAACTTTTCAGTTTCGGGTTTTGCGTCCATAATATCCAGAGCCCGATCCTCCGCTACAAGAATCAATGCAGTAGGTCTCATTTCATGGGCGCGCAAAAAGAAATCCAGATATTCTTGCAAACCTTCAGTGACTACTTCATTCCCGAAAATCACTGCCTGGTTGTGGGACACAAAAAGCCTGTTCCCCGTCTTGTGCGTAATTTGCCTTACCGCATCAAAAATTGAATCCCCGGTGCTGGAGACATTCCAGAATGCCTTGCTGTCTTCTCCTCCACCACCTACAGTTTTTTCGGCACTCTGTTCCTTGACTATCTGGGCCGTAATCAATATCTTTCCCGTGTTCTCATCCTTATCAACTCCCATTCCTATGACAATTTCCAAATCATTTATCTCTCTTCCTCCAAAACAGCCGGAAAGCACAAACAACAGAAGTATACATAATATTATTTTCATAATTTTTATATTTGTCTTTTCCCTTATATACATCTTTTTGTATATGCCAAGCCTTTTTTGCTTATTCATTTTCTCCAATCGCAGCCTTGCTCCTTTCAATCGGAATCATGGTTATCTTTCTCACACGGTGACGGCATTAAACCGGGACTTTTGCTGAAAGAATCGCCATCGTCCCAGATAATAGCTTCGGGACGCTTTGACATCGACCACAGCGGCATCCTTATAAAAACATCCTTTAAGGCTGAGAGATTTAACGGTGCAATCGGCCACAAATACGGTGTTCCGAAAGACCGTAAAGATGCAAGATGAATCAATGTGGCCAAAAGACCCATGATTACTCCAAAGCCTCCGGCTATCCCTGCAAGAGCGAGATATATATACCTGAGTATTGTTCCTGAATCGGTCTGCGCCGGTACGGCAAAGCTTGCAATGGCCGTAGAAGAAACGACGATTACCATGATAGGACTTATAAGACCTGCTTCAACCGATGCCTGACCCAGCACAAGGGCTCCAACTATACCAACCGTTTGTCCTACCGGTTTTGGTAACCGTACTCCTGCTTCTCTCAGGATATCAAAGGTAAACATCATCAACGAAGCTTCCAGTATTGCCGGGAAAGGCACTCTTTCCCTTCCTTCTGCTATAGATATCAATAGCTGGGTGGGTATCAGCTCCTGGTGAAAAACTGTTAACGCCACATAAATTGCGGGTCCTAAAGTGCTTATTATATAGGAAAGAAACCTTATCAGCCGCATAATGCTTGCAAGAAAAGGCCTGGCATAATAGTCTTCCACGCTTTGAAAACTTTCAATAAACACCATGGGTACCACAAGAGCAAAAGGTGTTCCGTCAGCCAGAATTGCAGCACGACCTTCCAGTATTTTTGCAACAACCTTGTCAGGTTTTTCACTGTTTGAAATAGTGGGAAAAATAGAGTAGGGAGCATCCTCAATAAATTGTTCAATATATCCTGATTCCAGAACTGCATCTATTTTTATCCTGCTCAGACGCCTCCTGATTTCTTCAATCAGTTTCGGATTGGCCACATTTTTTAAATATATTACGTATACATCCGTTTTTGACTTTTCACCAATTACGAATTTTTCCACACATAGGTAAGGGTGTTTGATTTTTCGGCGGATAAGGGTAATGTTTACATTTACATTTTCAATAAAACCTTCCCTCGGCCCGCGTACGACAGCCTCTGTACCCGGTTCCTCGATGCTGCGGGATTCCCGCTTCCTTAAGTTGATAACCAGAGCCTCTTCTGAGCCGTCTATCAACAGAATGACTGCTCCTGCCAATAAATTGTCCATCAGATCATCTAACAGCGTCACTTTCAGATTGTCTGTTATGGGAATTAGGTTCTTTCTGACGGTATCGATATTGGTAAAATCCAATTCCACGCCATTTCTGAGCAGCAATACATCATACATTAACGGCTGCAGGATGTTTTTATGGATTTCTTCTTTATCCACCATGCTGTTAATAAAAACCAAAGCCCCTCTGAATCTTCTGTCGTGACCAAAGTTGAACTCATGCATCGTCACATCACTGCTGCCGCGCAAAATGCCTTTAATTGTTTCCAGGTTTTTCCTGAGTTCAGGCACCAGTGGTACGCTGTTGCTCTTTTCCGGCATGGTATCCTGAAACATGTTTTTGTTTTTTAAAGACAAATAACGGATTTTCTTTAAAATATATCTAAACACAGATAATTCTTCCCATCCAGTTTTTATTTATTTTCTGCACCCACGGGTAATTTATTCATAAGCTGAAAACCGCTGAACGGGAAGAATGAAGAAACATCGACACTTGCCGGAAAGCGGAAAGGCTGATACTTGTTGGAGAATGAAAAAGATTAACACTTGCCGGAAAATGAGAAGACATCGATACTTTGCACAAAATTAAAATGCATAGACTCTTATCTTAGGGCGGTAATGCATTTAAACTCAATAAAAAATGAAAAATCATTCACATTTGCTGTATTATAATTCATTGCATTTCTTTATCTTTTTACGAATGAAATCGTTGGCTTCACTTAGTATTCTTTTGGAACTCTCAAATTGAAAAACGTCCATCGCTTCCTTGTATGTCATTAAATAAGCACCAAGCAATTCTTTCTCCTGATAATTGATTTTCTGATTATCGTATTCTGCCAAAAAATATATTACCCTTTTGATCACACCTTCTTTTTTTGGAAGAAGATATTCATCCATGGTTTTAAAACAGGGGATGATTTTCACTTTCAGTCCGGTTTCCTCATATATTTCCCGAATAGCTGTTTGCTCTTCAGTCTCATTGTCTTCCATATGACCTTTTGGAAATCCGTAATATCCCTCTGATGATTTGACAATTACATATAAAACCTCATCATTCTTGCAGGTAAATACAACTGCACCGCAGGAAATTTCATATTTCATTTTATCACTTCTCCAACACATCGCGTGTTTGTGTGACAAGGGGACGGGGGTAGTGTCACTGGGTGACACTACCCCCGTCCCCCTGTCATACCCGGCCAATTACTCTTTCCGTTGTCCCGTAAACAACTACATCATCTGCAATCCTTATAGATTCGGACATTAAAGCTTCCCTCTTTCGGCACTACTTGGGTCATTACAATTCTGTATATACCTTCATCTCCCCAGGCTTGCCTCAGGCGCGCGTCACTGGTGTCACAATGCTCAACATCCACTTTTGTATTTCCCTTGTTAAATTGCATGTAAAAAGAAGTATTTGCATCGATTTCAACTTTAATTAGTCCGTCCGCAGTGCTTCCGTCGCTGATCATCTCCGGCTTTTTCCATACCATAAAGTTTAAACTTAAAGTATTGCTGTCCTTTTCAAAAGTATAGGTGTCGGTAATTTCTATGTATGCTTTGTCATTTGCGTCGGCTTTCAGGGTTTCGCCCTTACTTTTCCCCCGGTACATCCGATAGGTACGATTATAGTATTTAACCTCTGCTTCTTCCGGATAAGCTTTTTGAAGATCCAGGGAGAAAGTAACATTCTCGTCCGTCATGGAGTACCTGACATTTGAGGCACAGTATTCTCGTCCCGGATTTTGCATTTTTCCGTTTATTGTGGGTACATTGTGATACTGGGACTGCATAGTCCATATTTCATATCTTTCATCACTGAAAGTTTTCTTAGTGTAAGTTTCCACTCCTATATCAATAATTCCCGGTAATCCATCTACAAATATGATACAGGAACCTACATCATTGTGATTGTGATTTTCGTCATTGTGTCCTCCTTTGGCTGCCAGGTATAACCCCTCAGGTGAGCCTTCCCTCTCACGGGCTGCCATGACCTGGATACCGTCCATCCATACATCCCTGATATACGGAGGCTGCATCACTTTGCCCGATAACTCCCGGTAATTAAAAATTGCCGGAAGAGTCCGCCTGAGAGCTCCTGTCTTAAAGTCACTGTTCGAAGGTACACCAACAGCGAGGGATATCATGTTTGGGTCCCCAATTCTCTTGCCATAGCGGTAAACCATATCTTTTGATATATCCACTTTGGCACTGCCGTCTGCAAAATTGATAAAATATTTATCTGCAATATGGCAGCGATATATATAGCGTCCGATTTGACGCACAAGTTCGTTCGAGAAGAAATCAATTTTTCCGTCGGAAGCCAGATACAGCTGATCGAGGCAGTCAAACAAAGCTCCACCCGCAACATTCCAGTATGACGTGCCTTCATCGCATCCGCCGTCATCGTGATAAGTATCCATAAAGCGGTCCAGGCATCTCAGCATTTTTTCAGTGGCATTGGCCCTTCTCATCTGGTCATATTCATTTAATAGAAACACACTCATTACGTTGGCGACGATCCATGGAGTCCAGTTGTTCACATCCTTTTTGACAACACCCATCCACCAGAAATCTTCACGGTAAATAAAAGGTTTTTTGATGCGGTCTTCCAATTCTATGTCAATTCTTCGGGTTATCAGATGGGTTACCTTATTCAGTTCATCAGCCAGCAGGTATTTTGTCCATGCCAGCAGTGCACCCGTTTCAGCGGCAAACAGGTCTATATACCGGTCTTCCACATCGGGCAGCGGTTCGGTTCCTTTTTCGCTGTTGTGAGCTGATACTCCCCAAAAAGACTCCTCGCAAATGCACCATATTCCGTTAATGATATCGTCAATAAATCTGCCTTTCCCTTCCGCGCATTCTCCAAGCACCAGAGCCTCCAAAGCTCTTCTTCGCAGAAAATGGCGCTCTTCATATGATTCCCTGTCGCCGGTTCTCATGAAGGCCATAAAGATCGTAGCCGGAAGAGACGGCCACTCAAATCCAAGATATTTTTCCGCTTCCTGTATGCAAGCTTTCGCGACTTCCTCCGGAATATTATTCCACTTTTCTCTCTCGGTTGCCTTGGGATATGGATGGTAGCTCTGAGTGTCTCTGATCAGATCACTGATTTTGTTGCATTCAAGCCACTCGACAAACATGAATATGGGCTCCCTCCTTAAGTGACACGTGACACGGGGACGGGGGTTGTGTCACCATTTTTCGTGATATCAACACTGCTCGCTCAACATGGCTCGAGTTGATGCATGTGATTTCACTTAGAAAAATAATACAAAATCAACAGCATTGCAAGGAAAATCAGGTTAAGCAATGTAAAAAATTCAAGATATGCCCCGTTTCGTTTATTGGCCGTCGTAACGTAATATTTGAAAGAAATCAGGCTTGCCATGGAAGCAATTATTGTTCCAAGACCGCCTATGTTGGTGCCAACAACCAGTGTTGATATATTATCGGTAAAGCCGGAAAGGAGGATAGCCGCAGGAACGTTGCTGATGACCTGACTGACAAATACTGATGTAACCAGTTCGTGATCATTGATAATACTGTGCAACCATTGATTTATTTCCGGGATGCGCTTCATATTGCCGATGAATACGAATAAAAAAATGAAAGTTAGTAACAGGGCGTAATCAGCTTTACGCAGCATCAACTTCAACAGGTCTACTGTCTATAAGTACCACACAAGCAGTCAATACTCCCACCAATGAAAGCAGAGTATACGGCAGCATCAGGGAAATAAAACTGCCAAGGCTCATTTTGCTTAAGGAAAACAGGTACAGATTTTGCGGATTGCCGATTGGTGTGAGCATACTGCCCAAATTGGCGGCAATGGTCTGAAGCACAATAATACGAATAAGATAATTCTCCAGGCCGGCCATCACAAGCACATCAATGGCAAATGGCACAAAAGTGATAAGCGCCACATCGTTGGTAATAACCATACTGAACCCAAAACACAGCAATACAAGGACCATTGCTAAACTCCGCGCATTGCCGGTCTTTTTCAGCATCCAGCTCCCTGTCATCGAAAATATGCCCAGGCTTCTTAACCCGGCCATAACTATCATCAAACTGAGCAGCAGGGTTAATGTATGAAAATCTATGTAGTTAATATAATTGTTGTCCAACGGCACAAATGCCATGGATATAAGAGCCAGCAGCAAAGATATGCATAGTACCGTTTCTTTTTTAAAATAATTCAGGATTGCTTTCATCAAGTAGTTACTCCTTATCAGCCATTAATCGGTAGCCAAAAAACATCCTCACCCAGTCTACCACAGGGGTCTTACGGTGACAAGAGTGTGACAAGGGTGACAAGGGGACGGGGGTAGTGTCACTGGGTGACACTACCCCCGTCCCCCTGTCACATTGCCCATCTGACTCATTACCATTTTATAATAATGTCCCTTCTTTTTCATCAGGCTTTCGTGGTTGCCGCTTTCTATTATTCTTCCGTCGCTTATAACCATAATGCGGTCGGCATCTCTTATGGTAGACAAGCGATGAGCTATCAGAAAGCTTGTACGGTTCTTCATCAGGTTCAGCAATGCACGCTGAATATCTTTTTCCGTTTTGGTATCAACGCTACTGGTCGCTTCATCCAGTATCAGTATAGGGCTGTTACACAGCACTGCCCGGGCAATGGCTATGAGCTGCCGTTGTCCCTGGCTTAAATTATCCGTTGCGCCTGATACCATCGTATGATACCCCTTGGGCAATTTACTTATAAAGTCGTGGGCACGGGCTATTTTGGCGGCTTCTATCACCTGTTCATCGGTTGCGTCTTTTTGAGAATACCTGATGTTATCCATGATAGTGCCGGTGAAAAGGCAGGTATCCTGCAGCACTACTGAAAAACACTTCCTGAGGTTGTCACGCTTTATATCGGTAATAGGGAAATTATCAATCAGTATCTTCCCGCTGTCGGCATCATAAAAACGCATAAGAAGATTGACGATGGTGGTCTTTCCCGCGCCTGTTTCACCCACCAAAGCAATCACTTCGCCGGCCTTGACGTTAAAACTTACGTCTTTCAGCACCGGATTGGTTTTGTTATACGAGAAACATACATTGTCAAACGTAACCTCTCCCTTTGTATTTTCCAGTTCAACGGCATCTTCCGGATCAGGCACCTCTTCTTCGCAGTCTAAAATTTCAAAAACGCGTTCTGCTCCTGCCAAAGCCGACTGAATGGTATTAAACATGCCTGCAATGGAATTGAGAGGCTGTGAAAACTGTTTTGAATAGCTTAAGAAACTCACCACGGTTCCTACTGAAAGATTATAGCCTACTGACAGTATTCCTCCTGTAATGGCAGTAACCGTGAAAACAAAATTGTTAATGACATTCATAAGAGGCATCATATATCCTGCCCATGTTTGTGCCCTGATGCTGCTTTCGGTCAGTTTCTCATTGATCTCCTTAAACCGTTCCAAAATATCCTGCTGCTTGCCAAAGGCTTTTACCATCTTTAAACCCAGTATGCTTTCCTCGATGATTCCGTTGAGCGTACCGAGATTGCGCTGCTGAGCCAAAAAGTGGGCACGGCTGTGTGATGCAATCACACGGGTCAGAATGGTCACAAGAGGAATACATATCAGCACAACGAAAGTGAGGATAAGGTTCAGCCTTATCATTACCACAAATGAACCTGCCAGGGTTAAAATGCTTGATATTAATTGTGTTGTGGTCTGCGCAATGGTGGAGCTGATATTGTCCACGTCATTGGTGATTCTGCTCATGGTGTCGCCATGGGAACGAGTATCATAGAATTCCAGCGGCAGCTTCTGCATCTTGTCAAAAATCTGTTTGCGCAGCGTGTACACAAGCTTTTGTGAAACTTTAAGAGTTATAACTCCGTTGAGGGATAAAATAAGCCAGTTGGTTATATGTAAAGCTGCAATAATCAGCAAATACCGCACAAGTATTCTTGTATCCACTGTTCTTGAAGCAATCTCGAATGCTGTAAAGGTTTTCCCGATAAAATAAGGAATTGCAACCGAAATCAATGAAGATACGGCAGTAAGCATCATGGCAAGAAAAATTGTTTTAGCCCAGCGCATATATATCTTTATGATGCGCATCATGGTGCCTTTTGCATTTTTGGGCTTTGCGCCGGGTGCAAAACGGTGGGCACCGCTGCCCGGGGGTCTCATCATACCTATTGTCGGCATCTTTGCTTCAGCTCTTGGGATTCGCTGTTCCATACCTTACGCCTCCTTGCTGCCCTCAATCTGCGTTCTGTAAATATCCCGGTATACCTCACAATCCTTCATCAGTTGATCATGAGTGCCAAACCCGACTTTTTCACCTTTATCCAGGACAAGAATCCTGTCTGCAGTCATTGCCGTTCCGCAACGCTGAGTAATGATTATTACCGTTTGCTTCCCTGCCATATCCTTTAAATTTTCACGCACTTTAGCCTCTGTCACCGCATCCAGCGCACTGGTGGCATCATCCAGTATAAGCACCGGGGAATTCTTGATTATGGCACGTGCTATCGATATTCTTTGCTTTTGTCCACCCGAAACATTTACTCCGGCGCTTCCCAGAAAGCTTTCAAAGCCATTCTGCATCCTCCCGATAAAATCGGCCTGGGCTTTCTCTGCGGCCCGATGCAGCATTTCATCGGTGGCATACTTATTCCCCCATCTTATGTTTTCAGCAACCGTCCCTGAAAAGAGCATCGGGTTTTGAGGCACAATGGCAATATTCCCACGAACCGTGTCAATGCCCAGGTCTTTGATATCATGTCCATCGATCAGGATCCTTCCGCTGTTTACATCATAGAACCGCAAGAGCAGCCAAGCGATGGTTGATTTGCCGCTGCCTGTGGGACCTATGATTGCCAGGGTTTGGCCGCTTTTAACAGAGAAGGACAGGTTTTTTAAAGCAGGAACTCCGCTGCCGTTAGGGTATGCAAATGTGACATTTTCAAAATCAATATTCCCTTTTAATTCTATTACTTCTCCATCACCGGTAAAATCCCCATCGCAGTCAAATACTTCCTTTATGCGAGCGGTGGAAGCTTTCGTCCGTACAAAGACATTAAATATGTTGGTAATCATGATTAATGACATGAGTATCTGTGACATATAAACCGTAAATGCCGTAATGTCACCTGGGTTTGCAAGATTTAGGCCAAACAGCCTGCTGCCCACATAGATTACGATAACCGTGCCTATACCGACTGAAAGGGTCATGAGGGGAGATATCAGGGTGATAATCATTTGAGCCGATATGCCCTTTTGCATTAAGTTTGAATTGGCATCCTCAAACTTTTCACTTTCCTGATCATAAGTTCCAAAGGCCTTAATCAGGCGTACCCCTATAAGGTATTCCTGCACAACCGAGTTTACCCTGTCAATGGCTTTTTGCAACGTGGTATAACGTGGGTAACTAAGCTTCATGCTGATTATAATCAGGAAGGCAACTACTGCGACAATGGAGTAAATAATGAGGCTTAGCCTGAAGTTGAGTATGGTGGCAAGAACAATGCTGCCAACGCAGGTAATCGGTGCCTTCATGAAAATCCGCATAATGCCGTTGACAAACAGCGTTATCTGGGATGTATCATTGGTCATGCGGGTAATAAGCGATCCGCTTTCAATTCTATCGGCGCTTTGTTCTGAAAAGTATATTATTTTCTCAAATAAATCATACCTCAAATCCGCTCCCATGCGCTGGGATACCCTGCTTGCCAGTATATTCCTGGTGACGGCAAAACATGCGCCGAGAACCGTGACCGTCAGCATGAGGGCTCCCCAGTAATAGACTTCGGAAATCCTTCCCTGTCCAATTCCTTTATTTATGATGTTTGACATGAGCGTGGGATTAAGCAAATCGCATATTGCCTCAGATGCAACACAAAAAATGGCTGCCAGAAAAGGAAACTTGTATTTTTTGAAGTACTTTCCGTAAAAACCCATACCTTTTCTACCTGTCTCCCTGTCAAATTCAGTTTTGTATGCCATATTTCGTCTCCCTTTAGGCCACAGATTCATATACAATCATTATACATTCTTTTTTTGACGGGACACGGGGAGGGGGGTTGTGTCACTTCGTGACACAACCCCCGTCCCCTTGTCACGTCAAATTGCTATGCAATTCTGTATTTGGGCCTTGGTTCTTTCGGTGAGAAGCATTCCAGACTGCTGTCATGCATCTCAAGATTCATTGTTGCTGCATATTCATTTAAATTGTCCATGATTACGGATCTCAGGTTTTCGGGATCCATATTGACCCTTGCATTGATTATCAACTGCACTTCATCGGATGGCTTCTCCATATTCCTGCTGAAATCCACATCGTCATAAACGCTTATGAGGCTCACTTTCGCCCAGTCATCCTGACTTATGCAATATGCCTTCAGATGGGCAATTTCTGATTTTTTATCTATCAATACCTGCTTTGTCTTTTCAATTATTTCCTTTAAGAATCCGTTCCAGTCAACAGGATTCTGAGCCTTGAGGGAAGTCCTGAAATTAAGCCATCCAAGATAGGCCTCCGCTTTCGCATAGGTTTTGTAATCGATATCCAGAGTTTTTTTGCCGACAGTTGTAACGCTGAGTATTTTTTCCACCCAGTTTTCAATGTTAATGTTTTCCCTGGCTGAAACTTTTACAACTTCGGCCCCTTTAAATCTTTCCTTTAGGAACTCTTCCATTACTGCTATCTCTTCATCCATAAGGGTATCTATTTTGTTTAGAACGATAATATCCGCTTCTTCCAGCTGTTTTTGGAACAAATAGTTGATCTCACTGGGGAATGGTGATTCTGATTCAATCATAAGCCTTCTTAACCGTTTCGGATCCACAACAACTGAAAGAGGCCTTAGTTCAAAATTATGGGTGATTTCTTTCTGCATGGGTCTGAAAATGGTGGCTATAAGGTCCGTGCAGCTGCCTACAGGCTCAGCAAGTATGATATCAGGCTTTTGCTCAGCGGACAGCTGATTCAGTTTATTGCTGAACTCGTCAAAGTTGCAGCAGAAGCAGCCTCCCTCCACCTCAAGAACCGGCAGTCCGTTGCTTGCCAGGAACGCCGTGTCTACCAGCTGGCTTCCCTGATCGTTTGTGACAATACCGATTTTATACTTTTTCTCTAACAAGTGTTTTGCAATGGTAAGAATGGAAGTGGTTTTTCCTGCAGCCAAAAAACCTCCCACCACTATCAGTTTCGTATTACTCATATATTTCAGCCTCCAGTATTCTTTTTAATTGATCAAGTCGTGGTAATGATCCGGCTGTGATTTGTTCGCCGTTGATCAGAAGGGCCGGAAATTTCTCCACTTCCAGCCCCTCAACAGTGGCTGCTTCCTTAGGATGCTGCAATATAGTATTGACAACTTCCACATCATATTGTGCTTTCAGTTTTTTCAGCATGTCACGAATAAGTCCTTCGATAATCTGGCATGCTGTGCAAGGCTCTTTTAAAGTTACTATCTCAATTGTAACACTTTTTGTAATGCTTCTTGCCATATTCATTCCCCGTAGTGCAATTATTGCTTCACAGCAGCAAACTCATTGTTTACTGCATAGCCGCAGACTTTTTTTCTACCGCTTCCCTGATAGATGATCTCAGCTCTTCAACATCCGGGATAATACTTACATATTTTATTTCTCCGTCAATGCATATGGTCGGTATGTTGGAAACACCAAGGGCCAGCATGCATGCAACACCTTCTTTATTCTTAACCTTGTGTTCCTGATACCTTACCTTGTCTCCAAAATCCTTTGCAGCTTCAATAACTGCCTCCATCATATACTGACAGGGAGCGCAGGATTCCGAATCAAGTGTTACAACGTCTATAACCACCTGTTTTTCATTCTTATAATCAGGCAGATTGAAAGTGATGCCTTCCAGGAGATTTGAGCTTTCCAGGAATTCCGCAACCTCACCATGAACCAGGCTGGTAATGGCCTTGACGTTTTCAGGAGGCGTAGAGAATGGCATGTCGCATCCGGGGGAAAGGATATATCCCTTATTGCCTCCTATTTCCATGCAGTTCTTTGCATCATTCATGTTGTCAGCAGGTGTACCGAACAGCATGGTAACAGTAAGTTTTATATTTCCTCCAAATGATACTCCGTATTTGCTGCAGACTTCTTTTACATATTCAAGCGGAATGTTTTCATCTATGGAAATATTGTCAGGTTTGCACCTGCACATTTCCTCTATATTTTTCTTGGCATTGCCGCATACGAAGAATGAACTTCCTTTTCCTTTGCTCCTGACATATTCAAAGATTTCAGTTGCTCTCGGTGATACAAATTCGGCGAAGTTATCAGGTGAAATCTGTGAAGTCATCGGGTCAACCAGGGCAATTATGTCAACACCGGCATCCATATACATGCTGGCTGTATTAATTGCAACCTCTTTGCAGAAATCCAAAAGTTCATGTACTTCTTCCGGTTCATCAATCATTTTATAGAATATATCAGTGCCCAAAAGATGCAGTGCCAATGTAAAAGGACCGGTTACCAATCCATATATGGCTATTTTATCCCCGATTTTTTCGCATATCTCTTTCATTGCATCAAGCACGATGGGGAATCTTCCGTCATTGGGGCCAGGTATTTTCAGATCTTTTATTGTTTTACCCTCCTCAAGAGGATGAGAAGCAACTGCAGGAGGATTTTCAGCTGCATATACAAGTTTACAGCCCATGGCCTCTGCTTCAACCTGCAGGTCAAACAATGCAGGAAGACCATCAGGATTGTACAATTCATAAGCTTTTAAAACACCTTTAACAATATTCTCCTTGCTCTTGAAATACTCTTCAGCGGTTACTCCTATCAAACTTGCTGCATGACATCCTACAAAAGGAACCCATGGAATACGTTCAACTTCCTTGTTCTGTAGTGCACTTAATACTAATTCCTTTGGACTTGCCATATTGCTCCCCCCCGATATTGTTAAAATTATAACCTATATTGTTAAAATTGTAACTAATTAAATCTTACATAAAGTTACGCAGTAAAGTATATAAAATTCTTAAGAAGATTTTGTGATTTTTTATGATGTGACAAGGGGACGGGGGTTGTGTCATTGTGTGTTTTTGTGGCAGAAAAATCACATTTGTGTCACTGGGATCATATCACATTATATTCTTTGAATAATTCCCCTATTGATTCCCGTTAATCTCTCGATTTGTCTAATGGAAAGGTTATGTTTCTCTTTTAATGTTTTTATAAAAAAATTCCTTTGTTGTACCCCTAGTTTTCGCAAATCTTGCACATGTTCCACCTTACAGATATCCTTGATCAGCTTTATTGCATCGCTATCGTTTAGTGTTCTATATTCCCGTAATTCCAGACACATATCATCGTTTTCTTCATTTACATAATCTATGAATTTTCTTACTGCTTCGGTTCTGTCTGAGCCAAAAATACCAAGGGCATAATCAGTGTCAGTCCAATGGGTTTTCTTAATATAATGCAGATAGTTTGTCCATGGATAATTTTCAATTTTCATAACTATCCCGGCTTTTATTGGATTTTGAAAGATATATCGGAGAACCGTCAGAAAATAAGCATCATTTTCAACAGGCTCACTTTTGAATCGATCCTGAAACAAATATCCTACCCGGTCGTATTTCTTGTTATACCACAACACATAGCTGCCACATATTCTGCGCATCACTGTTCCCAATGATTCCTTTCCTTCCTTCAGCAGTAAATGCACATGGTTTTCCATTAAGCAGTAGGCATACAGGCTATATTCACAGACTTCCTTATATTTTTGCAAAGTCTGAATAAATTTCAAATTATCCTCTTCATCTCCAAAGATTATTTGTCTGTTTATTCCTCTCATGACAACATGGTATATCCCGCTTTTACTTTTTATTCTTGACGTCCTGGGCATGAAAAAAATCACCTCTTGGTATTTTATACCATAGATGTGATTTTTTATCAACATTTTATTGCTTTATTAATAACATTATTTGTTATTTTTTAATACTTTATGTCAATACTCTTGATTTATTCAGTTTTAACTTAATATCTATGGGTCAATGCTTTTTTCTCGCCCTCTTGTTATTAATATCTACCAGTCAACATCTTTTTGTCTGTTTCCTTATTATTAATACCAATGAATCAACACTATTGTCCTTTGTTTTACACTCACACCACTGTTCCTTATTCTGTCCTCAGCACCAGTGTCCTCTGTCCTGTGCTATCATTCTGTTATCTGACAATACACAACATCTTCATCCTTTTGAATCCAACTCCATGTGGAAGTCACCACCGTCGCTTTTAGATCACCAAAAAAGTAATCAACTACTTAACGAATGATAACATCCCCGTTTTACAACACCCTCGTCACTATTGCACAGAGATCACCAACGAGGTAACCACCCATTTATCGAATGACAGCACACCCATGTGACAACACCCCCGTCCCTTTGTCACGCGTTCTCCTTTTCTTCCACTACGGCAATGGCATCAATTTCTATCAAATACAAGGGATTCGCAAGCCCTGCAACTTTCAGAACGGTTATCAATGGAGGCTTTTCCAGCTCCCCGACTGTTTCCTTAAACGCTTTCAGCCCGACAGCCGGATCGCATCCTTCAACCATGTAAATATTGAGCTTTATAACATCATTAAAGGTCGCGTTTTCAGAAGCCAGCGCTGTTTTAATATTCTCCAAGGCCTGTTTTGTCTGAAGTTCAAAATTGTCCCGCCCTACCAGTTGACCTTCGGAGTTAATGGCATTTTGCCCGCCGATATAAATCGTCTTTCCGCTGCCGCTGACTGTAACCACATGGCTATAAAATTTTGAATCAAACAATCCTTTAGGGTTAGTATGTTTCACCTTTAACTTCCCCATCAGCACATCTACCTCCAACTATTTTTGAAAATACGTACATTCTGTTAACACATCAGCAGACCTTTAAAGAAAACGGCAATCACTTGAAATAAAATTAATGCGATAAATATACTATATTTTTCCTGTATTTTCAATTTATAATAGTAAAACCTCAAACAAGTTTCTATACTATTAACTGATTCCCTTTAATTGAAAATATGGGGAAGTATAAAGATAGCAAAACTTGAGCTTATCTGCTTCTCCAGATATACCTCGGCCCTTCGGCTCCAATAACCCCGCTAGGAACAAACCCTGCCTTTTCAAGTACTCTCTGGGAGGCAATATTATCCGGCTCTGTTTCCGCTTCTATTGACAATACTCCCGGCTGCCGCGATGCCCAGCGGACGGTTGCAGATACCGCTTCGGTCATCAAGCCTTTTCCCTGGTATTCGGGATTCATTCCGTATCCTATTTCAACCATTCCGTTGTCATTGAGCCCCTTGAAGGACAAAGTGCCGACAATACGCCCGCTTCCGTCATTAAGCTCCAAAACCCACAATGCATGCCAAATACGCTTCTCCGGATTCTTCCTGCATCCGTCAAGCATTTCCAGATAAGCGGCTTTTAACACTTCGTCTGATTCATTATTAATCATGTCTTCCATTTCTTCGTCAGAAAGAGGATAAATATTTAGCCTTTCTGTTTTTATCATTCTTATATCTCTCCCTTTAATTTTTATGATTATTATACCGAAAAGGTCGGATTGAAAAAACCGCTGCTTTATTATCTGAATCGGCTTAAGAAACCCCGGGATATCCGCTTTTATTTTTGGCATTCCCTCAAAACCAACCTTCAAGATAGCAAACCGACAGGTCATTAAATCGCCCTTACATATAACGCTGAGTAAAATATACAGTTATTCTTATTTTCTAATTGCTATATTGTGGGCTGCTCATTAAAAACTCAATCTCACCCCGGGAATTATAAAGAACCGCTTTTTTGACGCCGTTTGCCTTCAAATGCTTAAACAGGTTTTCCCGCTGAAGAGTGCGTATGTCATCATAATTCCCGTAATGCCTGATTATTTTATCTGCAAGCCCGGGTATTTCCTTTCCCGATACAGGCATGGTGCAGAACTCTCTGATGGATGGCACAAAGTATGTACCGTCTTTTGCCTGCTCATATTTTTCAAGCACATAATTACCGCTATTATCCTTTCTGTAAGTAATAGCCGATGGAACAACGCTGCCGCCCACCATATCCAGCACATTGCCATAAAGCTTGTAGGTTGCGCTGTAGGTTGTCACAAACACTTTTAGCAGTCCGTCTTCTTCATAGCTTCCGAAAATTTTCGGCGCAACTATCGTAAATCCTTCTTGAGGTCGAGAGTACTTTTCCAATTCGGTAGCATAGATCAGTTTTTCTATAGGATCTTTTCCATCATACTTGAAATCCGGTAGTCTTATTTCCTTCCTGATTGACAGAGCATCATACCATTCCTGCGGGGTGAGGTTCTCGTCGGTCACATTGTTTCTGACTCCCAGAATGTCTTTGCATAACTGCATCATTATATACCCACGAAGTCCCTCGGCGTTCCCCTTTTCAAACTGGGACAGCATGTATCGGAGTGCTTGTTCTCCGCC
>JAMNYG010000137.1 GCA_023622945.1 Bacillota bacterium | reverse complement strand
TGGTTGAAAAAGTTTGCACACTTTTTAAAGTTTTTCAACTTTTTCAACCGGTTTGTGATGATTGTACTACTTTAAAGAAAAACATACCATGTGCGGGTTTATTTTACGCTTACACAGAGCATATAAGCATTGCCACCAAAAATCCCAAAGTCAGGGAACCGTTTGTCCCAAGGAGCAGGGTGAACCAATGTCTAGTACGCAAATGCTATGTTCTTGCATGCAATTGATTATAAACAATATCATAGATATTTTTTATACTATCAAATTTACCTTCCATTACTGCTTGTTCCGGTATGGTTATGCCAAATTTCTTTTCAATCTCAAAAAATAAGTAAAGAAGATCTCTGGGCTCCAGCCTGAATTTGTTTCCCAGTAGCGGATCTTCGTAATCTCTCTTATTATAATTGTTAAGATCCATATCTAGAGCATCTATGAATATTTCATTGATTCTACTGAAAATATTAATATCCATAATTAAACCCCTTTCTTCCATATCTCTTAAAGGTCTATTTCCTTTAGGCTTAGTTTCTTCATTACCTACCTAATAGCTAGCCAGCCCAATAGAAATTACATATAAAGTGCTGTAAACTTCAGGTACTTATAATTAATGATTATTTTTCGTTAATCACTCTGCTCCCTCCACTCATCCAATTGCCTTTGGACTTCATATACAAGAGTATCGGTTCCATAAGATTTCAGTGCCTTAATAAAAGTCTCCACACTTTTCAGTGTGCGCTCCCCTCGAAGAAACTCTATGTCAAAATCCAAAAATTCAACAAACCGTTTGTGAGCTATAGTCTTGAGATCTTCTGATTCCAGGTACATATAAAAACCTTCATGGGGTGCAAATGATGAATTTTCAAGCACCTGTTCTATATATTTTTCTTTATCCTGCTTTGGGTTGGGAGTAAAAAAACGCTCGAATTCTATATTGCTTAATACAAAAGATCCATCCCAGCCTATATACCTGTTCTGAGCCATTGTTGTTCCTTGTGGCAATCTTAAGACATCTCCGTATTTCACATAATGTTCACCTTCTATACCGTACATGAAAAGGTCGTAGTTTTCCTGGCTGGAATATATCCAATCCAAAAACATCAGTGCGCGTTCGACATTGTCAGAGTTTTTCATAAAAGCAAAACACCTGCTGTCATACTGGCTGCTTGCGTGATTTATTCTTTGACGCTTGTTTTCCGGGTAAAGAATATAGGCTTTAAGTTCTGCATCAGGATTATGAGTATTGTTTCTTAAAGCTATATTCATTTCATTTACCATAGCTTCAACACTGCGTCCAAATCTCGATTCGTTTGATATGAATGAACTGACAGTTCCTGTAGTTATTGCATGATATGTTTCGTTCATCAAATGTGGATATGTTTTCAACGTATTATACGATTTATGTAAATGCAGATATCCATTTTCCTCCCACTTCTTAATCATTTTCAAATATTCCATGAATTCCGGTGTATCCTCAAGTGCCATCACTTTCATTTCAGGGTCATCCCATTTATACACCAGATACGCTTCACTGTTTAGCGGCACATACTCATAACAATATGGAAGAATTTCTATAATCGGACCGTTTATCTTTCCCGGGATGATTCCTGGATTGTTCCTCTTGATTGTATCCAGGTAAACCTCATAATCTTCAAAGGTTTTTATATCCGGAATATCGTATAACCTTTTAAGATCCTCTCTTACTATCGCACATAATCTGTAGGAAGTAGGAAAATGGGCAGGCAACACATAAAGCTTTCCGTCAAGTTTTGCAATGTTCAACTCCTCAGTATCATAAAGCTTGAATAAATTGGGAGCATAGGTGGGTAACAGTGTAGTTATATCTTTTAATCTGCCTGACCTTGCCAGTATTACATGAAATACGCCGAAACGCTCGTTGCCAGGTGCCTGAAAAGCATCCATATCTGCACCTTCCAATGCCATTCCATATAGGTCCACATGATGTTGAGTCCAGTTAAAATCCAACTTTACATTTAATGAACCTTGCAGACGCTCTTCAATAACATCGAGTACCTTTCGTGTGTCAGGTTTCTTGTAACCGCCAAAATAAAACGTAAGGGTTACAGGACTTAACTTTTCAGCTTTTCCCCAGTTAAAATATTCCGAAAGATCATTTTCATCTTCACAAC
>JAMNYG010000077.1 GCA_023622945.1 Bacillota bacterium | reverse complement strand
CCGATTGATATCCTGTCAACATCAAGGCCGGGATTTGCTTTCTGAATGTCCTCGATCTTTAAACCAAATTGAGCTGCAATTGCAGTTACCGTATCTCCTTTTTTTACTATGTATTTTTTTATCTCTTCATTTGGCCGAATAAGATAGGCCAAGGCCTCTTCAGGTCCTGTCAGCTGGCTTGGATGAACGTCCTTCTCAATTATGGCAACATCCTCAAGGAATCCTGCTTCTGCAATGTTCTTCGAGTTTTGAACATAAGGTTCTTTTATCCTGTTTAAAACTTCTTCCGCATAGCTTTTGCTCCTGAGGTATGCAACAATTTCATTGTTTACGGTTATGGCATAAGCGCTGGAATACAATACTATGGCGCTCTCAAGCTGGTTTTTTAACTCTTCATCGGAAATCTTGCTGCCAAAAAAAACACTTCTGCAATTTATCTTGTTAGGGTAAAAAATATCAGCCCGATATGTAGCTTTAGCTTTATTCATGATTTCTTCAACAATCTCATCCACTATATCTGCCGATTTTACCACACCAATGCACTTGTCATCTACTGTAACTTCGTAGCCTTTTGTTGAATATATGGTCAGTGTTGTTGCCGTCAGTATGGCCACCAGTGCGATTAAAGGCAGTATTATCTTCTTGCACAGCCTGTTGTTGACAATTTCAAATATCCCCATCATTAAATCTCCACTGATTTATTTGCCTTTTTCTTAAATCTCTCCTCACTGTCAAAAAACAAACAACACATACATAATTTTATAATATTATTGACTATTATTCAAATAAAATTAACCTTCAGGAAGCCTTAACACTTTGTGGCATATTTTGTATTTAAGCCTGCACTTTTGCGACAGCACATATTTTTGTACATAGATAATACTTAATGTACATAGATGACACTTGATATATAGTACATATACACACAAAAGTACTTACATACATAAATATTTTTATGTATATCAACTTAATTGTGTTCATATATCGGTAAGGGGACATTTCCCGACCGAAATCTCTTGCACAAGGCAGGAAAACGTCCCCTGCTTTTTTTGTTTCATTTATTTCATCAGCCATTTCTTCAGAAAATCATAAGCTTTGGCGCCTGATATCACATGCAGACCCTCGAACCTGTCCTGTTCAAAACGTTCAGGCATTCCAAACCATTCGTAAGTTTTCTTTACATCCTCCATTGCCTCAAGAGCTGCAAACTCAGGGAAAAATTCATCCCTGGAGGCAATTTCCCAAAGCTGCGGTCTTGGTGCAATAAGGGACAATATATCTGGTCCGTCGGCAATCCCTGCAAAGTCATCAAAATACATGCATGCACAGTGCCTGTCGTTTTCAAGAAGTCCCCCTTTGAAGCGCACTGCATAGCCGCTAATAACTGCTGCATCAATCCTCTGGTCCAATGCCGCAAAAAGCGTGGACACCAACCCTCCGCTGGAAATTCCCATACACCCGATCGGATAGTCGGCTCCTTTTGAACGCTCTTTCATTACATCCAACGCACGCATGCAGGCAATTACACGGTAAAAATTCACGTTTCTTCCCAGCATGCGCATGTTCATGGTAACCCTGTGGCAGCTTTTGTGGTTGGGATGAATGTCCATGTGGTGTCTGAAGCGCAGGAAGCCAAAATTGAACATTTCAGGAGCTATTACCCTGAATCCTCTTCTGCACAGCTCAAGAGCAAATTGTTTCTGGTATCCTGCATCTTCTATGCCTCTGTATTGATTTCCGTCCTCCCCTATTCCCACAATATCATTTATTCCTATGCTGTGACCGCAAATAGCCACCACAACAGGTGTGGTTTCGTCCGCACCGTCAGGCGTCAGTATGTATGCAGGGCAGGTGAAATACCTGGCGGCGTCAAAAGAAATGAATTCCCGGGTATAGCCGTCCATAACCTCAGTTTCCAGCACCTTTACATTGAGGTCCGGCAAATCGTCCTCAAAGCCTCCAAGCATGTCCCGTATCCGCTGTCTTAAAGTGTCACGCCAAATATTCAAATCCATTTTTCCTTCCATAACTTTGCTGAAGCTATACTTTGGTTTTACATCGGCCAGAAGCTTTGACATCATTTCGTCGATGGCAAAAGCATCGTTCATCTTCATATGCCTATCCTCCCTTATTGTATACTGCATGGTTACCGGATCCGGTCTCC
>JAMNYG010000100.1 GCA_023622945.1 Bacillota bacterium | reverse complement strand
GACAGGTTTATCAGGGAGCAGGAGGAAATAGGTGCCAATTACCTGGCACAGGAGCTTTCAAAGCAGCTGTATGAGTGGAAAATGAAGCAGGACTAAGCGTCCACGCGGCTTTGTGCTGTTGCTATTTAGCAAATGTGTTCAAAATAACGGAAGAAAAATATAAGAAGAATAATAATGTTCTGCTAAGAGAATTTCCCCCTTCACCTTTTTTCATGTTATGTTAAAATATACATGGAAAAAATGCAGGGGGGTTTCTTATGAGTGTTTATGACCTTATTTATAAACGGAGGACAATCAGAAAGTTCAGGCAGGAGAGAATCGGCAGAAGCGTGCTTGAAAAGCTGATTGATGCGGCGCGATTTGCTCCTTCAGGCGCAAACCTTCAGCCTGTAAAGTATATAATTGTGGATGAACCTGAAGAGGTAAAAGAAATGTTCGGATATACCAGGTGGGCAGGGTACATTGCTCCTGAAGGGACTCCGAAGAAGGGTGAGGAGCCGGTAGCTTACATAGTGATACTGGCGGACACAGAAATAAGGAAACAGGGTTATGAGCTGGATATCGGCGCAGCAGCCCAAAACATCATGCTTGCTGCCCTTGAAGAAGGCATAGGCACCTGCTGGATAGGATCCATTGACAGGGACAATATTCGTAAGATGCTGGACATACCCGAAAGATACATAATCAATACCGTTATAGCCTTAGGTTATCCGGCTGAGTCTCCGGTAGTGGAGGAAGAAAACGGTTCCATAAAGTATTACAAGGACGAAAACGGCGTACTGCACGTACCCAAGCGCAAACTAAAGGATATAATACTGAAATAAATCATACTGAAATAAATCGCATACAGCTTTTTTTGTATGTTTTTTTGTGCTTAATATTGTATACAATGAACATTTTATATATAATTAGTATGGTGCAAAAGACTTGCTATAAACAGGTTATAGCACTTGGTCATAATTAATTCCTCTCAGACAGAGGAATTGTTGCAATGTTTTTTTCGATTTATATTATTTTATATGAAAATCCGGCAAGTCGTACAACATAAGGGCAATGAGCCGGACGGTCGGGTTTTTACAGCCAGTCATAAACGAAAGGAGTTAATTTATGAATTTTCTGGAACAAATATCACAGAGGGCTAAGGCCGATAAAAAAACCATCGTGCTTCCGGAAAGCGATGACATCAGAGTGCTTAAGGCTGCCGCAATGGTTCAGGAACAGGGAATTGCAGATATTATACTGGTAGGTAACCCTGACGAAATCAAAAAGCGGGCCCAGGGACTGGACATATCCAGATGCAGGATTGTGGATCCCCTAACTTCCGAAAAATATGAAGATTATGTAAATACATTCTATGAATTAAGAAAAGCCAAGGGCATGACCCTGGAAAAAGCAAGGGAGATAATGAAGGACTATGTATATTGGGCGGTTATGATGGTAAAGAAAGATGACGCTGACGGAATGGTATCCGGTGCCGCCCATTCAACCGCTGATACCCTAAGACCCGCACTTCAGATTATAAAAACAGCTCCCCACTCCAGGCTTGTATCGGCGTTTTTCGTAATAGTTGTTCCTGATTGCGAGTACGGCCACAACGGTATCTTCATATATGCGGACAGCGGATTAAATCCCAATCCCAATGCTGAGGAACTTTCGGAGATTGCAATAGATTCTGCAAGGACATTCAGAAACCTGGTGCAGGCAGAACCCAAGGTTGCCATGCTTTCATTTTCTTCTTATGGAAGCGGCAAGGATCCCATAGTGGATAAAGTTATAGAAGCTACCAAACTGGCCAGGGCCAAAGCCCCTGACCTGCTTATTGACGGTGAATTGCAGGCCGATGCAGCACTGGTGCCTGAAGTGGCTAAATCAAAAGCACCGGGAAGCCCGGTGGCGGGACAAGCCAATGTGCTCATATTCCCGGATCTCAACTGCGGAAACATCGCATACAAGCTTACCCAGAGGCTTGCAAAAGCAGAGGCATACGGACCAATACTGCAGGGCATTGCAAAACCCGTAAACGATTTGTCCAGAGGTTGCAGTGCCGAGGATATAGTGGGCGTTGTTGCGATAACTGCTGTACAGGCACAGACGAATTACAGGCGCAGGTTAATAAGTAGCGATACAGGCGCAGATTAATAAATAAGGGAGTGGGTATACCATGAAAATACTTGTCATTAACTCTGGTAGCTCTTCGCTTAAATACCAGCTTATCGACATGAAAAATGAAAGCGTACTTGCAAAAGGAGTATGCGACAGAATAGGACTTGACCATTCGTTTTTGAAACACACCAGGACAGGTCATGATGCCGTTGTCATTGAAAAAGACATATATAACCATGAAGTTGCCATAAAAGAAGTTATAGCAGCGCTGACCGATAAAGAACTAGGCGTGGTAACAGACGTATCGGAGATTTCAGCCGTTGGTCACCGTGTGGTTCACGGAGGAGAAAAGTACAGCGATTCGGTTATAATCGATGATGAGGTCATAAAGGCCATAAATGATTGTGTTGAGCTTGCACCTCTTCACAATCCGCCCAACATAGTAGGAATAGAAGCCTGCAGAAGGGTGATGCCCAACGTACCCATGGTAGCGGTTTTTGATACGGCATTTCATCAGACAATGCCTGA
>JAMNYG010000007.1 GCA_023622945.1 Bacillota bacterium | reverse complement strand
TAAATTTAATATCCATCGAAGTAGAAATCGAACCTCTTAATCTCATCAAGGCTTAGCAGCAATCGTTGCAATCATGTCCTTGTAATATATCCAAGCGTTGAATATTAAAAACAATTAGGAGGTCTTGTCATGAGGAAGCTGTTGGCAATTGTGCTGGTGATTACCCTTGTCTTGTCAGTTTTTCCCGTGACCATCCAGGCGGAAGAAAGCAATTCGGCAACATCCCGGGCACAGACGGAGAATCTCGTGCAGAATCCAAGTTTTGAAGATGATTTTTTACACTGGGATGAAGATTGGGGAAATAATGCCATAGTCAGCCATGTTGCCCACACAGGAACCAAGTCGTTGCAGATTGGAGCTGACGGAGGGAGAGCGCAAATACTGGATGGTTATGGTCCCGGTCAGGAATTTACTTTGGAATTCTGGGGCAAGGTGGATGCAGCAGGGAGCGTTGGCTATGCCGGAGTGGACTGCCTTGACGCAAACGGAAAAAAGATACCCGGGGGCCAGTTCCAGACAGAAGTTGAATCCTTGGAATTTGGAAAGTACATAGTTAAACTTGTTACGGTGGAAGGCACCGATAAGCTTCAGGTGTGGACCTGGGGAGGACGCGGATATACATATTATGATGATTTTGTCCTGACCGGAGGAGAGAAAGTACAGCCTGCGCCCTCTCCAACACCTGCGCCGACACCGGTACCTGCTGATGTAAATGTGAAACGTATAAATGCTCTCTGGGGAGTTAATGACGGAGAGAAAGTTGAAAAAGACGACCTGGATAATCCGAACAAGAATTCCAATTCTGCATGGGACGGACAAAAGATTAAGATTTTCGGAGGAAGAAATGAAATAATCTCATTCCAGCTGATAGTTGAAGCAACTGAAGCGGGTATAAATGAACTTTCGGTGTCACTGCCTTCACTAATGCATAAAGATGGTTTGGCATCCATAGTATATGCGCCTCCCTCTGATGAAGATCCCACTGATTACAGGGGAAGGCCTATACAGATATTTACAGAGAACTATATGAATATTACTAATCCGACAAATGCCAGCTGGATAACAAGGCCATACCAACCATATTCACCGGAAGATATGACCGGGTGGAAGCCGGTACAGCTTGTTCCTGAAAATGCTAAGGTGGGCAAGGGAGGACTGCCCATTACGGTATACCCTAAAAATAATCAGGGTATATGGTTTGACATATACACATATAAAGATCTGCCGGCAGGCATATATGAAGGAACAATAACAGTAAAGGCTGATAATGAGACAAGGACCGTTCCTGTTGAACTTGAGCTGTTCGATTTTACACTTCCCGATGAGAACAGCATGAACTTCATGATATTCTATGACACCTCAAGGCCGGATGAGTATGAAGGAGCGGATTATCAGGACAGGTATCATCGCCTGGCACACAGAAACAGGGTGGAATTCACGGTACCATATGATGAAAACAGTGTAAGGGAAGTCATGGGAAGATTCACAGGGGAAGACTTTACCAGGGAGAAAGGATATGAAGGCCCGGGGGAAGGAGTAGGGTATAACATACTCCCCAGAAACTTCTATGGATCTCAGCTTGGAATGTTTGATACGCAGGAAGAGGCATGGGCCAATTCAGACTCATGGATGAAATTTATGAATGAAAACTTCCCTGACAAGCTTACATTCTTATACATGCCTGATGAACCCGGTCCAAGCCAGTTCCCATATATCCAGGAAATTGCAAGATACATCCACACCAATCCGGGTCCCGGTAAGGATCTGAAGATATTTGTCACACACAATTATTCCCCTGAATTGGATGGACCTGACCAAGCGGTGGATATCTGGGCTGTGATTCCAAACAGGTATGATCCGGAGCGCGCAGCCATTGAAAGGTCCCAGGGTGACGACATGATATTCTATAACGGCATGAGGCCATATGTAGGGACTCCCGTCATGGATGCACCGGCTACGGATTGCAGAGTTATAGCATGGGCTTGTTACAAGCATGATATAAAGACATACTTCTATTGGCTGGCAAATCACTGGCACCATAATTCACAAGCTCCTGCAGGTTATGAACGTGTGCAGAATGTATGGGCCAATCCCATGACATTCAATAACGGAAGCGCACATGGAAATGGAGACGGGGTACTGGTTTACCCGGGCACTGATATAATACATCCTGAAGAAAGCAGAGATATTAAAGGGCCAATCTCATCCATAAGGCTGGCTAATATGAGAAGGGGAGCCCAGGACCACCTGTATCTGACTATGGCCGAACAGATGGGATATGGTGATTTCGTTCAGAAGTGCCTGGAATATATAGTACCGGAAGTATTTACCGAAGTTGCCACAAGGAGCACCCCACCCAGCTTCCCCGAAAACGGAAATGATTATGAAATTGTGCGTTATGCCCTCGCACAGGTGCTTTCAGGGGTGAATACCAACCCTGAACTGCCTGAAAGGAAAAAACCTGAACCGACAGCTACGCCTAAACCGTCAGGCGGCAACCTGCTGCTCAATCCAGGATTTGAAGACGGATTTGCATATTGGGATGAAGACTGGGACTGCAATGAAATAGAGACCGAGAATGTATACAGCGGAAGCAAAGCTATAAGGATATCAGAAGACGGAGGAAGAGCCCAGATACTGGATGGATTCACCGAAGGCGTTAAGCTGACCCTGGAATTCTGGGGCAAGGTGGATGCAGAGGGTAGTATGAGCGCCGTAGGAGTAGACTGCCTTGATGGTAACGGTAAGAAGATACCGGGAGGACAATTCCAGGTCGAGGTAGATTCAACAGAATATCAGAAATACACCGTTTCTTTGACAACAATACCCGGCACCGAAAAAATACAGGTTTGGATGTGGGGTTGCGGCGGCTATATGTACTGCGATGACTTCGTTCTGTATTCAGAAGATGGTTTTACACCGCCAGGCGGGAATCTGCTTTTTAACCCCGGATTTGAAGATGGTTTCTCCGGATGGAATATAAATTTTGGTAAGACCTCCGTAGACGCGAAGGAGTATCACAGTGGTACAAAAGCCGCAAGAGTTAAAATGAATCCCGGAGCAGGTTATTCTCTGGATTATATGCGGAAAAAACTTGCAAATGGGGTTATTCCGGGTGCAATATTTGCTCTGCCCGGTGGAAGAGGTCAAATTGTTTCCGGTGTACCCGAAAACACCTCATATAAGCTATCTGCCTGGGGTAAGTGCGAGACGGACGATGGTTTGATATGCATAGGTGTTGTCTGCCTGGATGAGTCGGGGAAAGCACTGAAAGATGCCTTTTTCGAGAAGGAGTTTGGATCAACCTCATTTACTCAGTGCTCTCTGGAGTTTACAACGGTAGAAGGCACAAGAAAGCTTTTGGTATATTTCTATAACTGCAGTGCTGACGGAAAATGTTATGTAGATGATTTCTCACTAACCAGAAATTAATTCATAAAGCTTTGAAACAGAGGCTGTCAAAAAGGTTTTTTTAAACCTGAAGGACAATCTCCTCAGTTTATGCAAAAAGATGGGGTGCCTTGAAAAGGCACCCTGTTATTTTGTGCCTTTCACCAAAAATAACCCTGGATATGGCTGTAAATAAGGGGATAAATACTTGAATTTACAACCGGGTTCAATTATTCTGAAATAAAGATGAAAGAGCGCAGCGACATGAGAAAAGAGTTATTATAGGCGACAAGGTGCCACATTAACAAATAAATGATAATGCAAAGCGGTTTTAAATGCGGTATAACGCTATTATTATACAAAACAAGGGGGGCCAGTCCATGAAATATGCATATAAGGGCACGGAAATAAAACCGTCGGTTGAGATTTACCATGATGCCATAGCGTATCTCGGCGGGGTGAGCATGAGAGAATTTTTCCTGGATAAGGAAAAGTGCGCAGAGGCGTGGAGAGTTGCAGGGGAAAAGATTTATGACTATTTTGGGGATTTATTGCCCATGCGTTCGGTTTCGGGACCTCCTATATCATACGGACACATCATATGCCTGGGATGCCCTGTTGAATATCCCGAGGACGGTGAGCCGAATGTAAAGCCTGTCTTTACAAGCATTGATGAAGGCATCAAGGCTCTTAAGGAAAAAGAAAACATTGATTACAGCATGCAGCCCATTTTCAAGCATTATTATGAAATGTGCAGCTTTCTCCAGGAGAAGTTTCCCGATCAGAAGGTCGGGCTTTCAGGGCTGGGTCTGGAAGGCCCCCTGACATCCGCTATACTGATGAGAGGGCTGGATTTTTTATACGATCTTTATGATGAACCGGAAAAAACAAAGGAATTCCTTTCTTTACTGACCGACAGCATAATAGGTTTTAAGCGCTTCATCAACAGGATCAACGGGCTTCCGGAAATAGACCCTGAAGGATGCGGCCTTGCCGACGATTTTGCAAGCCTTGTCCCTCCGGATTTGTGGCCCGAATTTGTTGTACCGTACTGGAACCGCTATTATGAAGGCTTGACTACGGGATCCCGTTCGGTGCATTGTGAGAATCTTTCACCTGCCCACCTGAAATACTTAAGAGACGTGAATCTTTCTCATTACCAGCCATCCGTCTCAAACATGCTGACCCTGGAGAATGTCAAGGCAAACACCGACATTCCCTTCGACTGGCTGCTCTATGCCTATCATATTACCGAAATGAGCGATGAACAGATACAGGAATGGGTTGACAGGACCGTAGAAGCCGGAGTAACTCTTATCCGCACCCAGTTCGGACAATATGCCTGCAGCATTGGTAAGCTTGACAGGATTAAGGCTTTTTACAAAGCTTTTGAAAAGTACAGGATTGAATAATTACAGGAAGGCTTTATTTGACACTGATGCATCCTATTGCGTGTCGATTGAATTGCCTGTGCTAAAACGTTATCTTAAATCAAGACGTTATCTGAAATAATGCTTGTTTTATGCCCTGCTATAATATTATTGCAATGTGCAGAGGGTGGTTTGAATGGCCAAAAGACCTGAGTGGTGGAAAACGCGCCTGGATGAAATTGAAAGCGTGGCGAGGAGCGTAAAGCGTGGAAAGAGCAGAATTTTAGGATATTCAGCCGGTGGGCGGGAGATATGGCTGGTAGAATACGGGGAAAAGCAGGACCTGAAAAGAAGGGCAAACTATAATTCGGCCTGCGGTGCAATGGACCCTTCGGCTTATGCCAGGAAAGATGGGAATACCAAACCAATAGTTCTTATCGTCGGTGCTGTCCACGGAAGCGAAATGGAAGGAATTGTTGGCATTCTCAATTTCATTAATGTCATTGAGACCGGCAGGGATTTTCGCGGGAAGGAATGGGATTATTTATACAATAACTGGAACAGATTCAGGATACTGCTTATTCCGTGCCTTAATCCTGACGGAAGGGCCAGGTTTCCTTTCGACATATGTGCCGGTGAAAAGCCTGAAGTGCTTGGGCATTACGGTTTGGGCATATGGAAGGACGGCACTCCGTGCAAATGGCCTGAGTGCAAAGCAGTCCATCCCGTCCTGGAACACTCCAGCTTCCTGGGGTGCTACTACAATGACGACGGGGTAAATCTCATGCATGATAATTTCTTCAACCCAATGGCAAATGAAACAAAGCTCATTCTGAATCTTGCAGATGAGGAAGCTCCTGATTTTACGGTTTTGCTTCATGGCGGAGGAAATTATCACAGCCACATTAAACAGACAAGTTATGTTCCTTATTACATAAAAGAAAAACATTATTTGTTTGAAAAAAAGCTTTATGAAAGTCTGGCACAAAGGGGTATACCCCATGAAGTCCAGGAAATCATTCCCATTGACGGAGAGAAATATCCGCCGCCGTCCTTTAACCTTACTTCAGCTATCCACCATGTATGCGGCGGTATGAGCATACTTTTTGAATCAAATACCGGTATGGATGGTCCGGGGCTGAGATATGCCACAGACCAAATCCTGGACCTGCATCTTATATTGTTTGAAGAGATGCTTAAATTTCTTTGGGGAGGGCAATGACATGAAAGAATTTTCCCCCGATTATACCAACCTGGTGGATGCGGCAAGAAATATCAAGCCCAGACGTATGCCACTGTATGAACATATGATTTCAGACAAAATTATGGAGAAAATACTGGGCAAAGATTTCACCCGGCTTTGGCATGGCGATGAAACCGATAAACGGGAATACTTCAGAAATTATGCGGATTTTTTCAGGAAGATGGGATACGACACCGTATCCTTTGAGAGATGCATCGGGCCTGCAATGCCGGGGAGCGGAGCCCTTGGAGACCATAAATCCGGTGTGATAAAAACATATGAGGATTTTGCAAAGTATCCCTGGGATGAGGTACCCCGAATTTTCTTCGAAAAATATTCCGAATGTTTCAGGATAATGGGTGAGGAGCTGCCCGCAGGAATGAAGGCTGTAGGCGGACCTGGAAACGGAGTTTTTGAATGCGTCCAGGATGTAGTGGGGTATATGGATTTGTGCTATATAAGGGCTGATGATCCGGATCTTTATTCTGCATTGTTTTCAAAAGTCGGTGATATGATGTATGAGATCTGGAAGGAGTTCATGGAACGGTTCGGAGATTTTTACGCTGTGTTAAGGTTTGGCGATGATCTGGGGTATAAGAGTTCCACACTGATCCCCCCGGATGATATAAGAAAGCACATAATTCCTCAGTACAAAAGGATTGTCAGCCTTGTTCACTCCTATGGAAAGCCCTTCCTCTGGCATTCCTGCGGGAATATCTTCGATATTATGGATGACGTCATAGATGTTGCAGGTATTGACTCCAAGCATTCCAATGAGGACCAGATAGCTCCCTTTTCAGTTTGGGTGGACAGATACGGCGACAGGATAGGCAACTTCGGCGGAGTGGATACCGATGTTCTCTGCCGTAAAAGTGAGAAGGAAATCAAGGAATGCGTAAGGGAAGTAATGGACTATTGCATCGACAAGAAAGGTTTTGCTCTTGGTTCCGGGAATTCAATACCCGATTACGTTCCCGTGGAAGGCTATCTTGCCATGATTGAGGCCGCGAGGGAACGAAGGAGAGAATAAGTCAGGAAGAAAGGATAATGAAATGCCGCCTTTAAGTTTGCTTATAAAGCCTGCATCCAGCCTTTGCAACTTAAGATGTGCGTATTGCTTTTATCATTCCATTGCCGAAAACAGGATGACGGAATCGTACGGCATAATGAATGATGAAACTCTTGAGGTTATTGTTTCAAAGGCGCTGCAATTTGCAGACTGGTCATGTACCTTTGCGTTCCAGGGAGGGGAACCTACCCTTGCGGGACTGGACTTTTTCAAAAAGCTTATAATGCTTCAGAAAAAATACAATACCAAAAAGGTTCAAATAAACAACACCCTGCAAACCAACGGCATGGCAATAGATCATGAATGGGCTGAATATCTCTCAAAAAACAGGTTCCTGGTAGGTATATCCCTTGACGGGCCCAAGGACTTACATGATATGTTCAGGCATGATTCAGGCATGAAAGGGACCTTCAGCAGAGTGATGAATGCCATAAGCCTTTTCAACAGGTATAAAGTTGAGTATAACATACTGTTTGTTGTAAATTCCGTTGTGGCAAGACATGCAGAAAAAGTGTACAGCTTCTTTAAAAGGAATAATTTCAGGTATCTGCAGTTCATACCGTGTTTGGATCCTCTCGGTGAAAAACAGGGCTTACATGAATTTTCCCTTTCTCCTGAAAGATTTGCCCTGTTTCTGAAAAAACTGTTCGACCTTTGGTATGATGATATAATCAGGGGTAATATGATAAGCATAAGATATTTTGACAACCTGGTGGGAATGATGGCAGGCTATAGGCCCGAAATATGCGGTATGACAGGTGAATGTATCTGTCAGATGGTTATTGAAGCTGACGGAGGGGTATACCCGTGTGATTTTTATGTGTTTGATGAGTGGTACATGGGAAATATTAAGGAGCTCAGCTTTGAAGAGCTAAAGAACTCGGAAACGGGAAAAATGTTTGTAGAGGTATCAAGGCACATAAGCAGGGAATGCATAAGCTGCAAATGGTACAGTCTATGCAGGGGAGGTTGCAGGAGATTAAGGGAACCTTTTTATGACGGCAAGCCTGCATTGAATTTTTTCTGTGAATCTTACAGGGAGTTTTTTGAACATGCTGCAGCAAGGCTTAAGCAGCTGGCGGTTATGTTTTCAGGTAGACAGGCATTTATTTAAAGCAAGGAACAGCTTATGGGACTGTTAAAAGAGGGCTTTATGCCCTCTTTTAATTCCTGAGCAAAAGGGGTATTAATCCTTTTCTTCATCCTCAGCCCGTATGAGGCTTATTATTCTGTCCTCTTTCAGCATCCTTACCAGTTCCCTGGGTGTATCGATCTTTTCCGGAAGGACTATTCCTCCTCTGGCCAGGTGTGGTACCTGATGGAAATCCGATCCGGAAATCATTTTAAGGTTGTTGGATATGGCATATTCCAGGGCAAGAGGATTATTGCTCATTTGCCCGGGGTGTCCGTTATATACTTCAATTCCGTCCAGGAGGTCAGGGTCTGACGGAATCATGCCCGGACGAAAAGGATGTGCCTGATAAACCAGGATGTCCTTACCTTCAATAAGCTTTTTAAAGCCTTTCAAACCAAGGGAGGGAAGGTTGGGATGTTCCTTCAGGAATTCCTCGTCAACGCCGAATACAAGATAATCATTTATATGTCCTTCAAATCTTAATTCTATTCCCAATATGACATTCAGACCTATTTTCTTGCCTTCATTGCGGGCTGTCCGATACCCTTCCAGGTACCTGTCCACCACCGCTTCCCATTCAGAGGGATGTGTATCACGAAAAAGGCCTGCGGTGTAGTGATCGGTTATAACAATACCATCATATCCTGCTTCTTTGTAAAGATGTACCACTTCTCTTGCAGGAACTTTTCCACATGGACTTACTTCTGCAGTATGAACGTGTGTATCAAACCTGTACAATTCCATAATGACTCCTTCTTATTGTTATTGTTTTATCTCTGGTCCGGATTGTGGGGTACTACATCGGTAGTCTCAAGATAGAAATGCATAAGGCGGTCTTTCATCCGGACAACAATATGTGCCATGGACGGATCGTTTATCCGGTTCACAAGCTCTGCCGGGTCATTTTCCAGGTCGTACAATTCATCGCTTTCATAAAGCCTGTGAACATACTTGTATTTTTTGTTGCGACACATTACCGCCTTGGTATGTTCCGGACCTTCGCTTTTCTGCATCACCAGCCTGGGCCAGTACAGGAAATCGGGACTTATTGCAGGAATCAGGTCATATTCATTGCAGTGGATTTCTCCATGCAACCTCCCGCCTTCACAAAATACTGCATCTCTGTGCTCATCGGTTTCCCCCGATATCACAGGGAGCAGTGAGCGCCCGAAGTGGGTATGCTGTGGCTTTATTCCGGCAAGTGCTTCCACCGTTGCCGGAAAATCAATAAGCTCCACCAGTGCATCGCTGATACGGGGCTTTGTCTTGACCCAGGAAGGAGGCTTTATTATGAAAGGTACCCTTGTAAGGCAATCCTCAAACGTATTTTGATTTTTTTCCACAAGACCGTAGTCACCTGTAAAATCGCCATGATCGCTGAACACAAATACTGCGGTATCATCGTATATACCGGCTTGCTTCAAGGCATCCATAAGGAGCCCGAACTGGTAGTCAATGCGGGAGCACATACCGTAATAGGTGGCCCTAAGCTCGGTCCAGCGATCTTCCGTCCAACTTTTAAGGTTTTGATTCTCCCATATGCCCTTTAAAATGCTGGGCTTGCCTTCCCATCCGGGAGGTGTCGGGATTCTGGGCGGAACCTTCCTCCGGTCTGTTATGCTGTACCAGGGTTCTTCCACGCCATACGGGGGGTGAGGAAAATCCAGGGAAAGATAAATGCACAGGGGCTGGTCTTTTGGCGCATTAAGAATCAGATCGATTGCACTTAAAACATTATCCCAGTCGGAATCATAATAGATTTCCTCGTCTCCCTTATCAATCCTGCCGTAATAGAATGAATAATAGCCGTCGCTGTCCCTGGGTACCCTCTCATGGTATGAGGAATGAAGGGAGGGCATTACCTTTCGTGTGGGACGGTGAAGAACGGTGCAGTAAGGCTCAAAGGATTTCTGACGCGGGATGAGGTCGTTTTTACCTCCCCACCATACAAAGTATCCATGGTCCTTCAGTGTTTTCAGAAGCACCGGTTCGTCCTCATGCATCATGTGGAATAATGTACGATGACCCCGGACATGTGGATACCAGCCGCTCATAAAGCTGCAGCGGCTTGGGGTGCAAACTGGGTTTTGACAAAATGCGTATCTGAATGACACACCGTCTGTGGCGCATACGCTGTCCAGGTTTGGAGTCACTGCGGCAGGGTTTCCAAGATGACCCAGTGCATCCGCCCTGAATTGATCGGGATTGAATATCACTATATGAGGAAGTTTACTCATAATATACCTTCTTTTCTTTATTTAAAAAGATTGTACTGCGCTCTCAAAGGTTGTGCTGCATTAAAGGCTGTACCGCGCTATCAAAGAGTGCAATGCATCCCCAGTGCCCGGTAATTTATCTGG
>JAMNYG010000069.1 GCA_023622945.1 Bacillota bacterium | reverse complement strand
AAATACTACTCTTACAAGAAAACTGAGTTTGATATTAAGAAAGCGGAAATCAAGAAATTTTACTTCAAAGAGCCGTATACTGCCGATAACATCCGAATAGATGTGACTTTAAACATCGGTTCGGCAAGCGATCAGGAACTTGTACACGTAGACTACACCGACGGTGTAGGGCTTTTCAGAACTGAATTTCTTTATATGAAGCATGACTACCTTCCTACCGAAGAAGAACAGTTTGAAGCCTATAAAAAGGTTTTGCAGGCATACGGGGATAAACCCGTGATCATAAGAACGCTGGATGCCGGAGGAGACAAAAAGCTACACTGTCTGGATCTGCCAAAGGAAGAAAATCCGTTCCTGGGACTTCGGGCGCTACGCCTGTGCTTTGATAACATGCACATATTCAAAACCCAGCTCAGGGCACTTTACAGAGCCAGCATGTACGGTAATTTGTGGATCATGTTTCCTATGGTTGGGAGCCTTGGAGATCTGCGCTTTGCGAAAAAAATAATAGATGAAGTGAAGGTGGAACTGGCAGCCGACGGATATCCGTTCAGAGATGATGTGAAAATAGGTATCATGATCGAAATACCGTCTATTGCAATAATGGCCGATATAGTGGCTTCAGAGGTTGATTTCGCCAGCATCGGCACCAATGATTTATGCCAGTATCTTACAGCGGTAGACAGGCTTAACCCCAAGGTAGCCCAGTATTATCAAATTTTTCATCCCGCCCTGTTCAGAATGATAGGCAGCGTAGTTAAGGAATTCCGCAGACAGGGCAAGCCCATAAGTATATGCGGCGAGCTGGGAGGAGAACCTCTAGCCATTCCGGTTCTTATAGGTTTGGGGCTGAGAAAGCTAAGTGTCAACGAATCAGCAATCGCGGCAGTCAAAAAGCAGATAGCAACACTTAACATACAGAAAGCGGAGAGGATGGCCAAAACCGTGCTGGGTCTTGCTACGGCAAGCCAGGTGGAGGCATTTCTGAAAAGCGAAACCGCTTACTGACAGATCCATTACAATTGTTTTCGGCAATTAAATTAAAATGGGGGTTTTCAAATGTATTCAAGAAGAGTTGTTGTTCAGAACAAAACCGGCCTTCATGCCAGACCGGCATCCGACTTTGTCTCCATGGCCAAGAAATTTAAATCAAAAATCACCATTAAAAATATTGAAGAAGGCGATGCAGTGGATGCAAAGTCAATAGTGCTGCTCATATCCATAGGAGCCGGCAAGGGAACGGAAGTTGAAATTTCCGCCGAAGGTGAAGACGAAAAAGAAGCCGTTGACAGCCTTGTAACTCTGATAGAAAGCAAATTCGGTGAAAAGGATTGAGCGCGGAACATTATTTCATACAAATGACTTTAACATTAAACAGCATTCATGAACGTCTTTAAATTGAAAGGAGAGTATATCAGGTTGTTTGTTAAACAGGACACCAAAGTCAAAGGCAATAAGGAAACTTTTGAACTGGAAAAGGATTCGCCCATACCCCGATACTATCAAATAGAGCTTTACTTAAAGGAGCAGATAGCAAGCGGGGTACTGAAACCGGGTGATCAAATCCTTACGGAGGAAAAGCTTCAGCAGAAGTTCGGAGTAAGCAGGGCCACCGTAAGGCGTGCCATTGCGGATCTTGTCTATGAGGGGCTCCTTGAAAGGAATTATTCCAAAGGTACGTTTGTAACCAAGCCGAAAATCACCCAGGGGCTGTTTGAAGCCACCAGTTTTACAAGCGCCATTTTAAAGTCAGGCAAATCCCTTTCCACAAAGATACTCAGGTTTAAAAAAATATCCGCTGATGACTTTTTGTGCAAGGCATTATCTCTCGAAAATTACGAGTATGTTTTCCTGATAAAAAGAGTGAGATATGTAGACGACCTGCCGGTTTGCGTTGAAGAGTTTTATCTTCCCGAAAGATATGTTCCCGGGTTTTCAATAGACCTGTTTGAAGAACAGGGCATAAATCAGTCCACATACCATGTGTTACAGCAACATTATAACATCGTGATAAAACGTGTGGAGGACACAATGTCAGCCGTGGGAGTGGACGATAAGGATGCCATTCTGCTGGATGTGGAAAAGAACAGCCCTGCCCTGCTGCGGGAAAGGATAAGCTACGATACTCATGGCAGACCCATTTCCTTCTCAAGGGGCAGATACATAATAAAAATTCACATTAG
>JAMNYG010000028.1 GCA_023622945.1 Bacillota bacterium | reverse complement strand
AAACCCATCGGCAATTGAAACCCAATCAGGTGTGCTTATAACGGGCACTGCGGCTTTTATCTTCTTTTCGCATGAAACAAGGTAATAGAATGTTATGCATCCTCCCATTGAATATCCGGCCAATCCTGTTCTTGTATAATCTGCATAATCGTTGTCCTTATAGCTTTCAATAATCTTGTTTACTTCGGGCGTGGTTTTAACAATGGCCGTCATCAGGTCTACCACGGAGTTCCCGCTTCTTTCACCATGCCCGTAAGCGTCCGGCACCACCACGAAAAAACCTTTTGTTGCCAGGTGGTACGCCTGGGGAAGTATGAACTCCTTCCTTCCGAGATAACCATGATATAACAACTTCCAAAGTCCTCACATCCCTTTTCCTTTTTCCGATATCGGCTCAACGGTTTGGATTGTTATAATCCCAGTACCCGTTTGGCATTTTCGTAATATACTTTTTCCAATACCGAATCCTCAAGCCCTATTCCATACATAGGCCACCAGCCCCCGGGTATCCACTCGTCCCATGTCTCCAGGAAGCGGAAGTAAGGCCTGTATTGGTATTTCAGATTATGTGTATAAACATCGGTGCCAAACAGTATGCGATCCTGATACTTTAAAAAGAATTTTCTTGAAGTGTAAGGTTGTCTTCCCAATTCATCTATTCTGGCGGCAATGTCAATGTACATGTTGGGATACCTGTCAAGGCATTGGGATACAAATTTCAGGTTTTCGGCATTGGAGCCCACATGAGCAACAATGAACACCGTATCAGGATTGTCTGCCAACAGGTTTTGCTGCGCTTCCATCAATTCCTGAAATGTGTACGTGCCGCTGCCGTAATAAGACCACTCAGGATGCTCCATCAGCTCAAGATATCGTTCATTGTACTCATCCACCGGATCAAAAAAAGCCTCGGGATCAGCAATATGAACCAATACGGGCATTTTCAGTTCCGCTGCCGTCTGCCATATTACGCTAAGACGTTTGTCGTCAATTCTGATATTTCTTCCTGGCACATATACACCCGGGGATTGCTCAACCATCAGGCTTACGTGTTTGAAAAGCTTTATTCCCCTGGCTCCCAAATCATGCGACTTTTTTAAATGCTGTCTTACATACTGTTCGAAATCGGGCTGATTAACCAGATTGGTATTGATTGAAACGAAATTTACGAAAAAGTCGTCGTGTGTGCTGAAAGTCCCTAAGATTTCTTCAAGAGACAATCCGAAAAATCCGTCCCAGAATCCATCAAGGTTTACCACCTTTACAATCCCGTTCTCCAGGAAAGTATCTTTTATCCTGTTTATATCAGGTTTGTTCCATTCACCGGGCTTTGAATACAGCGGGCAGTAAAGGTCTGCAAAATGCCCGTGACAGTCAATTGCAGGAAACCTGGGCTTTAATACGATATGTTCTTCTACTTTCAGCTTGGTTTTCGGCTTGAACTCATGGAGATAAATTTTTCTCATGGAGTATTATCTCCTTATGTTTTTTTCAATTACATGATACATAACCCCGGGCCATGATTAAATATAATAATCTTTACATAGGTTTATATTTTTTTACTTCATTCAAATGGTTCTCCCATGTTTGTCCTGAAGGTAAATTCAAAGTTGTCCAAAGATAGGTAAATATGGTTATGGTGTATTTCGTCCTATAACATTCTCCTATACTTTATTCTGTACTCGAGAGGTGACATCCCCGTTTCTCTCCTGAAAGCCTGATTAAAATAGGACTGGGAAGCAAAACACAGCTCGGATGCAATTGCATTTATCTTTTTGTTTGTTCGGGTAAGCATCTCCTTTGCTTTTTCCATCCTCATTTTTGTTATGTAGTTTGTTAAAGTCATACCGGTAAATTTCTTAAAAATCCTTGATAAATAAGATGAATTGTAATATACCAGATTTGCAAGAAGTGTCAGCGACAAAGGTTTATCCAGGTTTTCCGCTATATAGTTCTTTACAATGGATATGGCCTGGGTATCGCCCAGGGAATACCTCTTCCCGTCCTTAATCAATGACGAGATCATATCCTGGTTAACTATTATAAGCTCCATCCCCGCTTCTTCTCCATCATTAAGCAGGCTCTTCATATTTTTATAACATGAACCAAGTTCATTTAAATATATAGGTTCATCAAGGATGACGAAAGAGACGTTGACCGACAGTTCATCCAAAAAAGCATTCTGCATCATTTCAACCAAACCTTTTATTTCAGCTATATAACCGGTACGGTTCTCTTCCGGGAATTCTGCCGGTTTGTTATTTGGGGACTGAATTATAGATTTGTTATCTCTGGATTGAATCATGGATTTATCATCTTTGGGCTGAATTATAGATTTGTTATCTTTGGGCTGAATTATGAATATATGGTTGTTTTTTTCATACTCATCCAAAATGAGATTAAATCGGGGAATTATATAACGACAGCACAGCTCATTAAGGACCGGGTATACTTTTGCCTTATCTCTGATGTCTCTTTTGTCCATGTCTTTAAATAAACCTACCAAAAAGAAGACAGGTTTTTCCGGATCAAGCGCTATGTTCATATCTGATGAGATATTCCTCAGCTCTTCTTTAGCTATGTTTATGTTTTGAAGGATGTAACTTACAAATTCATGTTTGAATTCAAGCTTATTTTCATGAATTCTGCTCAGCCGTGCCTCATCCTGGATTCTCTTGATCGCCTTGTGCAGGCTGTTGGCTATCGCTTCATATCCTTCGGTTTTTAATATAAAGTTTACTGCCTCCAGTTTATTTGCACGATATATATATTCAAACTCGGTATATCCGCTTAAAAATATTACCTGGCAGTAGGGCCACCTCTTTTTAACCTGGCTTACCATCTCCAGACCGTCCATACCGGGCATGCAAACATCGCTGACCACAATGTCAATTCTTTCTGAATCAAGTATTTTTATAGCCTCATAGGCAGAATATGCCTTAAATACATCCAGCTCCAGCGCCTCGTAATTATAGAAAAAATTATATAATCCTTCCGCAATATCCGGTTCATCATCCACAATCAGCAGCCTGTACATTTTCTTCCCCCCTTATTGCAGCTTTTTGTCTTCTTGTAATCCTTTCGGCTTCTCTCATCTCTTTTGGTTTCTTACAGCTCTTTCCGATGTCTTGCAGCACTTGTGGTTTCTAAGTACTGTTTTTGAGGTCTTGCAGAACATTCTGGTTTCTTTTGTTTCTTTAAAATTTTTACATACTTTTGTTTTCTTGTGTTTCTTTAAAATTTTTGCATCCTTCCGGTTTCGTCAGATTCTCTTGGGTCGGTCATACTGCCGCTGATTTCCCCTATGTGCAGCACCACCTTTAACCCTCCCCATTCCCCTCTTGAAACAGAAACACCGCTTCCTGCTCCGCAGCTTAGTACTATCCTCCGGTGAATATTCACCAGGCCGGTACACTCCATGCTGTCATCATCATTCATCAAAAGATTTTGAAGGGAACGGATGTCTTCATCCCTCAAATCATCTCCGTTATCTTCAACAATAATGTCAAAGCTATGGTCAGTATATTCAAAACTTATCTTCAGCAGCCCGTCACTGATCTTATTTTTCAGTCCATGTTCATATGCGTTCTCAATTACCGGCTGAAGGATTACCTTTGGCACAATCCTGTCATGCAGGCATTCAGGAAGATCTTCAAAATACATTTTGATACGGTTCCTAAAACGGCGTGCCTGGAAATTGGCATAAATCCTTGCATGCTCCACTTCTTCGTACAGCCTGGCAAACTGAAGGCTATTTCTGGTAATGTACTGAAAATATGTCCCCATATGCCTGGCAAAATCTGCAAGATTTTCGTAGTCCTCGTTTACAGCCATATCGTAGAGCACAAAGTAGCTGTTGTATAAGAAGTGGGGGTTTATCTGGGATTGAAGTTGTTTAAGCTCTGACTTCTGGTACAGGATTTTCTGCTTATATACCTGATCTATCAGGTTTTTGATTTGTTTTACCATTGAGTTAAATGAAGAGTATAAATACATCAATTCCCTGTTGCTGTTACATTCAATATTTATTTCAAAATTGCCCTGTTCAACCGTTTTGAACGCTTTTATTAGCCCCTCCAGCGGCTGTTTTATCTGTCCATACATTATATATAGAAACAACAATGCCATTAACGTAACAAACAGTGTAAAGATCACAAAATAAGGCTGGTACTGCCGTAACGGCTGATATATTGTTTCAAGGGAAGTATAGTTTACGAGGACTAAACCGTTTAATGGATCTTGATATATGGTAACCAGAAAGCTATTACCATTATATGTTTTGATTTCGGTACTCATTTCATTTATTAAAGACGTGTCTCTGAGTTGGCTTACAAACTTTTCAAGAAAGCTGTAGGCTGCATTATAATCACCCGTTCCCCCAATAAATATGTTTCCCTGTCTGTTAAACAGAGCAATCCCTCCACCGGAACTGCTTTTCATCAATCTAAGCGTCTTGCTGATGCTTTCCGGTGAAAATTCCACTTCAACCAGATAAGCAGGATATTTGTTGTTTTCAGTATATTGCTGGGGGGAAGCTACAACTGTTGCAGGAACCGGGCCTTTAAACAATAATTGTCCGGTGCTCCGGTAGGATAGTTCCATCAGTTTTTCATAGTCATCCATGGACAGCTCAGAAATGCTTCCGATTGCATGAATGCTTCTGTTTATATTTACCAGATGAACCGATACATTTTTTATAATATCACTGCTGTTCAGTATGGCATTCAGTCTCATTATTATTCTATTGATGGCAAAGACAGCTTCTATGTCGATACCATCCTTTCCCAGTGATGATAACATTATAACATCCTTATCGTTCAAAAGACTTGACTGCTGCTTCACAATTCGCTGAATATCAGAGTAAAGCTTTTCCATGTAGTATTCCGTCTGGGAAGACTGGGCTGCAATTATTTCACCCTCAATTTGGGCAAAAGCCCATCTGTATATCATGAATCCTGCCATATACACAGGAACCACAACAACAAAGAATGAAAGCAGAATAATTGAAAATATGGACTTGGGCTTCTTAATTTTCATAGATATCTTCTTTAAACGAAAGTATTGATCTTTTTGCAAAAAACGTTTCCAAATTAATTTTACTACATTTAAGCGAAAAAATTAAGTCCAGATTATATTTTGCCAAAAACAGTCGGTCTCTTGTTCATTTTTTCCTGGATCAAGTTTACACCGAACTACATGTAGTCACTATTAGCATTTTTTTAAAAAAATTGTCAAAACAAGAAGGATTTTTTAGTTTTATATCGAAGGTATATTATAACTTTTTTCAATCCATAATCATAGTTATGCTGGGGGGTAAATCAATGGCTAAATCTGACAGCAACAGCAATCTGCCTAAAAACTTAGGTTACATGCTATCAATTGCAGTAAGCCTGTTTTTCGGTATTATCACCTGCCTTACGGTCAATGACTGGAAACCCTTGATATTCTTTATACTGTCCGGTATCGTTACCAATCTGTTGCTCAGCTTTTTTATCCATATGTCAATAAAAAAACTCGCCCAACGGTTCTCCAGTGAAATGGAGCTTATTAAAAAAGGGGATTTTTCACATCTTGTAGATTCCGGTACATATAAAATTCTCGGTAGCGTAGCCCCCACGGTAAACGTGGTTTTAAGTGATATACGTGCACTCATAGACGGTTTTTTTAATTTGTCCACTGAGATTATAAGGGCGTCCAGACAAGTAGGAACAACTTCACAGAATGCAGCGGCTGCAATTGAAGAGATATCAAGGACTGTAGATGAAATTGCAAAAGGCGCATCTGCACAGGCTGAAGAAGCACAGCTGGGTGTTGAGATGGTGGAAAAGCTTTCAGAACAGATCAATTCGGTTTACGAAAGCTACAATGAAATTACACAGCAAACCAAACGCATCAGCCAGCTCAATAGCGCAGGTGTTGAATCGGTAAGAATCCTAAGGGAAAAATCTAAAGAAACCTATGATACTTCTGAAAGAATTTTCTCTGTTGTAGAAAAGCTCACCAACACTACCAAAGACATAGGTCTCTTTGTAGAATCCATTGAGAATATTGCTGAACAGACCAATCTCTTGGCTCTTAATGCAGCAATTGAAGCTGCAAGGGCTGGAGAAGCCGGAAAAGGTTTTGCCGTAGTTGCCGATGAGGTAAGGAAGCTGGCTGATGAAAGCAGAAAGTCTACAGAAGAGATCTCAGCGCTGATGGAAAGCATTCAGGAAGAGTCCATCGCGGCCATTAACTCCATGGAGATAATGAGAAAGGTATCCCAGGAACAAAACCTGGCTGTAAATGAAACTAATAACGCATTTAACGATATCGCAAATGCTATAGACTCCATAGTTGAAAAAATCAATATTGTTAACGAAGCCGTAGAAAAAATGCAAACTGATAAAAATGAAGTTATTACTGCAATAGAAAACATTTCTTCTGTTTCCGAAGAAACTGCCGCAGCAAGCCAGCAGGTGGCGGCCACTACCGAGCATCAGCTTAAAGCGATAAGCGAGCTGAAAGAAGCATCTGAAAGTCTTGATCGCCTCGTGCAGGAACTGGATAAGAACCTGAAGAAGTATAAGTTAAGATAATGAAATGAATACCAGGCAGTTATGATAATGAAGATGATAAAAAAATATTATATCGGTTAAGATAATTAATAAATAAGAAGCGGCGGGATACAAACCCGCTGCTTCTTATTTGAGGTTTTCAACGCATATTGACATTTGGTTCCTAACCACCGATGTCTATTAAAATTTAACTTCCAGCCACCTACTTACATCAAAATTTTGTTACCTTCCAACGAATATATATATTGAAACTCAATTTCCAGCTATCGTTACATATTGACAGTGCTGTTTAATTTATCTGCCAATGCTGTTTTAATCCGGAAATATTTACTTAAATTTACATCTCAGCTATTTTATGTTATATTATAATCGCCGGTGATTTACGTAATTTTTTGCGTAAATATAACATAAACATTATGATCAATAACCGGGAAAAAATGTTAAGGAGGTATCTTCATGAAAAGAGCAATTATGCTGACACTATCCCTGGTACTGATTCTCACGCTTCTTGTTCCCAACTCGCCAATGAACGTCGTATCGGCAGCTGAAGGAAGGGTTTATGAAGTGGGCGAGGACAAAGAATTTACTTCCTTGTTTGATGTTCCCTGGGGTGAGTTAAATCCGGGTGATACAGTCAAGATTTATTGGAGGGAAGAGCCTTACAGGGAGAAGATCTGTATCTCCCGCGCAGGTACAGCAGAAGCACCCATCACCATAACCGGTGTACCGGGTCCCGATGGGCAGCTTCCCGTAATAACCGGAGAAAATGCGGTAGTCAGCCCCAAATACAGCTTCTGGAATGACAACAGATGCGTGCTGAAAATAGGCGGCGCAAGGTATGAAGGCAGCATGTCGGATCCTGCCAGCGGAAGAATTCCGAAATATATTATCGTGGAAAACCTTGATCTCAGAAGCGCACGTCCTACATACGGAGGAGAACCTGGCTATACATTTATAAATCACAACGGTCAGGTTACAAATTATCTTACCAACGCATCAGCAATATATATAGAATATGGAGAAAACATAGTAATACGCAACTGCGACATGCATGACTGCGGCAACGGCTTCTTTACTGCAAGCCAAACCAAAAACATTCTCGTCCAGGGCAACAGGATATATGACAACGGAATAAAGGGAAGAGGCCTGGAACATAACGTCTACACTTCTACAGAAAATATAATCTTTGAATACAACTATTTTGGACCTGTGCGCGAGCCTCAAATGGGGGTAACCTGCGGAAATAACCTTAAAGACCGTTCCGCCGGTACAGTTATTCGTTACAATTACTTTGTAGGAGGAAACAGGGCTCTCGACCTGGTTGAAGCAGGAGAATTTGTCCACCTGCCACAGTACAGGCAAACCTTCGTATATGGCAATGTTATCATAGACATCGGACAGGGTACCAACCGCAATGTGATTCACTATGGAGGAGACAACGGGGTCATATATGATGATGACTGGAACGCAATCGGCGATGACACAACCAATTATAGAAAGGGCACCCTGTATTTCTACAACAACACTGTGATCCACAGGCGTCCGGGAATACAGCAGATATTCCAGATACAGAGCAACGATGAAACTGTAGATGCCCGCAATAACATATTCTACATGACAGGTGAAGAAAACGTCCTTATGGATAGTGGATTGTTCGGCGTTGGAATGGGTAAACTCCACCTTAAGAACAACTGGATTAGTGACGGTTATTCAATTCTTGTTTCTGGTGCAGAAATGTCAGAAGGTGCTGAGGTAACAATAGAAAATATGATAGTCGGAAAGAACCTGAAGTTTGTTGATGAGGCAAATGATGACTTCCGTCTGCTGCCCGGTTCTTCGGTTGTTGACAGAGGCGCACCACTGCATCCGGATGTTATCGCAGCAGGTCATGATTTGCTGTTCCAGTATGTAAAGCACAACGGTGCGATACCCAGAATGACCAGCGACAAGCCTGAAGATAAAGTTCTTGATATAGGTGCTTTTGAGCTTCCTGTAGGAAAGGCGCTGGGTGAATACTTGAAGGAAATAAATAAAAAATGAATTTTTTAAAGGAACTCGGATAGCCCAAAGTGAGCCCAATGAATTTAAGCTTTAGGTCAAATATTGAGGTTGAATTAAACAAATAAAGTAGCATATGAATTATTGGCAGATGATCATGTTTGGTCGTCTGCCTTTTTATATACAAATTCAAGCCATACCATACTGTTTTTCTCAATCTTTCAAAATTCTTTATCTTATAAGCAATTCTTGACAGCTTTGACCTCTTTGCTGGTCCCTTCCGTATAGCCTTTTTTTTGTTGACAACTTTTTGTCTCTGTTATTCATACTGCAGGTCATTAACTTTACCATGAGGGGTCATTCATATAGACAGCATAACCCTGCTCATGTCCGATGTGCCCTTCTGACCCGAAATATGCTCTTATCCGGTCTGGACATGTAACAAAGCAATGCGATTAACATAATATGCTATTGGATGACCTATTTTTCATTACGGCTTCTAAAGCTTAATTAATGTATTTCTGCACGGAGGAATCCACATGAACAGTTATGAAAAGTATCTGTATTGGCTGGAAAATGAATATTTTGACCAGGAGACAAGGTCAGAACTCATGAAAATCAGAAGCAAACCTGAAGAAATAGAAGACAGGTTTTTCAAAGATCTTGACTTTGGGACAGGTGGCATGAGAGGGATAATAGGCGCCGGTACCAACAGGATTAATAAATACACTGTGAGAAGAGCGTCCCAGGGATTGACAAACTACCTGGTAAGACATGAAAATGAAGCAAAAATGAGAGGCATAGTCATTGCCTATGATTCCAGGTACAAGTCTCAGGAATTTGCACTCGAGGCGGCGAAAGTATTTACCGGTAACGGTATAAAAGTTTACCTTTTTGATGAGATTAAGCCAACCCCGGAACTGGCCTTTGCAGTAAAGTTTCTTGGTACCGTTGCAGGAGTAGTCATAACCGCCAGTCATAATCCGAAGGAATACAACGGCTACAAGGTTTACGGAAAAGACGGCGGACAACTTACACCTGAAGTCACATCCAAAATACTCGAGGAGATTAACAATATCTCCGACGTAACCAATATTAAGCTTATGGAAAAAGATACTGCTTTAAGCATGGGTCTGCTGAAAATAATAGGTAAAGAGATTGATGATGCATATATTTCAAAACTGAAAACATTATCCCTCAGCAATAATAATTCAACGGAATACCCGAACCATTCATTAAAAATAGTTTATACTCCCCTTCATGGAACAGGCAACAAGCCTGTGAGAAGAATATTGCATGAGACAGGGTTTAAAAACGTACTGGTGGTTGAAAATCAGGAGTATCCGGACCCTGAATTTACAAACGCAAAACCGGCCCCAAACCCTGAGGAATCCAGGGTATATAAACATGCGATCAGGCTGGCCAAAAAAGAAGATGCTGATTTAATCATCGCTACCGACCCTGACTGTGACAGGATGGGTGTGATGACAAAGAAATTCAAAGGGAATTATGTATTGCTGTCCGGAAACCAGGTGGGGGTTCTTCTGATGGAGTATATCCTTTCCATGAAGCAGAAGTCTTCTTTACTTCCCCAGAATGCTTTTGCCGTCAAAACAATAGTAACCACCGAAATGGCCAGGGCAATTGCAAACAGCTACGGTGTAGAATTGATAGATGTTTTGACCGGTTTTAAATATATAGGCGAAAAGATTCGGGAAATGGATGAACCTGGAGGTAAAAGTTTTGTTTTAGGAATTGAAGACAGTTGCGGTTACCTGACAGGTACCTATATACGGGATAAGGACGGGGTTCTTGCCTCCATGTTGATTGCTGAAGCAGCTGCTTACTACAAGCAAAACGGAAAGACCCTTTATGATGCTTTGCTGGAATTGTATGAGAAATACGGGTTTTATTATGGAGGTATGTTCTCCAGAACCTTCAGAGGGAAAGAAGGAATTGACAGGATAAAACTCGGAATGTCAAGAATCAGGAACAATGTCGGCAAAACATTCGACAATATTGAAATTGTGGCAGTAAGAGACTACCTGAAACAGCAAAGGTATGATTTAAAAACCGGAAAAACAGAATCCCTGAAACTGCCAAAATCAGACGTAATATACTGTGAAGTATCCGGCGGTTCATGGTTTTGCATCAGGCCATCAGGTACTGAACCTAAAATTAAGATTTATTTTGAAGCCTGTGGTAAGGACAGCAGACTTGCACATGAAGAACTTCGCAGGCTCAGGAAGAACATTCTCAGCAAGGTTAAGAAGATATTCTGACAACATAGCCGCACTGCGGGATTACCTGTTTAATTAAGATTATCGTTTATTTTAATAACGGGCTGCCCTATGTTTCAGGGCAACCCGTTTCAGATTATCACTGATCAGATCTCTGATCGGAGATGGTGGCATTATTGTTTTGCGCTGACAGTTGATCAACATCGTCGTATGGTGGTCCCATTGTAGTTCCTGGAAGGAGTACAATGTCGAATTCGTTTGGCGGATCTCCCCACGAGTTACCTGTAAGTGTAGTTAAGGCACGGTCTACCAGGAATCCGCCTTTGGTGTTGTAAACCACATTGTTGATGATGGAGCCGGTTGTATTCGGATTGATATACATTCCTGTTCTCAGTGAGTAGAACGTGTTCCCCTCTAAAAGCACGTTTTGGGTACTCACCTGGGATACAACAGCCCGGTTCACAACCCAATCCGACATCGGCGGTGGCTGTACAGGACCGTAAATGGTGTTTCCTATAAGGCTTACATTAGGTGCACCTATTTGGATAAATTCCTTTGGATAGGGAACATCGCTGGTTATGGTCAAACCCTTGACCACTGCACCGTTACCGGTAATCAGTATTGGAATGATATCTGCCTGCAGGATGAGCTCTGCACCCGGTTCGCCCAGCAGTGTCATTCCCGCTTTGTTCACATTGATCTGGGTTGTGATGGGATAGGTGCCTGCCGCTACATGAACCGTTCCACCGGGAACTACCGCAGCAATACCCTCTGCAATGTTGCCGAAAGGATGTGCAAGGCTTCCGTTTCCTCCCACGCTGCCGGCTTTTACGCGAATATTCTCAGGGTCAACCACTTCATTTACCGCCGTATTAAGCGCTGACTGTACGCTGCCCACTGACGGATAACCCAGATTGGGACGGTTTTCCAGCAGGGATTGGAGCACTATATCCTGAGCTGTAGCGCTCAGGGAATTGAAACCGGCAAGATTCAGACCAAGAGCAGGATCGGTAATGGCTGTACGCATCTGCGTTACATCCTGTGCATTGTTAACCGCATCCAGTGCAGGATTGGTTGTATCAGCCTCTCCCACTTTGAGAATCAGGATGGAAGCGCTGACACCCAGTCCTGTTCCTCCAGCTGTATTGTCAAGAGTAACAGAGTCGTTGCTGACAGCATTTCTCAGGGTTAACTGGTCGCCTGCAGCAGCTTTAATGATAGCCATCCCTGTATAACCGTTATTATTCTCACTGGAACCATAACCGCTTCCCAATACAATATCTTCGTTCAGGTACAGCCTGAACTGGTTGGGCTCCGATGCGGTAACAGTATACCAGACCGCGTATACTCCGGCGGAATCAATAATTATAGGGGCTGTGTCTATATCATGCCTTATTCCAAGCAAAGCGCCATTGTTGCTGAAGGGAACAGAGCCAAGTACCGGGATTGTCTGGTTTCCGGTGTTGTAGACATACCCATAGGGATTACCTGTAGGAACCGGAGTGTCCTGATAGGTAACCACAAGCTTTGGGAAGTATGGCTCATATACTATATTGTTAGTACCAAACTGTACCAGGGTCTCTCCATCCTCATTTGTCAGCGCAATACCGTGATTTGGTTGAGCTCCGCTAAGCCATTCATTCACGAGGGTTGTGATGTCTATCCCTATCGTCGTGTACAGATCAGACGTGTTGACATTAACCTGCGAAGATGTCGGAGTAAAAGACGGTAAAGTGTTGTAAGTTACAGTTGCAGCATCAAAAGGGGATGTCACCCTGTTTACAAGTATGGGGCTTGGATTGCCATCGGTTTTCACAATTACAGATAACTGAAGAATTGCACTGTCGACATTGGTCACGGGTATAGATGACAAATCAATTTCCATCAGACCGATGCATTCTGAAAATACCGTATCAATGCCCACATACATCAAAGGGTAAAATGAAAAATTCGATGAAGGTTGGGCACTGGATACAAAGGTTGTTTCGGGAATATTAATCGTTACCGTCGGCATTAATTGTCACTTCCTTTCAATGGTCTATATTTCATGGATGAAGCAGTAAGTTTTGTCTCATTCCCGTTGAGGAAAATGAGTATTTGCCATCTGAAAGAGATGGACTTCTCATTTGCTTCTCCTCGTTTACATAATATTCACAGCCTTTCAGAATGTTACATAATCCTGCTTATCTCTTATCTGAAATTCTGAATTGCTTACAAAGCCTCAGAATGAAGAAATGTAACATTACATAATCAGTTTGCATATTAATGTATCAAGGTCATTTTGATTACCAGTTTGAAATATCTCATTTGCTCAGATTTGCAGCAAAGTTTTTTACAAGAATTACGTAAACAAAATGAGAATTCATTCATGCCATAGGAGGATACGCCAATGAGCAAAGCATTGATTACAGGAATCACCGGACAGGATGGTTCCTATCTGGCGGAGTTCTTGCTTGGAAAAGGATATGAAGTGCATGGGCTTGTCAGAAGAAGCAGTACTGATAATACCGAAAGGATCAGCCATCTGCTGGATGAGCCGAAAAAAATAACTCTGCATTACGGTGATATGACCGATACGGGCAGCCTCAGCAGATTGCTGTACAAAATTGAACCCGACGAGGTATATAACCTGGCGGCACAAAGCCATGTGAAAGTTTCCTTTGATATACCGGAATTCACAGCAGATGTAAACGCCATCGGTACGGTCAGGTTATTGGAGAGTATCAGGGAAGTAAACCCGAAAATTAAATTCTATCAGGCTTCCTCAAGCGAACTGTTCGGGAAAGTAAGGGAGATACCTCAAAATGAAAACACTCCCTTTTACCCAAGAAGTCCATATGCTGCGAGCAAGCTGTATGCATACTGGATTACTGTAAACTATCGGGAAGCCTACAACTTATTCGCCTGCAATGGAATACTTTTTAATCACGAATCCCCAAGAAGAGGAAAAAACTTTGTCACACGAAAAATCACAACAGGAATTGCTGACATTCTTGCCGGCAAACTGGATTGCTTATATCTTGGCAACCTGGACGCAAAAAGAGACTGGGGGTATGCCGGTGATTATGTTGAAGCCATGTGGTTGATGCTCCAGCAAGACCAACCTGACGACTATGTGGTGGCAACAGGAGAAACCCATACGGTGAGAGAATTCTGTGAACTGGCTTTCCGTAATGCCGGAATCAACCTGGTCTGGACGGGAGAAGGTTTAGATGAAAAAGGCGTTGATAAAGATACCGGAAAGGAACTGGTTCGTGTCAGCAGTGAGTTTTTCAGACCGACCGAAGTGGACCTGCTGCTGGGGAACCCCGCAAAAGCAAAAAGCAAGTTGGGATGGAAGCCCAGAGTATCCTTTGAAGAATTGGTTGCCATGATGGTTAAAAGTGATCTCCAGGCTGCGGGTATAAAGCTGGATTAAGGAGGGATTTTCGTGGAAAAGAACAGCAGAATATATGTGGCAGGACATACGGGTATGGTTGGTTCGGCCATAGTCAGATGTCTTAGGCAAAACGGGTTTGAAAATATTATCACAAGGACGCATCAGGAACTGGACCTGACAAACCAGGCAGAATGCGAGAAGTTCTTCAGAGAGGAAAAACCTGAATATGTATTTCTTGCAGCGGCGAAAGTGGGGGGAATTCATGCAAACGATACTTACCCTGCTGATTTCATCATGGAAAACATGCTGATTGAATGTAATGTGATTCGCAGTGCTTTTAAGAATAATGTAAAAAAACTGATGTTCCTCGGAAGTTCATGTATTTATCCGAAACACTGTCCTCAACCCATTAAAGAGGAATACCTGCTTACCGGCCCTCTGGAGCCTACCAATGAAGCATACGCCCTGGCCAAAATATCGGGCATTAAAATGTGCCAGTCTTACAACAAGCAGTATGGCACCCGGTATATTTCGGTTATGCCTGCTAACCTTTACGGCATTAATGACAGGTTTGATCCTTATAACTCTCATGTAATCCCATCCATGATTGTAAAATTCCACAAAGCCAAAATCGAAAACCGGCCTTTTGTTGAATTGTGGGGTACAGGTAAGCCATTACGTGAATTTCTGTATGTGGACGATATGGCCGAGGCATGTCTTTACCTGATGCAGAATTATGAAAGCAGCGAGCTGATTAACATCGGTTCCGGGAAGGAAATCAGCATAAGGGAGCTGGCTGAAATTATCCGCGAAGTTGTAGGTTTTCAGGGAGAAATTATATTTGATGCTACAAAACCTGACGGAACACCACGAAGAGTTCTGGACAATTCAAAGATTCTGGAAACCGGCTGGAAGCCGAAAACCGATTTAAAGGAAGGAATACGGAGAGAATATGAGTATTACGTCAATATGCAAAAACAGCTTTCAGGTCCAGAAAAATAATTGATTGACCTTTTTAAGGCAAAGACAGGAGGATAACCAACCATCCCTCCTGTCTTTTTTTGAGTTGTGTTTTATTCGGAAAACAGTTGCTTGAGAGTATCCATCTGGGCCTGAAGCAAGGCTTCCGATTTTGTTTTGAAAGCGTACATTTCATTCTTGAGTTCCTCATATTTTGCCCTGATTTTTCTGGCCTCACTGTTAGCGTCATCAATAATTTTCTGTGCTTTTATCTCTGCTTCATTTAATATGTTTTTTGCTTTCTCGCATGCGTTCGTCTTGACTTGTTCAGCCGTATGTTGCGCAACCAGGATTGAATGCTGAAGAGATTCTTCAAGTACCTTGTAATGTTGTACCGTCTCATTCAGGGAAGCGATCTGACATTTTAACTCATGGTTTTTTTTATCCATCTCTTTGTAGTCTTCGATAATTTTTGCAAGCAGGCTGTCCACCTGTTTTTTGCTGTATCCGTCAAAAAGTGCTTTTTTGATCGTGAGACGGCCTAAATCATCAGGAGTGAAATTCATACCACCATCTCCTAACAGATATTCCTGTAACATCATTCTATTCCGAATCCCTTTTGGATGTCACAATGCATTTTTGGATGTCTTAACCCCTGCCATCTGAAAATGATATTCCCAAAGGTGAAATGTCCCTGTCCTTTGCCGGAATTTGAAAACGGGAAAAATCCCGTGTTGAAATCATATCGCAGACATCCCTTAACCACATAAAACTGCTGATATATGCATAAAATCTCGCTCTGTCCAGGCATGCATGAGAAATCGGATAATATTTGTGAACCCTCTTGATGAAGTTCTCTCCCAGATGGTCCAAAAGCATTCCGATATCAAAAGCGGGATCGCCAAAACCTGCATTGGCAAAGCCGATGATACCGCTAATCCTTCGGGTTGTCTTGTCAAACAGTATATGGTTAGGTGTCAGATCCCCATGGATGAGCACAGGCTTGAATTTGAAAAAATCCTCATTTTCAACGGCAGGCTGTATAATCTGGCGCAAATACTCCTTGACATAGCCTGTGCAGTAAGGTGATATTTTTCTTTGCATGTTTTCCAATTCCGCCAGCCACTCTCTCCTTGTCCAGTTCCACGCGGAATCACCGATCCCTGCATTTCGTGCTTTTTTTACCGGGATGGTATGCAATTGATTCATGAAAGTGGCAATTTGCCTGGCAATGCTCTCCTGCGTATGATAATCCAGTTTCAGTAAAGTATTCCGGTATAAAGGAGCACCCTTGATAAAACTATGCCTGGACATATTCTGATCGACAAGTTCCACATCCGGTAAGGGCAAAGTAATAAAACCCCGGATGAAGCGGATCACATCCGCTTCATTTCTCAGGAAAGCAGCGCTCCAGTCATATTTTGCGAACTTGAACACCACATCATTATTTACTATGGCTATAAAGCTATAGCTCCCGTCGGTTTTGTTAAACTCAATTTTTGACAGATCCAGCTGGGGATATTTGCTCTTTATTAATTCTATATATTTCACTTCACTAGAGTTCAAAATCATCCCTCCACTTCCTTGTAAAACCGGCTGTTTAGTATAACAGCTTAATATTTGTTTCAGGCCAATCCTTAAGCCGCATTACCGTATTGGACAGGTTTGAATAACCGTTGCCGATAAAAAAGTCGCACTGTGCAGCCAAATACGTGTCCTTTATGACCTCAATGGTATCCTTGATCAGTTCCACACCTTTATGCCTTTTGTTCGGGTATTCCAGAAGATAAGTAGGCTTACGTTTTTCCAGAGGACGTTTTTTGCTGTCAGTATATAATAACATGCCGTTTATGCCATACAGTTTTTTGTATTGTTTCAGTATTTTATTGGAGTCGGTTATCAAAAAGATATGTCTGACATTGTACCGGGATACGAATTGCCAGATATATGGCCTGTATAATTCATTTAAGTCATAAATCTGTGCCACTTCATACACTATGGAATTTGAAGTGCAGTGAACTCCCAATATCGGCCTTTCGTCCCTGAAGTCAGGATTGGTATTGATATATTTTTTTATTTCCCTTTTTATCTCCGGCTTTGGTTTTATATATTTATCAAAAAGATAACGGTACACCTGATAAGGCGTTTTCCCGAAAGACCAGTGTGACCTTTTGGTCCATGCCAATATGGAACTCAATGGGTAATAAACATCGCTGACAACAATATTGGCATCACTTTTCATCAGGCTTTTCAAATCCCTGTATTCCATTTTGAACCTGTCGCTGTCTTCAGCGAAAATTTTCTCAGGGTTCCATGTGGGCGGATAAAAAGTATATCCCGGTCGAATAATATCATCTATGGTGAAGCGGGACACCGGTTCGAAAAATAACTCAAATGCATTTGTTGCGATGGATTCACTGTACAGGCTCTCCATGCCCCAGTACACAACAGGAATCCTGTCAGTCAACTCTGCGGCAAGAATCTGGCATACGACATGATCCACATCTGCCCAAATGCTTTTGCCTAACGATTTAATCAATAAATATCTATTCATCTGCATACGTGTTCACACCTCCGTATAATTCAGGATACTCTGCCCTATGACGAATTCTTTCCAGTTTTCTTCGTCTCCGGTCGGCTTTTATACGCTTTTGTGCCAGCTTCAGCTCATGCTTCAGGCTCCTGTAGAAAAGGACAATGTTGTTGTCCTGCCAATCTTTCAGGCGTTTTACCGTATATGATACATTGGAATAGCCATTGCCTATAAAAAAGTCGCACATGGAAGCCAGGTAGGTATCCTTTATGATCTCTATCCCTTTGCGCCTTTTATCAAAATAGCTGGTTAGATGCGGAGCATTCTGGGTATCGTTGATCTGCCCCCTTTTGCAATCAGTATAAATAACCATCTCGCCGTACCGCTTTTTAAAATCATTCAGAATCTCTTCACAGTCTGTCAGCAACAGGACTTTTTTAATTCCATACCGATCAATAAAGCTTTGTATGGTTTTATGATATTGCCTGTTCAAATGAGACAGGTTTTCTACTTCCTTTACTTTATCACCGCCACGTATGTGAACCCCCAGCAATGGTTTTGAATCCTTCATGAACTCATCATAAAATTGCTGTATTTCCTCCTGAATATCCGGTTTAAGCCTTATATATTTATCAAACAGGCATCGGTATATCCGGTGCGCTGTCATTCCATATGCCCAATGGTTCTTAGGGATGTAGTGGATTATGGGACGTATAAAATAATGAGTGTCGCTGACTACCACATTGGCATCGCTGGCCATCATATCGCCCAGATTTCGGTATGTCCAGGCTATTTTATCCAGGTCTTCCACCGTGAGGTTTTTGCTGTTCCATATGGGGGGGTAATAGGTAAAACCGGGTTTGGCCAATTCTTCAATGGTGTAGTTGGATACAGGTTCAAAATATAATTCAAAGGCATTTCCTTTAAATGATTCGGAGTAAAGGCTGTTTGTTCCCCAATAAACCACCGGAATCCTGTTTGTAAGCTCTGCAGCCAGCAACTGTCCCATCACATGATCCACGTCGGACCAAAAGCCACAGCCCCAGCTTTTTATAAGCAAAAATCGATCAGCGGTCAATTTCTCCACCTCCAATGTGCAGTCTTTTCTTAATCCCCTGGTAAATCTTTTTTATAAACCCTGATAAAGTACTAAGCAGCTTGTTTTCTCCGGGTACGATTATTTTTGCATTGACGGGGTATTTCCGCTTCCTCTTTTGACGGAAAAGAAGCTTGATATTTTCCTGTGGCCAGTCTTTCATCCTGTATATAGCCCGAGACAGGTTTGAAAAATCGTTTCCGATGAAAAAGTCACAACGTGCGGCAAGATATGCGTCCTTAATTGTCTCTATCCCCCGTCTCCTTTTCACCATAGGGTTCTCCATGTTGTAAGCCGGATCGTTTCTCGATAATCGCTTGCAGTCGGTGCACACGATCAAATCGCCATACTTTTTGCGGTATTCCTCTACCACTTCCTCACTATCGGTGAGAAGGAATATTTTCCGGATGGAATATTCATTCATAATTTTTTGGATTTCAGCATGATACTCGGTATTGGCCTTCAGCATTTTCCCTTTACCAAAAAAGCGGTATTTTCTTTTGCGTTTTTTTGAAGGTTTTGAACCGTATTTTCTGCTGTACCTGGTCCAGTAGTTTTCATCAGCTACATCTTTCCTTTGGTCAATGATCATGTCATCTTCTCTCCGAACATGTACTGCCAGCAGGGGATGCCCGTCCTTAAGCCATGAATTGTAAAATCCCTGCACTTCCATGATAATGTCCCTCTTGGGTCTTATATATTTCTTAAAGAGATAACGGTAAATCTCTGTGGCTGTCATGCCGTATGCAGCATTTTCTTTCCTGACGAAGGGAATTATTTCCCCTATCGAAAAATATACATCCGCCACCACTACATTTGCGTCACTGCTTATAAGATCCCCAATGCTTCTATACATCCATTTATCCTTGTCGGCATCTTCCACCAACAGATTGTCTGCATCCCAGAAGGGAGGATAAAAGGTATACTCAGGTTTGGCTAAATCAAAAATGCTGAAACCGGATACAGGTTCAAAATACAGTTCAAATCCGTTGGTATGAATAAACCCGTTATGCAGGCAAAGGGTTGGCCAGTAGACAACGGGGATACGGTTGGTGATCTCGGCTATTAAAAGTTGACCCAAAACGTGTTCCAAATCAGGCCATAACCTGTTGCTCCAAGGTTTGATTAGCAGAAATCTGTCACCTGCCACGTAAGCTTCACCTCACAGTTTAGTTAAATAATTCACTCAAGTTTATCTTATGTATACCTGTAGTTTTATGTGCAAAGTTACTGGATTGTTTAATGTGCAAAGTTGCAGAATGGCATAAAGTTATGGAATGGCACAATGTGCAAAGTCCCGGAATAAATCAGTTTATCCCCCGCTTATGCAAGCAGGGGATCATGGAAGAATTATGTTAAATGTATGGGTGCGTTTTCAGGTTTCAGACCCTGGATGTTAAAAGCCATGTAACCCGTTTGCCGCCATATTCCACTCAATCGTGCGGCTCAGACCCTCCCTGAAAGGTTTGAAGGGCGGGAGAGGAAACTCGGTTAAGACTTTTGTTATATCCAGTTTGACCAATTTGGGAGAAACCTTGACATCTTTCAGACTTTCCTTGTTTGCAATTTCATCGGATAATGTGCTTCCCGTCAGCAGGCATATCTCCTCTGCAAGAGTGCGAATGCTGATACTGTCTTTGCCTCCCACATTATATACAAAGTCTTTTCCGTAGAGCATTATATAAAGCAGCATCAGAACACAATCTGCAATATAGCAGAATGTCCTGACTTTGCTTCCGTCATCCAGCATCACAATCTTTTTATCAAAAAGAGCCTGCCGCAGGAAATGGGCAAGTACCCTTTCATCCTTCAGGCCGATGCCGGGACCATATGTCATGGAAATCCGGGCGATTTTTGCATCAACAGCTTCAAAGTTTCTGTAGGCAAAACACAATGTCTCACCCATACGTTTGGACTCGGCATAGATTGCCCTTATGTCCACAGGAGAACACAAGCCGGGGAAATCTTCCCTGGTGGGTATATGTTCTTCATCCGGGTCACCATACACTTCCGAAGAGCTTAAATACAACAGAGTGGCACCATCGTCCTTGGCTTTTTTTAGCAACCTTTCGGTTACCGTTGTGTTCAGATGAATTGTATCCAGATAATTTTGGATGAACTTCTTCGGCTGGGCATAAGTTGCACCGTGGATGATATAGTCAGCCTTCACATGAAAGCAATCGCAGTCCGGATTATTCAGGTCCACCGCATGAAACGTATACCGGTCACTGAAAATATCCTTAAGGTGGCTGCCTGGAGGGCTTTTACTGACACCCACGATGTTAATCCCTGCCTCTTTGGTTACATTGGCAAGATGAAGCATATAGATCACATAAGTGCCAATAAGTCCGTTGGCTCCTGTAATGTAAACGGTTTTATTCCTTAACGGAGATAAATCGATTTTTTCAATATATTCAAGACAATCCTGCTCAATTATCCTGTCCATAATCATCCTCTTTTCATTCCCTATTTTCGTTCTCTATTTTCATTCTCTTACCAAGCTCACCGCTTCGGCAAAAATGTCCTCCGCAGTAGGATAAAATGCTTTCTCCAGCACGTCGCTGGTAGGTGTGGGCGTATCAGGGCAACACACCCGCTTGATGGGTTTTTTCAGGAAGTGGAACGCTTTTTCAGCTGCAACTGCAGCTATCTCGGAAGCTACGCTGCCCGTTTTGCAGCCTGTGTCGGCAATTATAAGCCTCCCGGTTTTTGCTACCGATTCCACCAGTATCTTTTCATCCAGGGGTTTCAATGTCCGAGGATCTATAACCTCGGCAGATATGCCCGATTCCTGAAGCTTTTCGGCAGCCTTCAATGCCTCAACAAGCATGTAGGACACAGCCACAATGGTGACATCCTCTCCCCTGCGGTGGATGACGCCTTTGCCAATAGGAATTGAATACACTTCTTCCGGAACATATCCCGTTGTTTTATGCAGCCACCGGTGTTCCACAAACAACACCGGGTTGTTGTCGATAATGGCAGATATCATTAATCCTTTGGCATCATAAGGTGTGGCAGGGGCAACAATTTTCAAACCCGGAACATTCATCAGCATTCCCTGTATACACTGTGAATGCTGTGCTCCTGATCCCCATCCCCTGGCGCTTATGGTTCTTACCACCAGTGGAACTTTTACCTTTCCTCCGAACATGTAGCACCATTTGGATGCGTGATTTACCAACTGGTCCAGTGAAAGCAAAAGGAAATCCATCCTGGCATGAATGAATATGGGCCTTAGCCCCGCCATGGCAGCTCCCACTGCTATACCTGTCATTGAGTTTTCTGCTATCGGAGTATCAAACACTCTGTTTGCACCGTATTTTTCTTTCAATCCCTTGGTGGTTCCAAAAACACCGGCCACATCATCAACACCTTCGCCCATGATAAACACTCTCGGATCCCTTGCAAGGGACTGGTCCAAAGCTTCACGTAAAGCATCTCTGTATGTGAGAACACGGTCACCCGTATGATCGCCCATTATAAAAAAGTTATCCAGTTTTTCAACCTGAACCGTCGTCCATGGCATAAAAACACCCTCCTTCTGAATAGAAAGTACGCATCATTCTTTTCACAAAACTTCCGCCTCCACCTGTAGTTTCAGTCAGCATATACAAAATCCATCAGTTCATCAGGTGAAGGTTTTGGAGAATTCTGTGCAAAACTGAATGCTTCTTCTATTAGATCGTATATTTCCTGATCGATTTTCTTAATTAGCTCATCAGTTAAAACTCCCTGATCTTTAAGGAATTCAGAAAACCTTTTTATGGGGCATTTTGAAACCCAATACTCATATTCCTCTCTGGGTCTGTAGCCTTCCCCTACATCGTCCACCGTTCCTATATGGCCTTTCCATCTGTAAGTAAGGCATTCAATGAGAGTTGGGCCTTCACCGTTCCTGCATCTGGAAATGGCTTTTTCGGCATAATCGGAAACTTCAAGTACATCGTTTCCGTCAATCTGAAAACCCGGCATTCCATAATTCTGTGCCCATTTATAAATGTTATCGCCCACTTGCCTTGACAGCTGGTGAGAGTTAATGGCGTAAAAATTGTTTTCGCATACATAAACAACAGGCAGCTTTTTTAGCGCGGCAAAATTAAGGCTTTCATGGAATGTGCCTTCATCAACGGCTCCATCGCCAAAAAATACAACAGTTACCCTGTCATTGTTAAGAAGTTTTGAAGCCAGAGCTGTACCCGTTCCAAGCGGGATATTTCCGCCAACAATGGCGGAAGAGCCAAGTATCCCTACTTCGGGATCAACAAGATGCATGGATCCTCCTCTGCCACGAGCACATCCGGTTTTTCTCAGGTACAGTTCCGCAATCATTTTTTTGATATCTCCGCCTTTCGCAATATACTGCGAGTGGCTTCGATGGGTACCAAAGATATAGTCATCCTTCCGGAGATGTATGCAAACACCTGCTGCCACAGCTTCCTGTCCGATGGACAGGTGAATCGGTGTCTTAATCTCGTCATACTTGTATTCATCATTGATCCTTTGTTCAACCAGGCGGATAAGCCTCATGATCCTATACATTTCCATCCATTTGCTTTTTTCCATGTTTCATCGCCTCCTCCAGCTAATATAAAAGCTTGATTCTGTCTTTTCCCCAATCCTTAAGTTCGCTGACGGCTGCCGATACGTTTGAATATCCGTTGCCGATAAAGAAATCGCATCTTGCTGCAAGCCATGTATCCAATATGATTTCAAAACCCTTTTGCCTGTTATCCGGATATTCCTGAAAATGAACTCCCTTGCCGCTTCTTGGGACTCTTTTGCATTCGGTATGGATTAATAGGCTTCCATACCTTTTTTTGTACTCTTCCAGAATTTCAATGCAATCGGTCATTAAAAATATCCGCATACCTGGATTGGCCTTCAGGACCTTTTCTATCTCCATGGGATACTGATCATTTAACTCATGAAGGTGCCCCACTTCTACAATTTTGTCACTGCTACGGATGTGTACGGCCAAAAAGGCAGAGCCCTTCATATTCTCTTCATAGAAAGCATCGATATATGCCTGAACTTCCTTTTGAAGGCGGATATATTTGTGTATCAGGCGGCTAAGCAAATCCTTTCGGTTCAGCCCGTATAAGGGATGATCTGCCGGTATAAAAGGGATGATCTTTTCCACATCCGTATAGGTATCCCGGACATATACATCAACATCCATCTCCGCCAAAAAGTCTGTCCCGGACCTGTTATCCGCAGCGTTGCCAGGATTGGGCAGCGTAAGATTGGAGCTGTTCCACCGTTGCGGATAAAAAGAAAATTCCTCCTTGGCCAGGTCCTGCACATTGCAGTCTGATACAGGCAGGAAGAACTGTTCAAATGCATTTGAGCCATCTGATGAAGCATATAAGCATCCTGCACCCCAGTAAACAACCGGAATCCTTTGGAGGATTTCCGCAACAAGAAGCTGGGTTAAAACATGATGCATTTCATTCCATAATCCCGCTGATATTTCTCTTATCAATAAATACTTGTCTTTTGACATTCGTTCACCCCCCTTTGATCCACGTTCTCACAGGAGATCATCATGGCCTTGTTGTTTCAGTTTTTCCACGAGATTTTTCACTTTCTGGGATTTATCCCTGGGGCACACAAGCATTTCGTCTTTTGTACCTACCACGATCATGTTATCTATGTCTATAGTGCAAATGGCGATGTCTTTACCGTAAATAATGGAGTTTGTTGTATTGATTCCAATATGGCGTCCTTTTACCCTGTTGCCTTCAGAATCCTCCTGAAGAGTCTTTGCCAGGGCATCAATGCTGCCTATGTCATCCCAGTCAAAGGATGCCTTGACAGCATACAGTGACGAAGCGCATTTTTCAAGGACGCCGTTGTCAAAGGAAATGCTCTGGATCTGGCGATAAGCTTTTTCAATAAGTGCAGAAGTTTCAGGTTCCTCTTTTTCCAGCGCTTCTGAAAGCTTGTGGTAATGATCTGGAATGTATTCTTTTACATTCCGTATAATGGCATCCATCGTGCCCACCACGATTCCGCAGTTCCACAGGTAATCCTCTGAACGAACAAGCTCCTGGGCTACTTCCAGAGACGGTTTCTCAATAAAGTTCAAAACCCGTGATGTTTTCTCATCGGCATTTTTTACAGGTTCAACATGTATATAGCCATATCCGGTTGCAGGATAGGTAGGCTTAACTCCGATTATGACAATACCGTTGGTCTGTTCAGCGGTTTCGAATGCCAGTTCTAAAGCTTCCGCATAGCTTTCTGTATCTTTTACATATCCATCTGCCGGTACAAAACACAGAATCCCTTCCCTGTGCCTTTTCTGAAGCAGAAGCGTCGCATAGGTAATACATGCGGCAGTGTTTTTCCTCTCCGGTTCTGATAAAATATTGGCTTCAGGAATGTATTCCCTCACAGAGTCTTTTGTAATATCCACTAAAAGCCGGCTTGTTAAAATAAAGCACTGTTCCGGACGAACAACCCTGCACAATCGTTTAATGGTTTGAACCATCATGGAGCTGCCATCCTCCACAGGGATAAACTGTTTAGGACTGGCTTCCTTTGACAGAGGCCAAAGCCTTGTTCCCGAACCACCTGCCATGAGCACGGCATATTTTTGCATACTCTTACACTCCTTAATCAATACATTTTTATGGTCAGGACGTTGTTGATGCAATACTGAACAATCAAGAGATCATGGTTATGATTTATATTATGTAAATTAAATAAATATGGTTCCTGTAATTAATGCTTATGTAAACACATGCAGGGGTCGGTATATTTATATGAACTGCAGGGTCCAAAGGTTACGGAGGCTTAAACTATTACCTTGAACAAACTATAAGTTCTTAAGTCATAGAACGGGATGCATAATAGAATCAGCGGATGATGAAAAAATGGGGAAGTTTTAAAATATCCGGTCAGAAAAAGCGATAAGGGATGTCCGAAGAAGGCTTAAGCTGAAAAACAAGCCGGAAAAGACGGCAAAAGGCTTAAAACTGAAATGTTGAATCTGCCAGGTAAATCCTCTGTATGATTGAAAAGTTGTGTCGGGCAAGCAACCTTTTCTATGAAAACTGAAATTTTGCACAGTATCGGTAATGCTGTGCGTTGTCCATTGTCTTCTGGCTGCAGATTTCTAAAATTGTAACTAGATGAAAGATAAAATTGTAACTAGATGAAAGACTTGCTTATAGCGGGGGGATGAGAAACAGAATACTAAATATAAAAGAAAGCATGCACCTTTATGTTTATCTTTTGAGAACAAAATCAAAAAGCCCGCTGCTTTAGGGGCTTTCAACTATACATCAAACATACATATGGAAAACTGAATTAATGACAATATAAATTGCAGGAAAGCAGAAATTTTAGTTTCAGTAAACTAAAGCCATTTGTAACGCAGAGACTTTCACAGCCTTTATGGCATCATCAGGCATGCCAAGACAAATTGGTGCATCAAAATTCACAATGTATCGTACTTTCAATATTTACCATATATTATATTACTAAAAGAACGGAAACTTCATTCTCCTGTTCCTACATGATGACAGCACCCTTATATCACATATTCTTTCATGAGAATGGCAGCTTCAACATTTTCGAAACTTTCTTCCGCTTCCTTCAGTAAGTCACCAACATTATACTCCGGAAAGAAATGGGTAAGCAGAAGTTTTCCTGCTCCGGCTTCCTTTGCCACAATCCCGCATTCATGCGCTGTCAGGTGAGGAACATTGTCGCTCTTTTTATCTTCTGACTTAAGACCTGCATCAAGCATTACCAGATCAGCGTCTTTTGAAAACTCTATGATTCCTTCAAACCAGGAGGTATCTCCCGAAAAAACAAAACGTTTTCCACCCGATTCAAAGGAAACTGCAAAGCATTTGAAGGGATGCTTCATTTCCCTGAATGTAACATTCATTTTGCCAAGATTCAGGACAAGCTCAGGCGTTATGGAATTCAGGTTAAAAATCCCTTCAATATTCAGCCTTTGGTATTCTTCCGCCGGCTCAGAAGGTGCATACACATTTACAGGATTTTTCATAAGCCCCCGGTTTATCTTGCTCTGGATGGCATATCTTAACACCATCATATCCGACATATGGTCGCTGTGAAGATGTGTAAGTATTATTGCGTCAAGATTCTCAAAAGGCATTATCTTCAGCAGGTTGCTGAGTACTCCGCTTCCGCAGTCCACAAGTATATTTGTATTACCTTCGCTGATGAGATATCCGGAGCAGGCACCTCCTGGGGCAGGAAACGGTCCATTGTTCCCAAGTACCGTAAGTTTCATATCCTACGCAACACTCCCTTCACATATTTACACGCAAATAACCTCATAAACGGTTATGCAAACATTCATCTGATTCGCAAACATAAATGATACGTATAGAAACATGATACTTATACAAAAACTAAGTGTCCACGCATCTGCATGATATGCATGAAAACATCCGCTTAAAGAAATACTTCAAATCTTAAGGAGCCAGTTATTGCAAATCTTAAGAATCCACTTCTTGCAGGCGATGAACCTATTTTGTCATTTATGATTATTATAACCAAATTTAAGCATTCTAACAAGCAAAATGGGATACTTACACAGAAGTCGTATCCCATTTTTGATAAGAAAACATGCTTTTGACATATCTTTATTTCATCGGTTGAGATACTTTATCTCACCGGTTGACATAATTTATTTCATCTGTTGAAATACTTTATTCCATGGGTTGACATGTTTTACTTCGCCGGTTTACTTTTCAAGAATTCTTTTTATTCCAACAACAGACAACAGTGATGTCAATATATAACCTACTACCGCGCTTATGCCGCCCTGAATAAGATTAAAGGGAAGCTCAGTTATGGCTGCCGCGTAACCGAAACTATCATCAAATATCTTAAGTATCCAGAGTTCTGCGAAAAAGTAACCTGCAACCATGACAGCCGCACCTGCTACCACGGCCATGATCTTTCTTAATTCACTTCTGCTTTCACTTACTTGGGAATGTGTCAAAACCCCAGCCACATATCCTTCCAGACCCTTTACAATAAACGTAATGGGTGCAAAAATAATTCCTCCGGGTGAAGCTATATCAGCAAGGGCCGAACCTATTGCACCCGACACAAATCCGCTGTTTTTCCCCAAAAGCATTGCCGTCATCATGATGACCGCATCACCGAAATTTATATATCCTGGAGGTACCGGTCCGGGTATACGTGTTACGTATGTTGTTAAAAACACTAAAGCTATCATTAACCCGTTTTGTACCATTTTTCTGGTTGACATATTCCTCATACTGTATTGTTCACCCCCCATTACTGTATCGATACGCCTGTAAAGTGTATCGCATTGTTAGGAATATTATAAACTCGTGGGGTCTGATTGTCAATACAGTTTTTCCTTTACAATCCATAAAACCTATAAAATCTTTGGTCATAGTATGTAAATTTTAACTGTAAGATTCTGTTAATATGATCTGCAACCTGCCGCAAATATTATGTTAACTATTCCTATAGATATAATGGTGAAACTTTTTATAAATATAATGGTGCAATTTTCAGTTAATGTAACGCCCTCTCTCGGTAAATACAATTTGCAGCTTTCAGTTATTACAAGGTGTAACTCTCAGTCAATATCAGATGCAACGTTATGATAAACCGCTTAACATAGCAACTGCTGCTAACCGTTTAAAAGCGTAAGATATGCATAACCTTCACGGTTGATCTTGATTCTGGTTATCCCGCAATTGCCAACATTAAACCTCCATATTCCTTCAATCCCCATACCAAGCAAATGTACGATAATATACCTGATACAACCCAGATGCGTAACAATTAAATATTTTCCCGAGTTATTGGATGACAGCAGGTTATCTATAAATCCTTTCACACGATGGTAAACCTGGATGGCGCTTTCTCCTCCGGCAATGGGATGGTTTATCCAATCTTTTGTCAACATTTCATATTCTTCAGAGAAACGTTCTTTTATTTCGGAAATTGTTAGATTTTCCCATCCGCCGAAATTATGTTCTTTAAGCTCATCAACTATATTAATTTCCAGTTTGAAGTTTTCGTTAATGATCTCTGCAGTTTTAAGTGCTCGTTTAAGCGGACTTGAATATATAGCATCAATTGATTCGCCTTTTAGCTTTTCCTTTACACAGTACGCTTGTTTGATGCCCGTCTCATTAAGTTCCACATCGGTCCACCCTAAATATGCACCTTTTCTGTTGCTGTCAGTTTCGCCATGCCTTACAAGTATCAATTCAGCCATTTGTCTTACTCCTTATCGAGTATTGTGTATATTTTCATTTGACTTTTGTTTGGTCGTAATAGCCAATTTTATTGAGTATTTAATGCTAAGAAATATTCTCTTTCAACCCGTAAATTAAAATGAATCTGCAATAAAGCCAATATGTATGAAAAGTGAAGAAGCGTCCCCCCTTAGATTGCAGAAAGCAAAGAAACGTCCCTCTTTACTTGACTTTTTATGTTGTATAAGTAACCGATTTTTTAAAGTGTTCAAAGTGAAGAAGTGTCCCTATGCTCTTCATCGGTACATCAAATATGCGCTTATTAGGAAAATCACCTGATTCAGCTCACAAACAGCACCCAGTATGTCACCTGTGGCTCCCCCTATCTTCCTTGAAAAAAGCTTTGTCAACAGAAATGCGGAAATGACAGGTACTATTGAAAGCAATAAGCCCCTTAAACCTGCTGTAACGAAAAAAATAATCAAATATGGAACCATTCCTATGATAATTTCTTTTATGCTGCAGAAATCAATAAACGATTTCCCCAGACCTCCACCTTCTCTGGCGTAAACTGAAACTCCCGCTCCTATAAGGGACCCTATCCTTCCTGTCACAGGAAACAGCATAAGGACCATTACAATATTCTCAGGGTTTATGTTGGATACAACGCTCCAATTTATCAGAAGAAGGCAAAATATCGCAACAACGGCATTTGTACCTACCCTGCTGTCTCTCATTATTTCAAGAATTCTTTCTTTCGAACGATTGGAAAACAAACCGTCAAACGTATCCCCTAAACCATCAATATGTAACCCTCCGGTAACAAAAATATATATGACCAGCAGTAAAGCCGCTGTCATGGTTATGGGGAAAATTAAGCTAAGTATCATATAAGAGACGACCAACAGGGCACCTATCACAAGACCTACAATAGGAGCAAAAACCAGTCCCTTGCCGTAGTCTTCGCTTGTTGCATCAAGATCAACGTTTATGGGAATTCTGGTGAGAAACTGCACCATCAAAACAAACCGTTTCAAGTATTTCACGTGTCTTCCCCTCATTTAAATGGTTTATTTAATCTCGTAATATCTTGCGTGATTTTTTACAACAAGAGATTTTATAACAATACCCGGGATGTATTTCATTATTTGCAGAAAATACGCTCTGTTTAAAACAATTAGGCTATTTTATCTTAACAGGAATTCCGGACACACACAGATAAACTTCGTCAGCGGCTGCTGCAAGCATCTGGTTCGCACGTCCTCCGATATCCCTTATAGCTCTACCCAACACAGAGGGAGGAACGACACCCATACCAAGCTCGTTGGTTACTATGACAAACGGTATTTGAGAGTTCTTTGCCGTACGTATAAGCTTGCTTATTTCCGATTTCACCTTTTCCTCAACCTTGTTTATCCGGTCTGAATCCATTCCTTCCCAGTCCATAGCCTCTTCAAGCATGAGATTTGACACCATAACGGTTATGCAGTCGAGGATAACTGCAGACTTTCCTTCAAGCCTTTCTGTTATCGCTGCATCAAGATCCTTATATGCCTCAAGAGTCTCCCATTCCGGGGGTCTCTGTTCCCTATGCTTCTGTATCCTGTACCTCATTTCATCGTCAAATGGTATAGACGTGGCAACGTATAAAACATCTTTGCCATATGCCTTTGCCATGTTTTCTGCAAAAGTGCTCTTGCCGCTTCTTGCACCACCTGTTATTAGGACAAGTTTTCCCATTTGTGCCTTACCTCCCGAATGATATCCCCCGGTCTTAATATGTATGTTAATTCCGGTATGAGGCTTCTTTTGGATTATTGATTATCATGGAAAGCAATGTTACCACATTTGCATATACAGAAGCTGTTATTTTCAGGGTTTTTAATTTCCTAAACCCCATACATTATAGCACAGCATATCGTTCAGTTGTATCCCGGGTGTATTCAAATTTGACATCCCGATAGCTAAAATATTCTCACAGCAGAAAATTAAGCATACTCCTCCGGTATAGTTCATCTTATTGTTCTGCGCCTGCCTGAGATTACAAAACTGTAAAACAGCATTACCCATCAATCCTTAAGGATTGATTCAGCAATTTTTTCATAGTTTACTCTGTCAATACGAGAAGCTGGAATGTTGAAGCTTTTTATACCGTTACTTTTTTTCTTTAAATATGAGTATATAATCTGTGCCTCATCAATATCTTCCTGATATAGCTCACAGCTCCTTTTTTCCCTAAAGAAGCTGTTTGCAAGGCTTCTTAACCTGTTTCCCAGGGTGTTGCAATTAAATTGATGAAGGTTTAGCGATTCTTTATGTAAGAGTTTATTGCCTTTTATAAAAAACAACTTAACATTAGCATCCCTGTATCTTTCGGCAGCAAGAACGTTGCGTCCATGCCGTGATGCCCTGATAAGCCTCTGCATGTTGAGAATATACCGAATTCCTCTCAGCTGATCTCTGTATTTTGCTGCCCTTTCGAAGTTAAGGTTTGATGCAGCTGATTTCATTTTTTCACGAAGCTCGGTAATTGGAGCATAATCTTTCCCATTTAGGAACCTGGTTATATCCTCAATACACATTCTATATTCTCTGCTGACATCCTTTCCGGTGCAGGGTGCAAGGCATGTCCCCAGTTGAGAATTGAGACAGCCGGCAGAACTTCCATTTCTTAAAGCAACAGATCCTGTATTGCATTTTCTTACAGGATAATGGTCGTTTATAAACTCTATTACACTATCCACACAGGTCTCGCTGTTAAAAGGACCAAAAAACAATGAACCGTCTTCCGTTTTCTGCTTCACTTTGGCAAGCTTTGGATATTCCTCATGAAACGGAATCCTAATGTATGTATATCCTTTGATGTTTTTCAGCATCCTGTTGTATTCCGGCTTCAAAGTCCTTATAGTTTCGCATTCCAGCAGAAATGCTTCCAGTTCGGTATCTGTCGTAATATACTCAAATGAATGAATATGCTTTATCATCTTACCTACTTTGTATGAATTGTTTCTGCTTTCCTGAAAATATTGTGAAACCCTTCTTTTCAGGTTTTTGGCCTTTCCCACGTAAATTACCGCACCTAAGGAATTTCTGAAAAAATAAATTCCCGGTTGCTGGGGCAAAGTTTTAAGAGATTCTTTCAAGTCCATTGTTTCATCCTCTGTAATATTAATCTTTAAGCGTCAATGGTAGTAATTCAAGGGTTACGCGTATTCTCCGAAATTAACATCTTATATGGCATTTTACATAGCGTTGCTGTACTTTTGCTAGAGTTTTCCGCATGCTCTTGCCATAGCAACTATGTTCTCACCCGGCATATCCGGCAAAGTGTGATGAGAATTTGATACTATGTAACCACCACATTTTTCAAAAATTGCCAGGTTCTTTTTCACTTCATTTTCTACATCCCGGGGTGTTCCATTAATCAGCACTGTCTGAGCGTCTATAGCCCCAAATATGACTATTTCTCCGCCAAAATTTTTGGCCAGGTATTCTGCGCTCATGTTATGGGCAGAAGTTTGCACGCCTATATGGCAATTAACTCCAATCTCGATTAAATCCTTATATACCTCCGACACCGCTCCGCATGAGTGCATCATAACATAAAAGCCTGCATCCCGTGCGGCTCTTACCTGTTTTGCCAGTGCAGGTTTAAATATTCTTCGCCAACTCTCAGGTGACAGAATCAATGTCTTTTCGCTGGAGAAATCATCCCCTATCCATAAAAAATCACAGTACTCCCTGGCCCCCGCTGCTATTCCGCGGTTCATGACTTCTATTGAAAGCTCGGCCCGTTTCATGGCATATGCTTCCAGCACAGCCGGATTGGTCACCGTTTTGATAAGAGTTTCCATCATGCCAAATTGCATGCATGCACTGGAAAAACCGGTAAGTCCCGCAAGGCAGAATATCAGCGCATGTTCAGGATATTTTTCCCTCATGCCCTTAAAATCAGGAATGCTGACCAGGCTAGGATCAGGATTATATCTTTTGTCAAGCTCCTCTACAGTTTCAACACCCTGCAGTGGCCTTTCACCAACACCGTCCGCAAATGTACTCTGTTCCCCATAGAAACCTTTATTAGGCGGCATGACCGCAAAACACCAACGAAAGTCGCAATCTAAAAAAGATAATATTTCTTCAGTGCTTTTTAGCCCGTATTTTTCTTCAAAAAAAGAATTTAACTCAGGCCAGGTGGTATTTTCCATCAAATCAAAAACCGGGACATCCGGCTGCTTGAAATTGAAAACTGCCAGGGCCCGTTCCCTCTTTGTCATACAACTTGCTCCTCCAATCTTTCAGGGGATGCTTTTTGGTTTTTTGGGACGAGGAACACTTTTTGGGTCTTTTGGGGACACTTCTTCACATTTTGCATTTTTGGGGACACTTCTTCACAAATGTGATAAATTCCCCTTCTCCATGTTAATATGATAGCAATTATTGCTGTCTGAAGCAAAGTTGATATCATCTATAAAGCAAAATTATCATCAAAAATTGCTGATTGTGAAGAAGTGTCCCTTATCTACATCATTCCATATGCCCGCTGGCAAAACCTTGGTACTCATCAAAGAATGCTTCTGCAACTTTTACCATATATACGGTGATGTCATTTTCTCCAAAATTAAACTTCATTCTAAGGGTGCCAAAGTAATCGTCTACAGCATAACAACACAGTGACAATACATTTTCATCCAGCCAGGCAGCACTGGTTAAACATTTATAGCCTTCCCCTTTGGGCACGCTAATCTGGTCGCCGAAATAATGTGTTTCCGGGAAAACACTCGGCTTATTCCAGCCAATACCGAACTCGAGTACGTGGTCACCGGTTGCATTCCTATAGCAAACCCTTCCGCTGTCATTGTCAAAATCCAGTCTCAAATGTGTTATTCCCAGATCATTGGGATACATTTTAAACTCCCTGCCTGAAAATTCCTTTGCACGAGGATTTTCATAACTGCCTTCTTCCACCAGAACCGATAAGTTGGCGCAATATTCCTCCAATGCTGCCTGATCGGCTTCTTCTGACTCCGGTAGAGGTGTGTCAAGATAAGGAAATACCTTTTCAAGGAAAGTCTGAATAATGACATCGTATGAATTACCCTTCTCCTGGGCATCAGCGGTAGTAATAAGCATGGTATCGTATTTGGGAAGACACAAAGCTACCTGCCCGCCCATACCTTTGAATGCAAACCCGTCGTAAGGCGTTATCCATATCTGGTACCCGTAGCCGCAGCCGGGATCTCCGAGGAAATTTAGCGAAGTATCTATCTGCCGGGTGGTTGCTTTTTCAAGATAATCCCGAGGTATTAACTGCTTGTCCTTGTACTTTCCCATATGCATGCATACATAAGCTATCTTTGCCAGGTCAAGAGGTGTGCATATTACGCCAGAGCCACCCCAGGAATAACCGTCAGGTGTCTTGATGCATTTAATGTCCTTTGATACGCCTATTGGATCAAGCAGTCTTGGACGCAGGTATTCAAGAAAAGGCATACCTGTAACTCGCTCCACCATCGCTGTAAGGGTAACGGTAGCTGAGGTATCATAGAAGAATATCTTACCGGGCAGGTGGGTAGGTTCTGTCTGGAAGTGACTGGCTACCCAGCCTTTACTGTACATGGTATATGTGTTTCTGCTGTGGACCGAAGCCATACATAGCAGATCCCTGACGGTAGCCTTCATGATAAAAGGATGAGGATCTTTTGGGAGAAGATCAGGAAAATACTTGCTGATTGGATCATCCAAGGATACTTTTCCTTCACCTGCAAGTATGCCTACAGCTATTGATACTATGGATTTACTGACTGAATACATTCGATGCTTGAACTCAGGTCCAAATGGTTTGTAATAAGCGTCAAGCACCTGCATTCCGTTTTTTACCACCATCACCGAATGCATGCAGAAACGCTTATTTTCAAGAGTAGTAAGGAAGTCCAGCAACCGTCCTGCCGGTATCCCAGCTTGTCCGGGTGTTGCTTTCCTGAAAAATGTGTCGTTCATGGCTTTTCCTCCCTTTGCTTGCTTTTATGGGGACATTTCTTCACAAATGCGAGTTTATGGGATATTTCTTTACATAGTGCAGAAATTCCTCCAACTCTTTATAAATTATAGTATGAATATTATTTTATATTTTTCTGAATACAAGCAAAAGTCATGCAACTCTGGATTCATTGATTCTTTGATCCATTATTGATTCATTGTTCGTGTTTTTCATAGCTTTTGATCTACCTAAACTGCAGTATCACAAATAAAATGTTAATTGTGAAGAAGTGTCCCCTATTAATCGCTGATTAACTTATACAAGAAATATACAAGCCCGAAAGCCGCCACCGTAGTAAACATCGCCTCAATTACCATAAGCGAATCAGGGATCAGGTTGTTGATTTTGCTTATTATAAACATCGATATCAGCCCAATAACCATAATGGCCGCAGTATCACTAAACGGGAAACGAATATCGCATGTTTTCTTAATTTCATGGAAATTCATAATAAGAGCGGTAACTGAAGTTATCACCATCATTATCCCGTATCCATAAATATTTATAGCAGATATGCCTGTAAGCAGTATAATTAAAACAATACCCTGGACAGAGATAATAAGTGAATTTCTTAATACAATCCTTTGTTTTCCCAATCCATTGAGCATTCCAAATGTAGGTGCAGCTATAAAGCCAATTACGGAACAAGCAGCACCGAATTGTATCATGCGTTCAAGATCATTTCTTTTGTAAAAAAGTAATCCTAATGATTCAGGAATCAGCAAATTTATTATAAGAGTTGATGCTCCTACAATTAAAGCAGCCCTAAACACTTTCAGTATTCTGATCTCAGCAGACCAGTAGTCTTTTCTGCTAATACTGAGTGAAATATCAGGTACCATAACGGTGGTCATTGAACTGATTATTATCATCGGAAGATTCACAATATTTAAGGCCATTCCAACAAACTTACCTATTAGCATTAATGCTTCATCATAGGAAATCCCTCCGGAAACAAGCCTTCTGGGCAGTAGAAGAGATGAGCCTGTTGCAATCAGGGATGTCAGAAGTCCATTTATACATAACGGCAAAGATATAACAAAAACGTTAAACAGCAGTTGAATTCTGCTTTGTGCTTTTGTCGCCCTTACTTGAAGCAAATTTCTGTTTTTATGCTTTCTGTAGCATAAATATAAAAGAATAAAGCTTGTCAGCTCTCCAATACTTAATGCGATATATGCTGCTGTAACAGAATTCTTCACATCACGTACCTGCAGCAAAGAAATCACAATTACGAAGAACAATACTCTAAAAAGTTTTTCCACAATGTCAATAAATGCAGGTACCTTAAACCTGTCTACTCCATAGAAAAACCCCTTTAATGTAGCTGAAAGAGATATAAAAACAATGGCCGGACATATAATCCTTAGTGCATCTATGCTCCTTTCATCTTTTATTATCCCTCTGCCTATAAATGAAGAACCGGTAAAAACGACCGTTGCTATAAAAAGGCTCCAAATTAAAGTAAAAGTCATGGCTGTGGACATGGTCCTATTAAGATTTCTCAGATCTCTTCTGTCATTATATATTGTTGTTATTTTTGACAAAGCGGTAATCATGCCGTCACATGAAACGCTGATAGCCAGGTTATATACAGGCATAATAAGTCCATATAATCCAAGCCCTTCAGCACCTAAATTTCTCGACAGAAGTATGGAAAAAACAAATCCAATAATTCCTGTAAACAGGTTGGATGCAGTTAAAGTGAAGGAATCCCTGTAAAACTTATCTATGCGCATTAATGCAGCCTCAACAGATAATAGTTACCATTAAATAAAACTATTCAGCTAATGCCAATAATATGCCAGACACAAAGAGGGACACTTCTTTTCAAATGATAGAAATTACACAAACATAGTTACACTTTTTTCACATAAAAGAAATTATAATCTTCCATGCGTTTTCATGCATACATGCATAATCGCTCAAAATTTATTCTTCAAACAGCTTAAGAAACTCTATATTTAACAACAAAAATGGGGGAAATTTCCTGGGAGGAACAAAATTTTATACAGCAATATATTTTTTATAAATATAAAAAGTCCTGTAAAATATAAAAATCCCTGAGCATTTATTTCGCACAGGACAGCGTCTAGCCAAATATACGATAACAGTATTGCCGGTTTTGTCAATTAGTTAGACTTGTGAATTAGTTATACTTAATGCATCGGTTAAACGTTATGAAACAGATATACTTCATGCATTCAAATTGTGCAGACAAAACTTTAGTTGCCTGTGTATTTAGTCACACCTAAAACACCTAAAATGAGAATATTAAATCAGAAGCGCAAATGCTTTTTGATATTGTTCATTTTGAATGCAGAGACGGTACCCAATACCTGTTAGCCTTACCACTCCGGAAAGAGATAGATTCCCTATATGCCTGCATATTTCCTTATACGTACATCCGCATAAAACTCGCATTACATATGCTGCAAACGCTCTTAGACTTGTCTTTTCCCGCCGATATTTGGCATAAAGACTAGTAGCTCTGTCATGCCCAAGAATCTCGCAAACCCTTCCCAACAGTTCTTCAGGGTTTTTGTCGCGAACAATAAACTTTTTCTCACTTCTATACTCATTATCCAAGTAAGCTTTGAAGATTTCAGCATCGATCTCTTTTATTATTCCCGTATCTTTCATTGCTTCCACAAACAATTCATATTTCTTCCTTGCATTTACAATGTTCTCAGAAAAATGCCTTAAAATAAAGCTTGTATCCACCAAATCCTCTTTGTCTTTTCTAATACCAAGATAAATGCCATAAGAAGAAAACGGATACTGCTCTTCACGTCCGTGATATTCAGGAATATCCTTGCAATTGTTATGTATATATGCTGAAAGAGTGAGACTGTATGCGAGACTGTCTACAATTGTACTTGCAAATCTTCCCTGAAACAGGTGTCCATGCCTCTTGTATTTCCTGTTGAAATAGGCTACATATGCGCTGTTAAGAGAATGCATGAATGTTGAAATATCTGCCCCGTTGGGATTTATGTATAAATGAACATGATTGTCCATAAGACAATACGCATAAATGCTGGCGTGAAATTTGTCGCAGTAACGTTTCAGCAGCAATAAATAGTAACGTTTGTCTTCATCGCGATTAAAAAGGTTTACCTCACTGATACTGCGGCTCATTATATGATACATACACTCGCTGGATTTTTTTCGAGCAACTCTCGGCATTTGTTTTCACCTCGAGTATAATATATCATATAATGTATAATTTTGTAAAGAACATTTGTTCTATTTTCTTGTTTTATGTAATTACTATTTCACTATGTGAATGAATTATTATTCTCATTATTGCCTTAAATATCATTTTACCTTATATTTCTTCTTGCCTTATATTTCGTTTCGCCCTATGTTAAGACTGTTCCTTTCTTAAAATTCCTACTTAGTTCCTAAAATTCCTGCTTATATAAAAAGATCTTTTTCTCTTTCATTTTTGCTTTATTTAAAAACCTGTTCCTTTCCTTTTGTGAAGGATTGTCCCTTTCCCATTAAATATGTTATAAGTGAAAAAATGTCTCTACTCATGAAATTTGTTATAAGTGAAGAAATGTCCCCACTCATGCATCACTCTTTAAAAATGTCCCTTTACTTATTACCTCTTGAAAATGCCCAACACTTTCAATATTATAGCAAGCATAATATTCACCGGAAACATATTCTTCTTAAACAGAACAATTGCAGCCAGAACAGCTTGCAACACCCCTATCAGAAAAAATAAAACATGCAGGAAAGCAACTGATCTAAGCATAATACACTGTACTACAATCCAAATGACTAAAGCACATCCAAGGATGCCACCGGTATATCCCTCAAAACTTGGCTCCAGCTTGAATATCAGTGCGCCTATGATGTTCCCCAAGCCTAAAATGGAAAACAATATTATTCCCGGAATGAGATAATTGCTAAACGGAGAGTATTTCAGAGCTTCAAGAGGTATGCCAAGCGGTTCATAAGGATCAATAATGGCAGCCATACCTCCAAATATTGCCCCTGTACCTACAAATAAATGCAAAGCAAACAATAACTTATATAGTTTTTCCATTTTGCCTCCAATACAAATTATGATTTAACCTCTCACCTAAGTTTTATATTAAGCAATTATACCATAATGTAACTTTTGTGAAGAACTGTCCCATATTGTTTTGTGGAACTGTCCCCAAAGCGTCAGCGAAAAACTGTCCCTGGAGCATCAGTTAAAAACTGTCCTTAATAGTTACACAAAAGGTCCATCTCGTTCTAGCATCCGTAAATTCTCTTAGGATTGTCATAAAACCAAGCCTTGCACAAATCAAGGGCTCGCTCTTCAGTCATTTCTCCACGGCTTATCCTCACTACCAATGCTCTTGCAATATTTTCTCTTGCCAGGGCAAGCGCTCCATATGTCTTTTCCGGGCTACTGCCGCTGTCTCCGCCGAATCCTAAAATTTTATTTGCAGGCACAAGGTCTATCCATTCATTAAGCATTTGCACTGTCATATAAGGTGATATCTGATGGCACCAGACCAGGTTCAGATTTGCATTGGGATATTGGTTGCCTATTACCGCCATCTCCCTAACCCAGGGTATACCACCATGATACAAGTCAAAAACAGTATTTTTGTATTTTATGAGCAAAGGAACAACACTTGTCGGATTTAAGCTTACAAAATCAGCCCAGCAACGCCAATTCAGCCCGCAGTGAATGGCTACAACAAGATTATGTTCTGGCGCCGATTCGATGACTTTGTGCATAATCCATATGCCAAAGCATGACATCTCTTTTTCATCTGCTTTTCCGTTTCTAAACCTTTCAAAAATGGACTGGGCTTCAGCATCTTCTATTACGTCGGTCGGTAATCCCGCATTAAACTTAACACCAACACTGCCATTACGCCTGGTTTCCCGAAGCCAGAAATCCACCAACTCTTTTGCCCTGTTAAAATCCCCTCCATGTTTTTCTTTTAAGTCTTCATAAATGGAACGCATCCAACTTTCATTAAGATAGCTCAAGTGCATGAAATCCCTGCATACCGGAACCGAATATCCTGTTTCATTATCAACCCATGTGCCCTGATTCAGTATTTTTTCTATATTGCATTTTTTCTTTAATATTCTGTCGTAAAGGCCGGGACTGGTTGCTTCTTTGATCCTTTCTGATAACAGCCTGTATGTATGATCATTTATGTCTTCAATATCATACAAATCCCTTGCCGCAATCTGGGCAGCACGCGCATAGCCAGTATCCTTTATTGCCCATAGGTATGGCTTGAACATATTCCATCGTTCTTCAAGAGGTATTTCAGGGTTCTTAAGCACATCATAATCATACCCGAATCCTGCACTTACTACGCTTGTCATTGAATATTGGCAATAAATTCTCGTAAAAATGTCAGCGTTAGTAGATATGATTTCCTCCTCGGGGGGAAGGTGTTCGTGAGTATCGATCACTTTCATCTTTTGCATTTCTGTATCCAGATCCCGGATAATTTCATTCATTAAAATTCCTCCTCACTCTTAACTTAATCATATTTAGAAGCATTACTCACGATAAAACCCGGACAACATAAAAAACTCGCAGCAAAAACAATCAGCTATCTAAGAGGGCTTTAATTTTATGCTCTCTAATTCATGTTCTTAATACACAATGCTTCCAAATTACTTTTTCTAATGTTTGTGAATAACTGTCCTTTTTAAAAAACTTGTTAAGAACCCCGCCCCAAAATTGTAAAGAAATATTTGCTAAGAACTGTCCCCTAAAACTTACAATATTGTAAAGTAACATTTGTGAAGAACTGTCCCTTAAAACTTAATTGTAATTTTTGTGAAGAAATGTCCCCTTAGAGTCCCCTACCCTTAAAGTCCCTTAAAACTGTCTCCTAAAAAAGAATCGTCCCACAAAAGTCCTTTTAAACGATTGCAGCTA
>JAMNYG010000057.1 GCA_023622945.1 Bacillota bacterium | reverse complement strand
ATGATAGCAAACCTGGATTATCTTGATGTTGAAGGAATGGCGGTATATGTGGATGATAAAATAGCAGGATTTACCATCGGGGAGAGGGTAAATGACAGGATGGCAATTATCCACGTGGAAAAAGGCGATGTAAAATACAGGGGAATATATGCGTTTATAAACAGAGAATTTGTCAGAAGGTATTTCAGTGACGTGCCTTTTATAAACAGGGAAGAAGATTTGGGAATAGAAGGCCTCAGGAAGGCAAAACAGTCATATAATCCAATAAGGCTTGAGAAAAAGTACATTGTGGATCTGGTATAATTTATTGATCTGCTAATAATAATTTATTGATCTATTAGTAATAACTTATTGATTATTGATAATAACTCATTGGTATAGTAATAATAATTTTCTGAGCTGTAACAATGGCAATTTTTTTATTTAAATATGCTGTGAGACTTCTATTTATATATGCTGTAAGACATGTTATTTTTTTATATTGGCACATAAGGAGGCAATATGAGAAACCTGCTGGAGGGCGAAAGAGTCAGACTTACTGCAGTGGAAGAAGAGGATATCCCCGTCATCAGAACATGGTTCTGGAATGTGGAATTTTTGCGCCATTATGACATGATTCCCGGCATTCCTCAATCAACAGGCCAGATACGAAATTTAATCGATGGGTATCACAGTTCCCATGATAGGCTTATTTTTGCGGTGAGATTAAAGGAGAACGACAGGTTAATAGGAATTGCGGGTTTTGAAGAGATAATATGGAGCAACGGTACTGCCACTGCATTCATAGGAATCGGAGATGAAAATCATAAAGGGAAGGGACTCGGAAAGGAAGCCTTTAACCTTTTGCTTGACTTCGGTTTCAATGAGCTTAACTTTCACAAGGTACAGCTTAATGTGCTTTCCTATAATACCGCAGCAATAAATATGTACGAAAGCCTGGGTTTTGTCAGGGAAGGAACCTACAGGGAGTTTATATTGAGAGACGGCATAAGATATGACATGTATCTTTACGGAATGCTGAAGAGGGAATACAATAGGGAAAAGGAGAAAAAAGATTAAAACAGGATACATCTTTATGGGTGTTAAATAAGCATTGCCAGGCAATACGCTGGTATAGGCAAGGGGGCAAACGGATATGTATAAAATGACTTCAAATGAGCGTTTCAGAAGGATGTTTGAGCACAAGGAAGCCGACAGAGTACCGATAATCGATGATCCCTGGACCGAGACCATTGAAAGGTGGCATAGGGAAGGAATGCCAGAAGGCATGGATTTTGTGGACTACTTTGACCTTGATCATTATGTCAGGGTAACGGTAGACAACAGTCCCAGGTATGAGGAAAAAGTCATTGAGGAGACGGATGAATATATTATTTATACCACATCCTGGGGCGTAACCATGAAAAAGTTCAAGCACAGGTCCACCACTCCTGAATTCCTTGACTATACTATCAAATCACCGGATACCTGGAAAAAGGCAAAGGAAAGAATGGTACCTTCCAGGGACAGGATCAACTGGAAGTATCTTGAGAAGAACTACAAGATGTGGATGGAAAAGGGCTACTGGAAGGAAGCCGTACTCTGGTTCGGGTTTGATGTGACTCATTCCTGGGCAGTGGGTACCGAGACTGTGCTTATCGCCATGGCAGAAGACCCGGAATGGGTTTGCGATATGTTTAATCACTACCTTGAAGTTGACATGGCTTTGTGGGACATGGTATTTGATGCAGGCTACAAATTCGACGGGATGTTCTGGTATGATGATATGGGCTACAAGGGTACCCAGTTCTTCTCACTGAACATGTACCGTGAGCTTCTGAAACCCTTCCATAAGAAGGCAATTGAATGGGCTCACAGCAGAGGGTTGACGACACATCTTCATTCCTGCGGAAATATTAACCCGTTAATTCCGGAACTGATAGAAATAGGCCTGGATGCTCTAAATCCCCTTGAGGTCAAGGCAGGCATGGATCCCATGGAGATTAAAAAGAAATACGGCAAGGATCTGGTATTACACGGAGGAATCAATGCCATGCTTTGGGATAAACCTGAAGAAATTGAGGCAGAGATGAGCAGGCTTGTTCCCATTCTTAAAGAAAACGGTGGATACATTTTCTCCTCAGACCACTCCGTGCCTCCGTCGGTCAGCCTTGAGGATTTCAGAAGGATAACCGATCTTGCCAAAAAGCTTGGAAGCTTTTAATCAGAGCTGTTGATGGTAAGCAGGGCTCAATAAGGGGATAAGTATAGGCTGGATATATAGAAAAAGTATTTTTCCCGTCAAACAATCATAGGAAAGTATAATCAGAAAGCAGGATGGACTTAAAATCCACCCTGCTTTTTTGTTGATATGCAAATATAAACTAACATGAAGTTGTCTTATATTATTGGAGCTGTCTTACATTATTGAAGTTACCTTATATTATTCAGAGACAGCCTTCAAAAGCTCAATCCTTACGTTCTCAAACTTAACCGGATCGTATTCTACATCATTGAAGGACCTGAATGCTTTTTCACATATGCTGTCTGCCAAAGACTTGTCTTTATTGCTTAACATTCTGAGAAGTTCGTATTCTTCGGCACTCTGACGATGTGCCTCAAGGCGTATGGACATCCAGGGTTCTCCTTCCCCGGGATAAATTATGTGGGTATCTCCCGAAGGCAGAATGGTTTCTGAGTCAGTATTCCTGTGGAGAGGACAGTTGTTCTTGAACGGGTCCTGATTGGGCTGATAGAAATTGGATGCCCAATGCAGATATCCTCCGAGGTTATATTTATAATTTCCCCAGAACAGATAGCGCGTGGACAGGAGAGGATAGTCCATGAAGCGGTTGATGAAGCCTTCGCCGCGAGGTCCACAGCATACATAGTGCCAGATTTCATCGCCGTTGCTTCTATATGTTTCAAATTCCTTCCGGTGCTTTTGGTATTCTGAGTTTAAAGGAACGTATACATCCAGTGATCCGTGTATATTGCCGTATGAAGCCGCATCTATCAGCTTGATTTCCGGAATGAATCTTCTTACCAAACCGCAGAGAGCCCTGAATTCAGTTGCATTGGCCTCATTGGGTTCATCGGAAATTCCCATGTAGAAATTATCCATCCACCCGTTTTCCAAAAGGACTTTTCTGAGTGCCGGCAGGTATTGGGAAAGGTATTGATATCCTTCAAAGCTCATGGCTTCAATGCCGGGACCTACCAGTATGGTAGAACCTTTCCAGCTTTTGCGTCTGCCTACGCTAGGTGCATTAAAGTATTTGAACCCAAGAGACAAAGCAGTTTTTACAAATGAGATCATCTCGCTGAAATCAAATGTATATGTACCGTTTCCATCAGTCTCCACTTTTATGGTATTAGGTACATACAGCATGTTCTGGCGCATATGCCTTAACATTTTCAGGTATTGTATGTCAAGTTTTTTATGCTCATCGGAACCGAAAGGAACATTGTGATATTGAGCTGTCAGCCTGGAGTTATAACCAACTATTATTTTCAGGTTTTCTTCCTCCGGGACAACGGCACTGTAAACCGTGATGCTGACAGGAACGGTAATTGTTTCACCGTTTACCGAAATCTCAGCCTGCCCGTCTATTATTCCCGCAGAAGCATTTTTTGGTATCCGAATGGAGAAATACAGCCCTGCAACCCCATTAAAAGGCGTTAATGTTTTTTGCAGCGGCTTAAGGCAATCATATATATAGAAGGGGGCCCAGCGATTTGGACAATTGGGAAGTGCATTTTCTTTATTAAGAAACGGGTTATCCTCTACATATACAGGTACTAATTCATACCAGCAGCAGTCCAAGGAACTTAAACTTCCTTTAAGGCTGACACTGATATTGGCATTTTCCGGAATATCTTTGAGAAGAATCTGTGCCGAAGCAAAGCTGTTGCGGGGGGTATGAAGGTCTGCTTTTGCCGACTGGCTCTGATACTCAAAAATATCCGGGTAGGTGAATTCATTGGCGCTTACAACTATGTACCTCATTTACTATCCCTCCTGAACGGTGTTTATTCATAATTATATCAAAAAAAGATTAAAAGGAGTAGATAGTGTCACCTTTTTACCAAAAAGAGATTGTATCACTTTGTCATCCTTCTTGCGGTCATGAACTTATCTTTATAAAACCCGGTGTTAAGTTCCGTGATCATTACTCTTTTCCCGCCGGAGGCTGCATGGATAAACTTGCCCCCGCCTATGTATATTCCAACATGATTTATATAGCTCAAATTTCCGTTTGTATCAAAGAATACCAGGTCTCCGGGTATCAGCTCGGATTTGCTGACCTTGGTACCTTGCTTGGCCTGGTCTGCAGCAACGCGGTTAAGGTATATGCCGAAGTTCTTGAACACGTATTTTGTAAAGCCCGAACAGTCAAAACCGCTGGGCGTTTCTCCTCCCCATACATATGGCACGCCAAGGTACTTTTTGGCATAGTCTACAATTTGTTGCCCCAAAGAAGAATTGTTTGGTGTCGGCTTCGGAGCGGGCGTTTTTACAGGAGAGGGCGTCGGAGTAGGCTTAACTGTAGGCTTTGGCATCGGCGTGGATTTAGGAACAGGAGCAGGTGTAGCAGCAGGTGTATTTGCAGGCGTTGGTACAGGTGTAGATACGGGTGCAGATGAAGATGAAAGTGCAGAACCGGAAGCAGAAACCTGCGCCAGAGTTCTGTCGTTTGCACCTCTTGAGGCAAGGGTCACGCCTCTTTTTACGTATTCTGAATTCACCCATCCCTCCCTGCCTTCTGTAGTTTTTATACGGTACCATTCTCCCGAACTGGAAGTAACTGCAATAATCTGTCCTTCATTCAGCAAACCCAGGATATTTTCATCGCTTAGCTCCGGATTTCTTCTAAAATTGACTCCGTCAGTGGTTATTGTACCAATCCAGGCATCCGATTGCTGCTCTCTGTGTTCTTCAGCCATCTGAGAGTTTACAGCCGCCGGATTGGCGGATAACATGAGGACAACCTCTGCGCTTTCATTCTCAACTTCCGATTGTGCTGATTGGACATCCCCAACATCGGATTGTGCTAACCGGGCATCCCATTGTACAAACACTGACGGCTGATCAAGTGATGCCGAAAAAGTGGAAATATTCTCTGTATCTGTGCTTTTTCGTTCTTCTTTTGTATTTAACACCGAATATGTAATGATTGCCGCAAAAAATAAGAGCAAAAGTGCAGCTCCGCCAAAATATTTCCTTTTGTTGACTTTATGAAATATTTTTTTATACATAACGTCCTCCTATACAGGCTTCCAGGGTTAGCTGACGGGTTCGGGATATAGGATTCCCTACCATCGTTGAAATGGATTAACCCCAAGTGTTTGGTTCCCCCGTACCCCTTGATGGGGATTCAGCCTTGATACTGTGAATTATAATAAAGTAAACAAATTATGTCAACCAAGATGACGATATGTAAAATATTTCCGTAATTGTGAGTGTTTATTCTTGTATTTGTTCTTCACCTTGAAAGAATCTTGTGGTAGACTAATTAATAAATATTTTCGTATTATACCGGTTTTATTTTGGTGGTTGTATCAATTTTGTTATATAAAATTCAATTTACCGGGTTTGTTTTGAAAGTCCGGCTTGCAAAGATTGTTTTGCAGTTTTAAGGTAAATCAGATTAATCATAATTCCATATGAAAAATTATAAGGAAAAATAAAAGGAGGATAAGTGTATGCAATACCGCCAGTTTGGAAATACAGGCGTAAAGGTGTCATTGCTTGGTTTTGGAGCCATGAGACTTCCCCAGAAAAGAATTGACGGCAAAACAGTATTGGATGAAGAGGAAAGCATCAGGGTCATTCACAGAGCCTTTGAGCTTGGGGTGAACTATATAGACACGGCGCCGTATTACTGCAACAAGGAGAGCGAGATAGTTGTAGGAAAGGCTTTGAAGGGATGGAGGGACAAGGTTTTTGTCTCTACGAAAAACCCTCTGGAAGACAATACAGGGAAAACCTACCGTGAAATGCTGGAACTATCCCTCAAAAAGATGGATATCGACTATATCGATTTCTATCACATGTGGGGAATGGATCTGGAGACATTTGAAAACACGGTTATGACAAAGGACGGGCCGATGGAAGCGGCTCTTAAGGCAAAAGAAGAAGGTTTGATCAGGCACTTGTCTTTTTCAACCCACGATACACCTGAGAACATCATGAAAATAATAGATACAGGATATTTTGAGACCATACTGTGCCAATACAACCTGCTTAACAGGGTAAACGAGAAAGTTATTGAATACGCGAGACAAAAGGGACTGGGCGTAGCAATAATGGGTCCTGTAGCAGGCGGCATGCTGGGAGCTCCGTCAAAGGTAATACAGGATATGCTTCCCGGAAAAGTTCAAAGCAGCGCAGAGTTGGCTCTGAGGTTTGTCATGTCCAACAGCAATGTCTCGGTTGCACTTTCGGGAATGAATACCGTTCAAATGGTGGAGGAAAATGCAAAGATTGCCTCAATCGAAACAGGCCTTACCGAGCAGGAGCTTAGCGCCATAAAGGCATCCATGGAGGAGAAAAAGCAGCTGGAGTCTCTTTATTGTACGGGTTGTAACTATTGCATGCCTTGTCCCAATGGCGTAAACATTCCTCTCAATTTCTCAATAATGAACTATCACAGGATTTATGGCCTGACCGATTATGCCAAAGGTGAGTATTCCAAGATCGGAACGGTTGACTCGATGGAGGGTAAAAAAGCGGAAGAATGCATTGAATGCGGCATTTGCGAGGAAAAATGCCCACAGAAGATTGAAATTCGCAGGCAGTTGAGGGAAACGGCTGAAGCGCTGGGACGATAAGGCCGGCATGATTGGATGAGCTAAATGGCAACAGGAAGAGATAATGCAGGAAGAAGATTGGTATTCTGATAGTGAGGGGCGTTACATGCCGGTGGACAACAGTCTGAGGAACATTGGTATAGTGGCACATGTTGATGCAGGAAAGACTACAATAACTGAATACATGTTATACTACAGCGGTATGATACGCTCACCCGGAAGCGTTGATAAAGGGACTGCCCGTACGGACTGGCTTGATGTCGAAAGGATGAGAGGAATCTCGGTGAGGGCGGCAAGCACGTCTTTTTCATGGAAAGGAGTAAATATTAATCTTATTGATACCCCGGGTCATGTCGACTTTTCATCAGAAGTAGAGAGGTCCCTGAGGGTTCTGGATGGAGTTATCCTGGTTGTGTCGGCCGTGGAAGGAGTCCAGGCCCAGACGGAAGTGCTGTGGAAGGCTCTGCGCCAGATGAACATTCCTGCACTGATTTTTGTTAACAAAATTGACAGGACAGGTTCCGACGTTAAGAGAGTTCTTGAGGAAATACGAAGCGTTCTTTCCCCCGATGCAATTCCCATACAATGTGTATCGGGGGAAGGCACTGAAAGCTTAAGTATATCCGGATTATTCGATTGTGAACCAGGTACCGCGACAAATGTGATCCTTGAGCTTAAGGAAAACCTGACCGAGTTTATAGCCGGGCATGATGATTGTATCCTGGAGAAATATGTGCAGGGTGTCCCGGTAGATATTCCGGAACTTGGCAGGCAATTGATTTCTCTGGTGAGGGAAGGCCGTGCTTATCCTGTTTTGTATGGTGCAGCAGCCAGGGGAAAAGGCATACCTGAATTACTGGATGCCGTGGTGCAGTTTTTACCTCCTCCGGTGTGTGATGCCGATAAGCCTGTTTCAGGCGTGGTGTTTAAAATAGAGCATGACAAAACCATGGGGCGCATTGCCCATGTCCGGCTGTACAGCGGAGTTATAAAAAACAGAGATTCCATATATAATGTAGCTCAGGACACAGAGGAAAAGGTCACTCAAATCAGAAAGGTATATGACAGAAAATATGAAGATACCGGTATTTTAAAGGCCGGTGACATAGCGGCCGTATGCGGTTTCACCAAAACCCGCATCGGGGATATACTGGGCTGTGCGGACGGTGTACCTCCCGGGTATAGAATGGCCGTACCGCTTCTTAAGGTGCAGGCTTTTCCTAAAGATGATTCCCAGTATCCGCAGCTGGTCAATGCTATGAGTGAGCTTTCCGATGAGGATCCATTGCTGGAGATGCAATGGATAAAAGAAGAAAGGGAGCTTCATGTAAACATCATGGGCACAATTCAGCTGGAGGTTCTTACAAGCCTGTTGAAAAGCAGGTATAACCTTGACGTCACCTTCGGAAAGCCATCGGTAATATATAAGGAGACCCCTTCCAGGACTGCAGAGGGCTTTGTTTCATATACCATGCCCAAGCCCTGCTGGGCGGTCCTCAGGTTTTTGATTGAGCCGGGGGAAAGAGGTTCCGGGTTAAAATATTCGTCTGTGGTGCGGGATGAGGATATTCCCAAACGTTATCAGAATCAAGTTGAGAAGACGGTACCCGAGGCATTGAAACAGGGACTTTATGGTTGGGAGGTTACCGACCTGAAAGTCACCCTTATAGCAGGAGAGTACCATGTGATGCATACCCACCCGCTGGATTTTATAGTGGCTACGCCAATGGGAATAATGGACGGGTTGACCAATGCCGGAACTACGCTCCTGGAACCTATTCTGAATTTTCGCATTTCGGTGCCTGAAGAGGCAGGAAGGAAGGTCATGGGTGATATGGTTCTTATGAGGGCAGATTTTGACAGCCCGGTCATTTCAAACGGAACTTTTACGGTTGAGGGTACGGTGCCGTTGGCAACCTCCCTTGATTACCCGGTAAGACTGGGTTCAATATCTGCGGGAAGGGGGATCATGACCACAAGTTTCTACGGTTACAGGGAATGTCCTCTGGAGCTGGGGGCAACAACTCCCAGAAGAGGCATAGATCCCAGGGACAGGTCAAAGTATATACTCAGTGTGCGAAAAGCGTTACATGACTAGTTTTTTGCGTCAACCAAAAGGGATTTACATGCCGGAAATAACAAGCCGGAAAAAATATGTTATACTGAATATACATTACCTGGACGAGAGGGAAAAGCTTTGATATAAGGGGGGAAAATCCATGGAGATATTAAAGGGAATCAATATTTTTGATCCTGCATTCTATGTCCCCGTACTCGCAGTGCTTTTAATTTTCATAATTGTTGTAAAGATAGCAAAAAAATTGATTAAACTTGCAATATTTATTGGAGTTGTTATTCTTGCTGCCGTCCTGTATTTTAACCTTCCGTCATTCAAGGTGGAAGGATCCACTGCCGTTTTGAAGGTAAGCGGACAGGAATACACCATCGATGCAAGAGACGTTAAAATAGTGAGTGAAAATCAGGAAGGTAAGGAAAAGGTTTTTCTTGTATCAGGATCCACAAAGATTGAGCTTCCTTTCAGCAAAAGTTTTGCTGAAAATCTTATTCTTAAGAAAATAAGCCAGCAAAGCAATTAGGATTGACAGCAACAAAGCAACCAGGATTGACGGTAACAAAGCAGTTAAAATTTATAGCAAAAAAAGTAAATAAACTGGCAGTAACAAAGAAATTGAAAAAACTAACAGTGAAGGTGTATTTTAAATGAATAAACATGGCAACAGTAACTATAGCAGGAGAAATTACTGGCTGATGTTTGCAGATGCAATCATTTTTACAAATGCCATGACAATGCTTTCGGTAAATGTAGTAATACCTTATTTCCTTAACACATTGGGAGCCGGCGTTTTTCATGTGAGCCTTGCCAGCGCTGTGGTGAGCATTGGCACATTTGTTACCCAGCCGATATTTTCAAAGATGGCCCTTGAAGCCAGAAGCAAACTCTGGACATTTATAAAACTGCTTTCGGTGCAGAGATTTTTCTTTCTGGCATTTGTCCTTACCATTCCCATACTTGCCACCAAAGCTCCCGGCACCACTGCTACAGTATTTTTGATCTGCTGGGCAATCTTTAATTTTTTCGTGGGTTCTTACCAACCTTTTTACTGGAGCCTGTTTTCAAAAATGATACCTGAAGAGAAGCGGGGAAGACTTCTGGGGTTTAGCCATTCGGCTGGCTATCTGGTATCGCTGGGCACTTCCGTAATTGTATCCCTTATTCTTGAAAAAGTCACTTATCCGTACAATTATACTCTGGTTTTTGCCCTTGGAATACTTTTGTTACTTTTGGACAACCTGGATTTTTGTCTCATGAAGGAACCTGAAGACATGGAAACGGTGACGGGTTACAATTACGTTCAATATCTTAAAGCCATTCCGGGAATTTTTAAAAGCAACAGGCAGTTTATAAAGCTTGTTTCAGGATATACGCTTCTTGTTATTTCCAATATCAGTCTGAGCTTTTATACCCTGTTTGCCATAAGAAAATACAGCGCTGATGAAGGACAACTTGCAGTATTCATGATAATAACCGCATGTGTGAACATATTGGGAAGCGCATTATTTGGCATGCTTGCAAGCCGCTTTGGGTACAGAAATGTGCTTATTATTGCGTCCATATGCGGAGCGGCAGCCGGTGCGGCAATATTGGGTTTCCGCAGCATTTATTCCGTATTTGTTGCCTTTGCTCTGAGCAGCATTTGTTCATGCGGCTATCAGCTGAGCAACAGCGCCCTTATTGCGGAAATAAGCCAACAAAGGGACATACCGGTGCTCATAGGCGTAAATACAATGATTACGCTTGCAACATCAACTTTTGCTCAAGCAGTTTTGTCATCAATACCTTTTCGTTTACACCTGTATTTCTGCTGACGGGAATATCAAGCCTGTGTGCTTTGGGGATATTCAGGCTGGTTGCCGGAAAGGATACAAAAGCTCAGGGCACTTAAACCGATAAAGAAGCGTCCTCATGAAGGGGCGCTTTTTTGTAAAGTGCGTCCAGTGAAGCTGGACCACACTCGAAAAGCGAAAACACAGCGGATTAATGTCAACAGATTGTCCATAGCATATCAATATGTTAATATTATTTAAAAAATATCTTGACAATCCGGGGGATGTTTATGAGAAAGATAGTGCTGATCGGAGCGGGAAGCGTGGTATTCACCCAAGGTCTGGTGGTGGACCTTATTCGCAGTTCCAGGGAGGAGGGATGGAATTTAGCCCTCGTAGACATAGATGAAAAGGCACTGGATACGGCAGTCAAAATAACACAGAAGATGATAAGGGCAACAAATGCAAATATTGTACTTACATATTCTACAGACCGATGTGATGTGCTTGCCGGGGCTGATTATGTTGTAACTACCATCGGCGTAGGCGGAAGGCGGGCATGGGAACAGGATGTTTTTATTCCCAGAAAATATGGCATCTACCAGCCGGTTGGGGACAGCGTAATGCCCGGGGGTATTTCCAGGGCTATGAGGATGATACCGGCAATGCTGGATATTACTAAAGATGTGATGAGGCTTTGTCCGGATGCCCGTCTGTTTAATTACTCCAATCCCATGACGTATATTTGCAGGGCAATAAGAAAAGCAACGGGATTTCCTGTTATTGGGCTCTGTCACGGTACAAATCATACCGAAGAATCTCTTGCAAAATTTGCCGGCTTTGACAGAAAAGATGTTACCACATATGTCGCAGGTCTTAATCACATGACTTTCATAACCCATTTTTACCACAAGGGAAAAGATGCATGGCCAAAGGTAAGGGAAAAGATAAGCGCCATGAAGGATAGCGTTGTAAGCGATGAAGATTATGCAAAGCAGTATTATGACCGGGAACCATTCTGTTGGGAACTTTTTGAAACATACGGAGCATTTCCCGCACCGGGAGACAGGCATGTTACGGAGTTTTTCCCTGAAAGATTTCCTGGAGGCAGTTATTACGGAAAGGTTTTGGGAAAGGATGCCTTTTCCTTTGAAGGCACCATAGAGGCAGGGGATAAAAAGTTTGAGCAGATGGTAAGGACAGCAAATGACACCGGGCCTCTTGATGATGATTTCTTTGCAGGTTTTAGCGGAGAACATGAGCAGCTGCTGGACATAATACATTCGATGGAAAATGATGAGCGCAAAGTGTTTGCTGCCAATCTGCCAAATAACGGTGCAATTGCAAACCTGCCAAAGGATGCCGTACTTGAAATATCCGCCTGTGCCACCGCCAAAGGACTTTTGCCCCTGCAGCAGGGAAACATCCCTGATACTCTTGCAGGCATACTTCTAAAGCATCTGGCCATAGCTGAAGTGGTGGTGGATGCGGCTTTGACCGGAAACAGGAATCTTTTTGTTGAATCTGTGATGATGGGCGGTTATATAAGCAACCGTAAAACAGTGGAAAAGATGGTGGACGAACTGCTGCATGCTCAGAAGCAGTACCTGCCTCAGTTTGTATAAAAATACATGGTGTGAATAGCATATGCTTTAAATTAATGATATAATTTTTCTGGCTGTATTTCGGCATAAGTAAAGTCAACGCCTTCTGGCATAGAATGGCGGAAATGATATGCAGGAATAACAGTCGCTTCACCAAGAGACTGTAGGAATTGATTCACAGCGAAAATGCTACCCGGCACATTCGCCATCCGTGGCTCAAAGTGACCGGCTCGCACCATCCTTAGTACGAATTACGCATTTTCGCTATGCCTCCATTCCAACAGTCTCTAAGGCTTGCTCCAATGTTATTCCGTAGCATATCATTTACTGCACACTAGCACAACGTGTAGAGTTAGCATTGCAGAACTTATTGATATAAGGAGAAAACAATTATGCAAAATTGTTGTGAAAGGCTTATAATACCTCAGAACTATCGTTCAAAACTGTCCATAAGGGACACTGAAGTAGCCATAAAGAAGATCAAGGATTTTTTTGAGAAAAACCTGGCAGAAGAGTTGAATCTGACAAGGGTGTCCGCTCCTTTGTTTGTTGCTCCGGAAACCGGACTTAACGATAACCTGAACGGGGTGGAGCGCCCGGTCCAGTTTGGCATAAAAGATATGGGAGACAAGACGGTGGAAATAGTGCAGTCCCTGGCAAAGTGGAAGAGAATGGCTCTTAAAAAATACGGCTTCGGAGTAGGAGAAGGTTTGTATACGGATATGAATGCCATACGCAGGGATGAGCAGCTGGACAACCTTCATTCCATATATGTGGACCAGTGGGACTGGGAGAAGATCATCACCAGGGAGCAAAGAAACGAGGATACGCTGAAGGAAATTGTGACGAAAATATTCAACGTATTTAAGAGGACCGAGGACTTTATATGCTCCCTTTATCCTGAACTTGACAGGTTTCTTCCCGGGGAAATAACTTTTGTGACAACCCAGCAGCTTGAGGATATGTATCCCGACCTTAGTCCCAAGGAGAGGGAAGATGCCGTCGCCAGGGAGCATAAAGCGGTGTTCATAATGAAGATCGGAGGTTTTCTCAAGTCCGGAAAAAAACATGACGGAAGGGCTCCCGATTACGACGACTGGAATTTGAATGGGGATATTATTTTTTGGTATCCTATTCTTGAGAAGGCGTTTGAAGTTTCCTCAATGGGCATAAGGGTGGACGAAGGTTCCCTTGTTGAACAGCTGAAAATTGCCGGTTGTGAAGAGCGGCTGAACCTGGAGTTCCACAGAAGCCTCCTGGAGAGAAAGCTCCCCTATACCATAGGAGGAGGTATAGGACAGTCAAGGATTTGCATGTATCTCCTCGGGAAAGCTCATATAGGGGAAGTACAAGCCTCAGTATGGCCCGAGGAGATGATTAAAATGTGTGAAGATGCAGGTATTCTGCTGCTTTAGAATAAATTATACAATGCTGATTCAGCATGAATTTTTCGAGAAAAGGAGACGGGAGAGGAAATGGACAGTGTAACAATAAAGCAGATTTACAGAGAACCTGAGAAATATTTTAATAAGACCGTGCAGATATCAGGATGGATCAGGACACTGCGTGATTCCAAAGTGATCGGATTTATTGAGCTGAACGACGGGACTTTTTTTAAAAATCTTCAGATTGTTTTTGAAGAAGGCATGATCGACAACTTTAAGGAGATTGCAAAGCTCAATGTAGGGTCATCCATAACAGCCCAGGGAGAAATCGTTGAGACACCCGGTGCCAAGCAGCCTTTTGAAATGAAAGCCCGGAAGATAGAAATAGAAGGATCCTGCCCTCCTGAATATCCCCTGCAAAAGAAAAGGCATTCCTTTGAGTTTTTAAGGGAGATAGCACATCTTCGCCCGAGGACCAATACATTTTCAGCCGTTTTCAGGGTGCGCTCCATTGCAGCTTATGCAATTCATAGGTTCTTCCAGGAAAGAGGCTTTGTTTATGTGCACACCCCGATAATTACCTCAAGCGACTGTGAAGGCGCCGGTGAGATGTTCAGGGTAACCACTCTGGACATGCAGGACCCTCCCAGGGATAAAGAAGGTCATGTCGATTTTTCCAAGGACTTCTTTGGAAGGGAAGCATATCTGACCGTAAGCGGACAGTTGGCACTGGAGACATACTGTATGGCATTTCGCAACGTGTATACCTTTGGTCCTACGTTCAGAGCGGAGAACTCAAATACCACAAGACATGCGGCTGAGTTTTGGATGATAGAACCTGAAATGGCCTTTGCCGATCTCAACGATGACATGGAGCTTGCGGAAAGCATGGTGAAGTACGTTTTCAGTTACGTTCTTGAAAATGCTCCCGAAGAAATGGAATTCTTCAACACCTTTATAGACAAGGGACTGCTTGACAGGCTGCAGAATATAATAAATTCTGAATTTGCCCATGTGACTTACACCGATGCCATTAAGATCCTTGAAAAGGAGAAGGAACGTTTTACATTCCCTGTGGCCTGGGGCTGTGACCTGCAGACAGAACACGAAAGATTCCTTACCGAGAAAATATTCAACAAGCCTGTTTTTGTGACCGATTATCCAAAGGATATCAAAGCGTTTTACATGAGGCTGAATGATGACAATAAAACCGTTGCAGCCATGGACTTGCTTGTACCCGGCGTAGGTGAAATTATAGGGGGAAGCCAGAGGGAGGAAAGGTACGATTACCTGCTGAAACGCATTGAAGAGCTGGGACTTAGGAAGGAAGATTACTGGTGGTATCTTGACCTAAGAAAGTTTGGAGGCACAAAGCATGCAGGATTTGGCCTTGGCTTCGAAAGGGCAATAATGTACCTTACCGGAATGGGCAATATAAGGGATGTCATTCCTTTCCCCAGGACAACAAAGTCAGCTGAATTTTAGTTTTCTTCGTTCAGGGTTTAGTCAACTGAGGAATATGAAGTTAACGTGTATGATAGCATATCATTTCCCATAAGCCAGCACAACACGTTAAGTTAGAATACTGAAAAGCTAGAATGCCTTAAAAAAGTTAAAATACTGGAAGAGTTAGAATACTAAAAATCAGAACATTAAATGGAGAGGATAGAATGGCTGAAAAGATAAAAATGAAAACCCCCCTTGTCGAAATGGATGGAGATGAAATGACAAGGGTCATGTGGAGAATGATAAAGGAGATACTGCTTGAGCCCTACATAGAACTGAAGACCGAGTATTATGATCTCGGCCTGGAAAACAGGGACAAGACCGATGACCAGGTAACCATAGATGCCGCCCTGGCTACAAAAAGATACGGCGTTGCAGTAAAATGTGCTACCATAACGCCTGATGCAGCAAGGGTAAAAGAGTACAACCTGAAACAGATGTGGAGAAGTCCCAATGCCACCATCAGGGCAATACTGGACGGAACGGTGTTTAGGGCTCCGATAATTGTCAGCAGCATAAAGCCTTTGGTCAGGTCATGGAAAAAGCCCATTACAATAGCAAGGCACGCCTATGGCGATATATACAAGGATGTGGAATACAGGATAGAAGGTCCCGGAAAGGCAGAACTGGTCTTTACTTCGGATACGGGAGAGGTTTTGAGACAGACAATACATGAATTTAAAGAACCGGGTATTGTGCTGGGCATGCATAACCTTGACAGCTCGATAAAGAGTTTTGCAAGGGCTTGCTTCAGCTATGCCATGGAAACCAGGCAGGATCTGTGGTTTGGTGCAAAGCAGACCATATCAAAAAAGTATGACCATACCTTTAAAGATATTTTTGATGAGATGTATGAAAATGAGTACAAGGATAAATTTGAGGCTGCAGGCATTTCCTACTATTACAAGCTTATTGACGATGCGGTAGCCGGTGTTATGAAATCGGAAGGCGGCATGGTGTGGGCATGCAAGAATTACGACGGGGATGTAATGTCCGATATGGTTGCTACCGCGTTTGGAAGCCTTGCCATGATGACATCCGTGCTTGTTTCTCCTGAAGGATACTATGAGTATGAAGCTGCACACGGTACTGTTCAGAGGCATTACTACAGATACCTTAAGGGAGAG
>JAMNYG010000186.1 GCA_023622945.1 Bacillota bacterium | reverse complement strand
GTTTGTAGCCTACCTATGAGGAATTGAAACTGGTCTACGATTGCTTCCCATAGATATTTGTCTTTAGTTTGAAGCCTGCCTGTGGGGAATTAAAGCGTTCAAAATCATGGAGTTCTTTGGAAAATACAAAAAGATTGATTAATTGTTTCTTTTTACAAAGTTTACCTGTATATTTATAATAATTGATAAAAAAATGGTTTTAGTGAGCTTATCTTTTTAAGCCCGGTGTAAGGGATAGAGAGAAAAAATTCTGCCTTTGAAATCTCGCTGAAATTAGCAGTTGACCTATAAGGAATTCAGACGCACATACCGATACATATATCGGGTACATTTCGAAAACGATATTATGTCAATATTTCATGAAACTATATGATTGACAACCCGCTAACTTCTTTAAAAAAGATCCCCCAAGGGCTTTATTAAGCTTACTTGGGGGATCACTTTTAATTGTTTTTATTTGGAGTTCGTGTATTACAGAGTACATTTATTATTTCAACTGTATTATTTCACCTGAGATTTTTTAACCTCGTATCCTAGTGCCGTGATGGCTTTTTCAATATCCTCTACTGATAGTTTTGTTTCATCAAAATCGAGCTTTACTTTGCTGGAATTAAATAATACCTGTACGCTTTCTTTTGCTACACCGTCAAGAGCCTTTACTGCGCCTTCTATTTTTAATGCGCAGGACGGACAAGTTAGTGTTTCTAATTGAATGGTTGCTTTTTTCATGAAGATCCTTCCTTTCATAATATGATAATTTAGTTAATCTATGGTTAGCTTAATTTTTTAATAACTTGTGATAGCCAGCTTAATTTCTTGTAATAGCTGGATTAGTTTTATATTTCCAGGTTAATTTTTTCTTAGCTTAAACCTAAGAAGTCTCATACCGTTCAGAATAACCACCAAGATACTACCTTCGTGTACCAGCATACCTATGGACATATTCATCCATTCGCTGAATAATACGTTGATGAGCAGAAATAAAACAACTCCTATGGCAATAAATATATTCTGCCTCATGTTTCTTACTGTGGCTTTTGCAAGACCCAAAGCATGGGGTAAAAGGCTGAAATCTGAGTTCATCAACACGATATCGGAGGTTTCAATGGCTACGTCAGTTCCGTTTCCCATGGCGATACCGATGTGTGCCAAAGCCAAAGAGGGGCTGTCATTCACTCCGTCACCGATGAAAGCGACGATTTGTTTTTTTTCTTCAATCAGCTTTTTGATATAAGCAGATTTATCCTCGGGCAGCATATCTCCATGAGCTTCAGTAAGCCCAAGTTCACGACTTACCAAATCAACAGTTGCCTGATTGTCGCCTGACAGCATCACAAGGTTCTTAACGCCCAATTTTTTAAGCCTTGCCAAATCTTCCTTCACACCGGGACGCAATTGATCGCGAATTCCCATCAGCACCTTAAGTTCACCGTCAACAGCGGTCAGCACAAGGGAGTTGCCGTTTCTCTCAAAACGATCTATATCTGCTTTAACCTGCGTACTGAATGAAACGCCTTCCTTTTCCATCAGTGCCACATTACCAACCGTAACCCTGTGTCCATCCACTGTGGCTATGATTCCGCTGCCTTTTACAACTTCGGTGTTTTGTACCGGAAAAAATGTGGTGTCACCGATTTCTTCCAATATTGCTTTTGCAAGAGGGTGGTCGGATTCCCGTTCAATGCTTGCAAGATATCCCAAAGTCTTTTCGATATGTTCTCCGTAATAAGCTTTCTCAGAAACCGATGGTTTCCCGATGGTAAGCGTACCGGTTTTGTCAAACACCATGGTATCCAGCCGGCTGAAATTCCCGATGACCTCGCTGCCTTTAAACAATATGCCGTGTCTTGCCCCGTTTCCAATGCCGGCAACATTGGATACCGGAACCCCGATTACCAATGCTCCGGGGCAGCCCAGGACAAGAATGGTAATGGCAAGTTCAAGATCCTGAGAAAATACCCAAACAACAAGTCCTATGAAGAGAACGACTGGAGTGTAGTATTTGGAGAATCGGTCTATAAAACGTTCTGCCTTTGATTTGGAATCCTGAGCTTCCTCTACCAGTTCAATAATTTTGCTGAAGGTTGTATCTTCACCAACACGGTCAGCGACAATCTGAATGGTCCCGTTATCAAGGATTGTACCTGCAAATACAGTGGAGCCTTTTTCTTTTAAGACAGGCAGTGATTCTCCCGTGATGCTTGCCTCGTTAATGCTGCCCTCACCGGATATGATGATGCCATCCACAGGTATCTTTGCTCCGGTTTTCACCAATAAAATGTCTCCGACTTCCACTTCATCCACATCAACTTCTTCAAACTCTCCGTCTGGCATTTGTTTTAAGGCGCTTTCAGGCGCCATTTCGGTGAGTTCTTTGATGGCAGAGCGGGTTTTGTTTAATGTGCGCTGTTCCAGAAATGCGCCGAAAAGAAACAGGAAAGTAACAACGGCGGATTCCTCAAAGTTTTGGACGATAAATGCGCCTATTACGGCAATTGTAACCAAAACATCAATGCTGACAACCTTAACCTTTAATGCCTGGTATGCCTGTATGGCGATAGGTGTGGCACCTAAAACTGAAGCTGTAACAAACGCCATAACAGCCAAGGTTTCATTTTTAAATCCCAGCGAACTTGTAAATCCTATGGCTATTAAAACGGCACTGATTAATGCTATCAGGTTCTTCTTACCGAGTATGAATCTCTGCATCACATCACCCCCCCTTGTTTTCCAAGTTTTTTCAATCAAACTTTTTCCATCAGGCGTAATATGCCTTGTCCAGCTCTGCCAGCATGTTGTAAACCGCCTCATAGCTTTCACATACATCATCAGGGACAGTGTAACCGCTTGTAACCTCACGCAATTTTTTAAACTCCTGGTCCAGGTCCGGTGCTTGTGGCTTTGATTCTTTTATTTTTTTGGCCATCATGTCAAAGATCTTCTTAACTTCATAAAACTCGGGATGACTTTTTCCATGTACTCTTGCGACAATAGGTATATACTGCTCCAACGTCTTAAAATGCTTTGCCTTCATTAAATCAAAAGCTTGCCTGTTATCCATAATCTCTCCCTCTTTCTTGTTTTCTGGATTTAGTATACCTGGATTTGTCGCAGGTTACTTTGACCTGGGTCAAAATTGCGATCCTGATTATTGTCATAATCATTTTAAATATTATTATGCTCTTGGTTGCCAGGCACAAACCGGCATCCGGATAAGTATAAGAAGTATGTGACAATTAATATTAAGAATATCAAAAGGAAATAAAAATCAGTCCTGCTTATTCGCACAAAGGCTGCAATCTTCCTAAATAATTGCCTGATTAATTGCCGACCATCTTCAATTGAAAAATCGCGGAGATCGAAGAAAACTCCTGCAGCTTTCTTTTACTTACAGCGCAAATGATGCAGAATTTTCCATATTTACAATGTCTACCTATCAGCTTATAATGTAAATGACAAAACCTTGATTTTATGCCGGTCAGAAGGGTTTGTAGCTTGCCTGTGAGGAATAGAAGGTGTTTTTCTTCATTACGGGTTTGAAATGAACGGAAGTTTGTATTCTGCCTATAAGGAATTGAAACCTTCTAAAACCTAATGGCAACTTTGATGATTTAAGTTTTTATCCCCCTAAAACGAAAGTATTATGATTATAAAGGCACACATATTGTATTAGGTCTTGTGAGATGCAGAGAAAGAAATGATGACAGGGTAAGATACTGAGTCAATTTTGAAATTGAGGGAGTGAATTTTATGTCAAACAGGGTGCCCGAATTCTGGGAAAACAGCCTCGACAGAATAAAAGCAATGATGGACAACGTAAAGAAGGGAAAAGTAAGAGTTCTTACCACTTCAGCCGGGGGAAGGGATATTTATCTGGTTGAATATGGCATCAAGCAGGACATGAAAAGAAAAGCAAATTACAGTTCCGCCTGCGCATATGGAGATCTTTCCGTGTATGCAAATAAAACAGGGGATATCAAGCCGGTTGTCATACTGGTGGCAGGGACTCATGGCGGTGAAGTCGAAGGGATTACCGCCGTACTTAATTTGATTCAGGTCCTTGAAACGGGAAAGGACTTAAGAGGTAAAGAGTGGAAATATATTTCCCAAATCATGGACAATTATAGAATCCTTTTGATACCTTGCTTCAATCCTGACGGAAGAGCCAGGGTTCCGTTTAATGCTGTTTCTGAGGTAAGTAAGGAAGAGGTTACATATTATAAACATGGTACGTGGAAAGATGGAACCCTGATAAGTTACAGGGACAGCTTCAAAATACATCCGGTGCTTGATGATGTTGGATTCCTGGGAGCTTATTATAATGACGATGGGGTAAACCTGAATATAGATAATCTTTTTGTGCCCATGGCCAGTGAAAACAGGAGCCTTATGGAGATGATTGACCAGGAAGCTCCTGACTTTGTTGCTCTGCTTCATACGGGATGCCACAGGCATGGCAAGCTTTTATCACAGGCTTATCTGCCGCAGTTTATCGATGAAAAAATACATCGCTTTGATAAAAGGCTTGAAGAGCGCTTCATAAAAGCCGGGTTTAATTATTATTCATTAGAAGAACATGAAAGCTATCAGGTGGACAAAAAGCCTTATCCTCCTGAAGAATTTCAGACTACCGCAGCAATCCACCATATGTGTGGAGCGATAAGTATAATATATGAATCCCATGAAGCATTTGATTACAAGGATCATGAATACTCGCTGGACAACATTCTTGATTGCCACTTTATACTGTTTGAAGAAATTTTCAAGTTTATTCCCGAAGATGGTCCCAGAGTGTATAAATAAGACTGGATGTTAAATAAACTTTTTTTAATACCTATCTTAATATCTATTCGCAGGTTTAATTAACTTCATGAAAAAACCTATGAAACTTGTGAATTAACTCGATAAAGGAATACATTATTAATTGCCGTCGACCTCTGACAGCATAAAACCTCCGGGGTTCGGCGACAAATTTTGAAATTTTCTTTTGCTTATAGCATATGGATCTTAAGGATTTTGTCTATTTACGAAGCCTGTCCAGCAGCTTATAATATAAATAACAAAGCCCTGATTTCATACTGGTCAAACGGGTTTGTAGTTTACCTGTAAGGAATTGAAACAATGCAACAATACCATTATCAGCAGTAATAATTTGTAGCCTACCTATAAGGAATTAAATTTGTAGCCTACCTATAAGAAATTAAAACAGTAATGCCAACGGACTTCTAATCCGTTGGCATTAATTTTAAACTTCAATGAAGTGACAAGGAAATCTATGCCGAGAAAGTATGATAATTAAAACTCATAAAAGTTCATGAGGACTGTTAAACGAAGCAAATAAACAGAAAGAGCCCTGTATTCATTAAAAAACCAGAGCTCTATATTCTTGGAAAAATTTATGGGTGTGGCTTTCAGTGTATTAAAAAAATTATAAATCAACACTGTCAAAAAGCTGGCTTAAGGAATCCCTGTTGTGAATTATTTTTACAGCTTCTGCAAAAAGAGGAGCCACTGATACTACTTTTACTTTAGGATGATTGAAAGCCAACTTGTTTTCAACCGTATCAGTGATTATAAGCTCTTCAATTACGCTATTTTCCAAAGCTTTAAGCCCTTTTTCTCCCAGGAGTGCGTGAGATACGCATGCATAAATTTTTTCTGCGCCATGCTCTTTTAAGGCACGTGCGGTATCAGTCAGTGTGCCGCAACTGATAGTAAAGTCATCCACGATTATTGCATTCTTGCCTTTAACATCCCCTATTATTTCAAGTATTTCTGCCTTTTCATCGTGACCTCTGCGTGTTTTGTCTCCTATTGCAGTTGGAGCTTTGAGAGCTGCTGCAAATTTTCTTGCATTTTTTGCAAACCCTGCATCTGGTGAAACTACGACCATATTCTCTATGTTTTTTGACTTTATATACTTACATAGAATCGGCATTCCATACAGGTGATCAACCGGCTTCTTGAAAAAACCTTGGATTTGCGGGCTGTGCAGGTCCATTGTAATTATTCGGTCTACCCCGACAACCTCGAGACAGTCCGCACAAACTCGAGCTCTGATCGATACTCTTGGTTCGTCTTTTTTGTCTCCTTTGGCATAGCTGAAATAAGGCAGAATTGCTGTCACTGAACTGGCGCTTGATCTTTTGAATGCATCAATCCAAAATATAAGCTCCATAAAATCGTCGTTCGGATTGAGACCTACGGTCTGAACGATATAAACGTCTTTATCCCTGACCTTTTCAAGAATTTTTACAAACGTATTACCTTCTGAAAATTTGATGGTTTGGGATCGTCCAAGTTCTGTTCCGAGGTATTTGCACATTTTTTCGGCAAAACTTATACTTGAACTCCCCGCAAATATTTTGATGTCTATTTCGTTATGTGACATTATACCTTTCCCCTTACACAATGTTTATTTCTGAAAACAGTTTTATGCAGCATCATTCCTCATAAAATCTTATCAATTTAGTAAGGTTATGTCAACAATGAAGAAACTTAAATAATATTAAGCCAAATGGTGGCCTTAGTCTTTGGATATTGCCAATGCAAAGATTTGAGGCCAACAAAAAGCTATAGGAATTGAACCATGGACAAACAGCAAAAGATTCATCGTTAAAATTAGAAGAGTATGGTTCAGATATGTAGTTTTTACATTCTTTGATTTTATTGAATATACTGAAAAGGAAATTCTAAACAGTTGTAGAATAGAAAAATATATAAAGCTTTAGGGGATTCTTATTAACAGAAAATTCTTATTGATAATACTTCTGAGAATAACTATTTAAGTAAACTTTTATTTCTAATATTCTTTTTAAAATTTTTACTTATTTTAGGCTGTAAGTTGAACAAAGTTTTATTAAATAAATTGAACAAAGTTTTAGTAAAAAACATACAAGTTTTATTAAAAAGTTATTCAAAGGAGTGAATCTGTATGGTTCCTGCATTATCTGTACTATTTATGTGTATCACATTATTTCTCAGTTTGTTCCTGCCTGTTATTTTCCTGCTTATTTTGCAAAAGAGGGAAAAAAACGTGTTCAGTATTTGGGTTATCGGAGCATTAGGTTTTTTTATACCACAGCTTGTCATAAGAATACCTTTGTTGCAAATTTTGGGGGCCTTAGGTGTTTTCAACCGATTTGCCAAAGCCTATCCATATCTTTATGTTTTTATATTGGCACTGACGGCAGGTTTATTTGAATCTACAGGCAGACTCATTGTTTTAAAGAAAGCATTGGCCGATAAGCTGTCATATATGACCGGTCTTGTTTCAGGTGCAGGTCATGGAGGTATAGAATCCATGACAATTACAGGAATAACCTATATGATTAATCTTATTATCAGCTTCCTAATAAATAACGGCAAGTTATCCTTAATTGTTCCAAGCAACCCTGATCTGACCGAAATAATACGCAGCCAGCTGACAGACGCATCTCCAGTATTATTTTTGATGGCAGGCATTGAGAGAGTTTTTGCGATGATATTTCACATTGCTGTTTCCATCCTGTTAACCTTGTTTATCATCAGGGGAAAAACTCTGTTCGGATACTTACTGGCAACCTTTTTACACTTTTTAACGGATTTCCTGACAGGAATCATGCAGATAAATAGTGTTTCCGTATTTGCAGTTGAAAGCATGATTTTTATTATAGCCTTGATTTCATTGATATTTATCGTTAAAATTCGTCCTTTCTTTGGTGAAAGACTGTCTGTACCCACAGCACAGGAGGAACAAGCTGTAAAAGCGGGACATTAATAGCATGGATTAATTAATATATGGATTAATTAACAGGGAGTATAATTGATGAACCTTATGATGAATTTAAAACATCACTAAAAAGAATCAGGTCTGAAACTTTTCTGAAATGGATATTCTGATCCAGTTACAGGTCTTTCAGACCTGCTGAAGAAAGATATTTCAGACCTGCCAAAAAGATATTTCAGATCTGCTAAGGTAAGATGTTTCAGACCTGATCCTCAATACTTAAGACTTCGGAATATTGATGAACTCCTCCGGATGATGCTCATATACACCATGCGGTGTAGTTACAACTTCCTTCCTTCAGATTTATTTTCCTTGTATAGTTTATTTCCCTTATAGTTTTATTTCCACATACCTATGATGCTGCAATCGACAACAGCAGAAAAATATTGTAAAATTTTACCATAAATTGTATAATATATAATGAATGGATTATGCTTTCTGCAAAGAGATGTACATGGGAAGTTCATCACCTGCAGTAACAGACAGGCTGTTGTGGAACTAGCAGGCACGCCGCTGTGTTACTAACAGCCATAGTATTCCGGAACTCACATGTGCATTGCTTCCGGCAGTAAGCATAACAAACATTTTCAAAAATAAATGAAAGGGGATGAAACGATGCGACGGGCAAAGCGGTTGTCGGTATTTTTGGCTCTTGTACTGTTTATTGTAGGTACATTTCCTGCAACACTACAGGGGAGCCCAGTTTATGCTGCTGAAGAGTTAAACCCAAATCCAGAATCGGAAATCAAAACCATTGTACTGCAGAATGGGCTGAATGGGTATGATGGAAGTAAGGATGTATCCTATATAAGGGAATATCCTCCGTCCCATGACTCCGGCTGGATGGGTTATTATGCGCAGGGTATGTCTCCAAGCATGAGAATAGAGGATGACGGCGGATTCTGTGTCAACGGCCTTATATACTTTGATGTCAGCCAGATACCGGCCGGTTCTGAAATAATATCCGCAAAGCTCTGCCTGTATGGTGTTTGGGGTACTCTTAGCCCCGGTGTAATTGACCTCTACAGAATTACCGATGACGACAACAAAGGGATGTGGGGAGAAGGAGATAATGTTTCAGAGTACAGAACTTCAGGAGCGGCATTTCTGAAGAGGAATGGCAGCGCGCCGGACTACAGCGATGCAGTAAGCTGGACGAATGAATATGGCAGTAACATTCTGGATTCTGTATACAGTGTCGGAGGAAGTCCTGTTCCAACAGGAAGCATAGAAATAGGCAGCACGCCACCGGATGCCTGGTATTGCTCCAGCGATCTCAAGGATGATGTACAGGCATGGGTCAGTGGTACCGCGGTCAACCAGGGATGGTACGTAAGAGCCAGGAAAGGCAGCGGCGTATTCATAGTTTTTGCATCCAACCAGTGTGAAAACCATGACGAAGTGCCGGAAGACAAAATCACATACAGGCCCAAACTGGAGATAACCTACAGAGAAGGTACCCAACCTACGGTGACACCTGAACCGACACCTTCGCCTTCCGAAGAGCCTACGGCTACCCCCTCTACTACACCTTCGCCTACACCCGAACCTACAGTTACGCCAACTACAACACCTTCGCCTACACCAGACGTTTCAATACCGCCGATTAACGTGGCCACTCCTGAACCACCACGGGTTTTTCTGGATACCACCTATGACCCGCCGACGGGTGGAAATGTGATTTTTGTACCGGCAGGCGGTGATCTGCAGGCAGCGCTAGACCAGGCAAACCCCGGCGACATAATAGAACTGGAGGCAGGTGCTACCTTCACAGGCCATTTCAAGCTGCCCTACAAGGAAGGCAGTGACTGGATATATATAAGATCGTCGGAATACTCAAAACTCCCTCCGCCGGGTACCAGAGTTTCGCCCTGGGATGGCTACAATATGCCCAAGATTGTCACTCCCGACCAGATGCCGGCAATTACCACCGAAAAAGGTGCACACCATTACCGTCTAGTAGGAATTGAAGTAACCATGACCAATACCCGGACCGACAGGATTACATGGAGTCTTATTCACCTTGAATATCTGGCAGATGATGGGTCATCACTGCAAACGGAGCTTTCGCAGGTACCGCATGATATAGTGATCGACAGGTGCTATATACATGGTAATAAAACGGGAGCCTTACTGCGCGGTATCGCTTTGAACAGTGCAAGAACATCTGTTATTGACTCCTACATATCCGACTGTCACGTAGTAGGCTTTGACAACCAGGCAATCTGCGGATGGAATGGACCAGGTCCCTTTAAGATAGTCAATAACTATCTTGAAGCTGCAACTGAGAATGTTATGTTCGGCGGAGCGCCCTCCAACAGCCCCGATCTTGTCCCGGCAGATATAGAAATACGCCGAAACCATTTCTTCAAGCCTTTATCCTGGAAGATAGGAGATCCCAGCTACGGTGGAATCAATTGGTCTGTAAAAAATATATTTGAGCTTAAGAATGCAAAACGCGTCCTGGTAGAAGGCAATGTATTCGAGAACAACTGGGCTCATGCACAGAGCGGTTATGCCATACTATTCACACCTCGCGGTGAAAACCCGACATGCAGCCAGTGGCACACCGTTGAAGACGTAATATTTACAAACAATATACTGCGCAACACCGATCATGGAATAAATATTTTGGGAATAGACGACGGTTTCAGCGCAACCACTGCGAAAAGGATAATGATAAAGGACAACCTGTTTGTCGGGGTAAAAGGAGTACTGTACCTGATATGCAACGGAAATTCAGACCTGATAATAGACCATAACACGGCTTTCCAGGGCGGCAGCATTATATTGAGTGATTACCAGCCCAATACCGGTTTTGTATATACGAATAATATAACGCCACACAATCAGTACGGTGTGTTCGGAAGTGGCGTTGGTACCGGAAATCCCTGCCTGGATTACTACTTCCCCGGTTCCGTGTTTATTAAAAACGTACTTGCGGGAGGTAACCCGGCATATTACAACAAGTATCCCGGAAACTACTTCCCGGCCACCCTCAATGATGTGGGCTTTGTTGACCTGGAAGGAGGCGACTACCGGCTGTCTGAATCCAGTCCATTCAGGAACGCAGGCACTGACGGCAAGGATTTGGGCGCTGATATTGATGCTGTAGAAGCAGCAACTGCGGGAGTAGTAATTGAAGTAGAACCCACTCCTGAGCCTACCCCCACTCCTCAGCCTTCTCCTACACCTACCCCTACCCCGGGACCGGGA
>JAMNYG010000067.1 GCA_023622945.1 Bacillota bacterium | reverse complement strand
ACAAAGCCGCGTGGACGCTTAGTCCTGCTTCATTTTCCACTCATACAGCTGCTTTGAAAGCTCCTGTGCCAGGTAATTGGCACCTATTTCCTCCTGCTCCCTGATAAACCTGTCCACATCAATATGTGCCCCTTTGATACTTAAATACTTTTCAAACTTCTCGAAGGCTTCTGTTCTTTTTTGGACAATATCCTTCAACAAATCATCCATTTCCCACCTGAAACCTTTGGAAGGACTTTCCCTGCTATTCTTCATTAGTTTTTGCAAAAGCTCCCTATATCCCGGAGGCTCGGAAACCAATGGGGGCATCAGGTCGGCATCCTTGAATGCATCTGCATAAGCCGGCCAAAAGAACCCAAATGGATTCTCTTCAGCCGGGGGGAGGGAGATGCGTCCATTAATTATCTCGTAATGCTTACCCTCGATGCCATACATAAACAGTTTATAATTTTCCTGATTTAAATGGACCCAGTTAATAAACATTAAGGCTCGTTCCGGGTTAGCTGCATTTTTATTGAATAAAATTACATTGTACATCGCTTTGAAGGCAGCCGTAAATTTATCCATATAAAGAGGATATATATCAATTTCTTGGTTATTAACACTGGACGCATCGGCCATTATGGTATCGGCATCCAATATTATTGAATGATCCACGCTAGTTAATGTCCTGGTAGTACTTAGTCCTGATGCGCCTATTCCGGAAGCAGCAACATAACCGTTATCTATCCACCTTTTGAACATCTGTACAGATTCTCTGAATGCATCCGTCTGCTCCCAGGGTATCAGCTTCATTTCCGGGTCATCCCATTTTTGAACTAAATAATAAGCAAAGGCGTCATAGCCAAAAGATTCCGTAAACAGCCACGTAGATGGATATAACATACTTGCGGGCCTGAAATCAGGTTCATTTTCTTTGATTGTCTTGAGAAACTCTTCATAGTCATTATAATTCCGTATCTCCGGTATGCTATATTTTTTCATCAAATCCTTGTTTACAACAACACACATGCGCCTGGTACGGGGCATATAAGGAGGAATTGCCATCAACTTCCCGTCGTAAGTAAGCTGGCTGAGGTCTCCGGGGGTGAATTTACCGTAATACTGGGGTGCATATTCCTGGAACATATTTGTCAGGTCAAGAAGAAGATCTTTTTCTATGTAAGAAGTTATCCAATCGGTACGAGTGACAAATGCCTCAAAATCCTCGTCTGATTTCAGGATCTTGGTAAACGTTTCAACAATATTCTCTATTTCAACAAACCTGAAATCCAATACTACATTAAGATTAGACTCCACGCGTTTTTCTATCTCATCAAGAACTTCCCGCACTTTTTTCTCAATTTCTTCCTGTTGACTGCCTCTACCACCTGTAAAATAAAAGGTTAATGTCATTTTTTCCAGTTTTGGCATCTCAGGCAGCTCTTCCTCCTGAACTGCATCCTCCTTGGTATCGCAGCCGTATATATTAAAGGATAGCAAAATCATAACAAGAATAGCTGTAAGCCTGATAAAGCCGCGTTTCAAATAAATACCTCCCATCCCGGTATGACAGAACGGTATATATATACTGTGTTTTCTTAAGGCAGATGATGGAGCGGCATGAATTTACGATATGTGGATATATCTTGCTGCATAAACTGGTGAATTTTATTGCACAAATACATAGATATATCTTGCTGCATAAACTGGTGAATTTTATTGCACAAATACATAATACTCCATATCTTACTTAATATTATCATGCGCGAATATCATTGTAAATGTTAGTATTTTTATATTTGTTTTGTTTATTTTGCCTCATTTTATATATTTATGTTTATTTTTTGTTGATGGAATATTGTTTTTGAAATGTATGGATGTGAGAGGCATCAGGATAAGGAAGAAGGAGCCTTGACACACATATGGCAAAATATTATAATCATTTTAAACTAAATATATATATGCAAGGATGGAGAAGAGTAGGTGCTTAAGCCATCTCAGAGAGCCGATGGTGCTGGGAAATCGGTATGGCAAGGTACTGAAGGAAGCTCCGGAGCATTCGGCTGTAAACCGCTTAGTGCGGAGAAGTCTGAACGGCAGCGCCACCGTTAAAGGGCGAAAGCATTATACAATGCAAACAAGAGGGCTTTGCCAATTTAGGTGGTACCGCGGAAGAACAACCTTTCGTCCTAGAGGGATGAAAGGTTTTATTTATTATATACCAATGTTTTTGCTGAATTCCTTACCTGCTTTGCTTATTAAATAATGTTTATTCTCAAAGGCTATTACTAAAACAAAGCTATTGCTAATTTAAAATATTGCTAAAGTTAAAGATTATTACTGAATAATTCGGTATTACAAAAATTCTGAAAGGAGTGTCAAGGATGGCAACTGAGGTAAGAACGCGATATGCCCCGAGTCCTACAGGCTATATGCATATAGGCAACCTTAGGACTGCATTGTACGAATACCTGATAGCCAGGAAATATAACGGAAAATTTATTCTGAGAATCGAGGATACAGACCAGGAAAGGCTTGTGGAAGGCGCCGTAGACGTTATATATAAAACCCTCAAAATGGCAGGCCTCCAGCATGACGAAGGACCGGATGTGGGAGGTGACTACGGCCCGTATATCCAAAGCCAGAGAAAACATATATATATGGAATATGCAAAAAAGCTGGTTGAGATGGGGGCTGCATATTATTGCTTCTGCACCAGGGAGAGACTGGCGGAACTGAAGGCTCAGCAGGAAGCCGCAGGTCAGACATACAGGTACGATCGTCGGTGCCTTAAGCTAAGCAGGGAAGAAGTGGAAAGAAGACTTGCCGAAGGCCAGCCCTTCGTCATAAGGCAGAAAATGCCCGATACCGGAAAAACCAGTTTCGAAGACGTGGTATACGGCACCATCACCGTAGATAACAGTGAGCTGGAGGATCAGATCCTTATAAAATCAGACGGTCTTCCGACGTATAACTTTGCAAATGTTATAGACGACCACCTGATGAGAATAACTCATGTGGTAAGAGGCAACGAGTACCTCTCCTCTGCCCCCAAGTATAACCTTCTTTACAATGCATTTGGCTGGGAGATTCCCACATACATTCACGTACCCCTGATAATAAAGGAATCAGGGCAGAAACTCAGCAAGAGAGCCGGAGACCCGTCCTTTGAGGACCTTATATCCATGGGCTACCTGGTGGAAGCAATCATAAACTATGTAGCCCTGTTGGGCTGGAGCCCCGGGACAAACCAGGAGTTTTTCACCCTCGACGAGCTTGTGGAAGCTTTTGACATCAAGGGAATAAGCAAAGCACCTGCTGTTTTTGATATAAATAAGCTTACCTGGATGAACGGTGAATACATCAGGAAGCTGCCCTTGGAAAAATTCCACGAATATGCGCTGCCATATTATAAAAAAGTCATAACTTCCGAAAAAATAGACCTGATGAAAATAAGCAAGCTGCTTCAGCCAAGAACCGAGGTATTCAGCAGTATTCCTTCCATGATAGGATTTTTCCAGGAGCTTCCGGAGTACAGCACTGAGCTTTATATCCATAAAAAAATGAAAACAACAGAGGAAAGCTCTCTCGAAAGCCTGAAAGCGGCAGTTCCGGTGCTGGAGGCGTTGAGCACGTGGAATGAGCAGGCAATACAGGATGCCCTGCTAAATCTGGCCCAGAAGATGGGGATAAAGAACGGTCAGATGCTTTGGCCCGTTCGTACAGCCGTTTCAGGGCTTGCAGTATCCCCCGGCGGTGCAATCGAGATTGCCGATATACTTGGAAAGGAAGAAACTTTAAGAAGAATTAAAATAGGTATAGAAAAACTTGAAAACGCAAAAAAGTAATTACAACGCTATTTACCGGCAAAAGATCCAAAAGTGACAGATCTGAAACTGAAGAAGACAAAAGAATAAATTGAATCATATCATATTATTAAGGGCAAAGCCCCAAACAGCGGGCTTAGCCCTCTTCCAATTCCATACAGAAAATTATCGGTGAAGACATGAAGGACTTTTCTAAAAAGCAGAGAATAATTATATTGCATCAGATAGAAATGAGGTATATCCATGCAGATAAAATTCATAGCGGTATTACTTTCAGCAGTAGTACTGCTATCAAACTGTGCATATAAAAAGAATGAACAGATTTCAGATCAGAGTACGCAATATGTATCGGTGACAGGCACTTCACCTGCCCGCCTGTCATGCCCATCTATTGAAGAAACGGTAAGGAAGTTTTCATCTGCAGAGTATAAGGGCAGGCTTACAGGGACTGAAGAGAATGCCAGAGCTGCCGAGGAAATTGCATCAATATTTCTCAGGCTTCATCTGGATTGGTTTGCCAACAATTCATACCTTCATCAATATGAGCATATTTTCACTGATCAGCAAAGGCAAAAATTAGGCATTAAAGAAAATAAAGTTACCGCCAGCAATGTAATAGGCATGATCCCCGGGAAAGACCGAAAAAGTGCAATTGTGATCAGCGCACATTTTGATCATATAGGAAGCGCGGACGGTAAGATTTATTACGGGGCAGTGGATAACTGCTCGGGATTGTCCATCCTGATTGATGTTGCCAAAAAGCTTAAAGAGTTTTCCAAAGATAAGGAAATTTTCTGCGATATAATAATTTGTGCCTTCAACGGAGAGGAATTCGGGCTTCAGGGCAGCAGCTCCTTTGTAAAGACAATAAAAGGTGTCTACAACAATATTATTTGCATAAATTTAGAATCCCTTCACGGTAAAGAGGATAAGGAACTGATCATAGTAGGAGATGCCACCATAGGTAGCAACTTGATAAACCTGACCAAGATGTATTTCTCAAAATACAACTTTGACTGCCGGGTCGTCGGACTAAAATACAACGGAGACCACCTGTCCTTTTCCTCCAACGGCATTAAATCCATAACCATTGGCCAGGTAGCTCCCTCATATCTTCACACCCCTGAGGATACTCCTGATAAAATTGATTACAGTTTCCTTGAAAAAGTGAGCAATTGCCTCTACGGCTTTATAATTGCACATGATGACGAATTGTTTAATTAAAGCATTGAAAACGGCTTATTAAATAAAGCATTACAAATGATTCTGAACATTCAGTTAATGCACTGCAGACGGTTTACTCATGATTTCTGCGTCTAGTGACTCTTTATTAGTTTCTGTGTTCAGTGACTCTTTAATGATTTCTGTGCCCAGTGACTTATCCAAAATTTCTGTGCCAAATGATTTACTCATAACTTCCGTGCCAGGCATTGACCGTTTATGCAGGTCCAGCAGAAAGAATCAGGAGGGGAAACCATGCTTCCGACAATTAAAATAGGTGATCATGAAGTCACAAGACTTATTATCGGGGGAAATCCCTTTGCCGGTAATTCTCATTTAAATGAAGAGAAAAATGAAGAAATGCTTAACTACTTCACCATGGAAAATATCAAAAAAACCTTGTTCCGGGCTGAAGAATGCGGCATCAACACATTTCAGGTAAGGGGCGATAATTTCTTTTTCAGGGTGGCCAGGGAATACCGGAATGACGGAGGCAAAATGCAGTGGATAGCCCAGACAGCATCGGAATTAAGCTCATTTGAGGGAAATGTAAACCAGATAGTCAAGAACAGGGCCATTGCCATTTATCTTCATGGCACAGCTACCGACAGCCTTTTCAAGGGAGGCCACATGGATGAGATTGTCAGAAGGCTGAAAATATTAAGGGCCACGGGAAAGCCGGTGGGGCTTGGTACCCACATGCCTGAAGTAATAGAGTATTCTGAAGAACACAACTGGGATGTAGACTTCTATATGGCCTGTGTTTACAACCTGAGCAAAATTGACCGGGTAAGCTCTGCCATCACCGGCCGCATGAACGCAGGCGAGCCCTTCGACGATGAGGATAAGCCCATAATGTATAAGACCATACGATCAACCGATAAGCCCTGCCTGGCCTTCAAGATACTGGGCGCAGGACGCAAATGCCGGTCAACCGAAACGGTAAGGGCAGCCTTCAAGGAAGCCTTTGACAATATTAAACCCACAGATGCCGTTATTGTAGGCATGTTCCCCAGGGAAAAAGATCAGGTTTACGAAAACTGCAAGATTGTGGAGGAGATATTGTCCCTCACTCAATCATCTTCCTGAATTCTTCTTCGTCAATTATCTTTATTCCAAGCTTTTTTGCCTTTTCCAGCTTGCTTCCGGCATCCTCTCCCGCCAGGACAAAATCAGTCTTTTTTGATACACTGCCGGAGGTTTTTCCTCCAAAGCTCTCTATTATTTCGGTTGCCTGGCTTCTTGTATATGAAGGAAGGGTACCGGTAAGCACAAAGGTAAGCCCCTCAAACCTGTTGTCCCTCAGAGGTTTTCTCCTGATACTTGTCATGTTTACTCCGGCTTTCTTGAGCCTTGAGATGGTGTCCCTGGTGTGCTCATGCCTGAAAAACATGACAATACTCTTAGCCATTTTTTCTCCAAATTCAGGAATCCTGACTATATCATCCACAGAGGCTTCTGCAAGTTCATCTATGGAAGAGAAATTCTCACTCAGGAGCTGTGCTGCCCTAAGTCCCACATGTCTTATTCCAAAACCGTATATCAGCCTGTCTGTATTGTTGGACTTTGACCTTTCAATGGCGGCAAGGAGATTCTCTACCGACTTCTTGCCCATCCTTTCCATACTAACCAGGAAATCCTTTTTTAAATGCAGGTAATATAAATCTGCAATATCCTTTATGAACCCCTTTTCAAGCAAAGCTTCCACCAGTGCAGGACCGAGACCATCAATGTTCATGGCATCCCTTGATGCAAAATGGACTATGCTTCTGAAAATCTGGGCAGGGCACTCGATTCCGGTGCATCTGTATGCCGCTTCCCCTTCCTCCCGCGTTACGGGCGAATGGCACTCAGGACATTCAAGGGGCATTTCAAATCTTCTCTCATTTCCCGTTCTCTTTTCAAACACAACCCCTACAACTTCGGGTATTATGTCCCCGGCTTTCTGCACCCAGACGGTATCTCCTATGAGTATATCCTTTTGTGTTATATAATCCATATTGTGCAGTGTAGCCCTTGAAACGGTAGTACCCGCCAGCCTTACCGGTTCCAGGATGGCAAGGGGCGTCAAAACTCCTGTCCTCCCCACATTTACAACTACATCCTTTATCACCGTCTGTTTCATTTCAGGAGGATACTTATATGCCACCGCCCATCTGGGCGTTTTTGAAGTACTTCCCAGCACTTCTCTCTGGGAAAGGGAATTTACCTTAACTACCGCACCGTCGATTTCAAAATGGAATTCTCCTCTTTCTTCCCCTATGCGCTCTATCTCGGACATTGCTTCCCGTATGTTTTTGCAGACCTTATAGCCGGGGCTGATCTTGAAACCCAGGCTTTTCATGTATTCCAGGGATTCCGAATGGGTGCTGAAAGTCCTGCCCTCAACCCTTTGTATGTTAAAAACAAATATGTCCAGCTTTCTTTTTGCAGTAATTCTCGGGTCAAGCTGCCTGAGAGAGCCTGCTGCAGCATTTCTTGGATTTGCAAAAAGAGGCTGCCCCAATGCTTCCTGCTCTTCATTCAGCTTCAGGAAGTCTTTTTTGGGCATGAAAACTTCCCCTCTTACTTCGATGAAAGGTATGTTCTCTTTCAGAACAAGGGGAATTGATCTGATGGTTTTGAGGTTCTGGGTTACATCTTCCCCTACAATTCCGTCTCCCCGGGTTGACCCTCTTGCAAATCTGCCGTTTTCATACTCCAGAGAAACCGAAAGTCCGTCAATTTTCTTCTCAACTACATATTCCACGTCGTCACCAACAACGCTCCTCACTCTCTGGTCAAAAGCATACAATTCTTCCTGGTTAAATACGTCTGCCAGGCTTTGCATCGGTACTTCATGGATCACTTTCTGAAAGCCTTCAAGAGGTTTTCCCCCTACCCTTTGAGTGGGAGAATCGGGAGTAATCAGGTCGGGTCTTTGCCTTTCAAGTTCTTCAAGTTCCCGGTATAAGAGATCATACTCGTAATCGCTTATTTCGGGATTATCCTCCACGTAATACTTATAGTTATGATAATTCAGCAAATCTCTTAATTCTTTTATCCTCTCTTCTATGCTTTTTGATATATTTGAACCCATATGTACCTCCGTTTGTATCATTACGTTCCTGATTTTCTGTTATTATCTTCCCGAATTTTTCCTGTCATCGACTTATTTTTTCCGTCACTGTCTTACTGTATTATCCATCATTGTTTTATTGATTTATCCACCATTGTCTTATCGATCTCATCCATCATTATCTTCTTGATTTTCCCATCAATGCGGAGTTTATCGCAAGCAAAGCCAGCACGAACCAAATAATTCCCCATATTATCGCAGGTATGTGCGTCATCCGGGCAAGCTGCACCGCATCCGTCATCCCCTGGCTTTTCCATCCCTCAGTAAATCCGAAATGTTCGTTCAGCTGAAGGAGGATTGTGTCCACGAATGTGTCGTATACGGCATAAGCAGCGCTGGATACACCTAATATATCAATAACCCAGTCATTGAGCTTTTCCTTTTGAAACATATAAAGCAGCAGAACAAAGACGGCAAAGAAAATCGCATACGCCAGTGCAAAGGAAAAACCCGAAAACCTTACCGTTACAGTGATGAAGATAATTGCCAGCGTACCCAGGATGAAATTTTTAAAAGAAGTCCTTTTAAGATACAGTATCAGCAGCGCAAACATCACGCTCCCAAGATAGCCTCCGTTGGCAATCATGAACGTGGAAAACCATCCCCTGGACTGCACTACGGTATAGCCGCTTTCATTGAAGCTGACACTGAATGCGCTTATTCCGTAACCGAAAAGCAGAGCCATAAGTGAGTGCCCCAGCTCATGAAGAAAAACGGCAAAAATCTTTAAAGGCTTGATTATTATCGTATTCCACAGAACAACGACACCTATCAGTATAAGCAGGTATCTGAACATATTATGTTTCATCCTGAGGTCTACCACCTTTTTGAATATATATAGATTATACAATCTAAGCAAAAAAAAAGAAAGGTTTTCCCTTTCACGAATATACTGCTGAAGGTATCCGGACCTAGTTAATATACCTGTTCACATCATCGAGGGTGATGCCCTGATGCAAGGCTATGTTTAACCCGTTTGCCACAACCCTTGCCATCTTGTCTATCAATTCATCTATTTCTTTTGGGGTGACTATGAGGCTTCCTACATAAGGCTTTAAAACTTCCTGTATGAGGGCGTATTTTTCATCTCTGTTTATGCTCTTTAACATTTTATAAAACTCAGTACCTTCAGGAGCTTCCTTTATCATGGCGTCTATAAGAAGGTCCAGGGTGTCGTTGGCAACGGTGGCAGCATCCACAACGGTAGGAACTCCTATGGCAATTACCGGAATACCCAGGGTTTCCTTTGAAAGCTGCATCCTTTTGTTCCCCACTCCGGAACCCGGTGATATGCCCGTATCTGCAATCTGGATGGTGGTGCTTACCCTCTCCGTTTTTCTCGAAGCAAGTGCGTCAATGGCTATTATGAGATCGGGTTTTACCCTTTCCACTATACCTTTCACAATTTCTCCGGTCTCTATTCCCGTAATGCCCAGGACCCCGGGAGCTACCGCACACACAGGCCGGACTCCGCTGTCTATCTGATCAGGTACATATTCCAGCAGGTGCCTGGTTACCATCATCCTGGATACAACCTTGGGTCCGAGGGCATCAGGAGTTACATTCCAGTTGCCCAGTCCTACCACCAGTACCGTGGATTTTTCTCCCAGATTGATTACCCCTGCCAATTCCTTTGCCAGAGCCTTACAGGTTCTTTCATACAGTTCCTGGTCATTTTCCTTCAGGCGGGGCACTTCAAGGGTAATATAGTTACCCATGGGTTTCCCTATGGCTGCTTCTCCTTCAGGTGAAGTTACCCTTACTCTTGTGATTTTTATATCCTCGTCTCCCGTGGTCTCAACGTCAACTCCCGGAGGCTCTCCACGTTCCTGAAGCATTTCCTTTACAGCATGCTGCTTTATCAGCTCATTGGCTTCCAGTACCAAATCGGTCCTTATATTTCCGTTATTCACTTCAAACCATTCCTTTCGATAAGCTTTAAGCGCCAAATACTTTTGCATTACATGACTCAAATAAAGTATTCGCAAATCATGGGCTATTATACTTACAAGTGCCGATAATCATGGGTTGTCATATTTACAGGTTCCGGTTTAAACGGACGGTTGCGCCTGGCAAAAATCTGGCTGTCTGAAATGCAAAACGCAACCGGTAACGGTGGAACAAAAAATTTTTAATGACACCTTACTGGCTCTTGCAATTTAAAAATGTTCATGGTAAAATGTTTCGTGTTGATTAACTCGCAGGAGGTGAAAGGTTTGCCGAATATTAAGTCAGCAATAAAAAGGGTTAAGGTTTCCAGGAAAAAAGCATTACGGAATGCATCAAGGAAGTCTGCTCTGAAAACTTCCATCAAGAAGTGCAGGGAAGCCATTGCAAATAATAGCACAGCGGCTGCTGAAATATTCAGGATGACAGTTAAGGATATAGATAAAGCTGTAGCAAAGAAGATTCTGCATAAGAACACCGCTGCGAGAAAGAAGGCAAAGCTGGCTAAAGCACTCAATGCAGCACTCGCCGCCAAGCAATCATAAATAGCACAAAACAAAAACGTACTTATGTACGTTTTTTTGTTTTTATGGAGTTTGTTTTTATCGGGAATGACATCATTGTTATAAGCAGCTCAACTGCTGCTCTGTCTTCCAGCCTGCCTGATTTGACCGCCTCATCCAGTTTCAGGCATTCTTCCAGAACCTCCTTCAGCATTTCTGCAGAAAAACCTTGCGCCTGCTTTACAATCTTACGGGCTGCATAAGGCGTCAAACGCATCCTGGAGATGGCCTGGTTTGTGCTCATGCCTTCTTCCGTCAGTAGTTTCATCTGCAGAACAAGCCTGAGCTGCCTGGTCAGCATGAAAAAAATCTTTGGCACGGGTTCCTTAAGGGAAATCATATCATTGAGGAGCTTCAGCGCTTTGGAACTGTCCCTTTCCGCAGCTGCATCGGTCAGGTCGAATATCATGCTCTTTATGGATTTTGTACATACCTTTTTGATATCATCATCGGTTATCCTGGTTCTTTCCCCCACGAACAAAATTACTTTGTTTACTTCATTCAAAATCTCAGTCATGCCAGGTTCGCTGTTTTCAACAATCATGGAAGCCGTTACCATGTCTATTTTCTTTTTGTTGGCTTCGAAAACCTTAACTACCCATTTTGCCAGGTCCGCAGGCTTCTGATAATCAAACTCCACCACCAGGCCGTGTTTTTTTATCGCATTTACAGCCCTAAGCTTCCTGTTGACATCATCTTCAACGAAAACAAGGCAGGTATAGGAAGGCACGTTTGCAAGAAATTCCGACAGCTCATCTTTTTTGCTTTCTTTTTCACCCGTAGCTTCTGAATCCCCTTCACCGGACTTTCTCTGGGACCTGAAAAAGCCGGAATTTTTGACTATCACCATTTTATGTTCTGAAAACATGGGCAGCGCCGTACAGTAATCCTTCAGCTTTTCAATTTCAACTTTGCCTTCCAGCACCATCATGTTCATTTCCCTGAGGTTCTCTGAAAGAAGCTTGTCCCTGATACTGTCCAGGTAATATTTCTTCAAATATTCCTCAGGACCGCAGAAAAGATACAAATTCCTGATAATGCCGGCTTTCAGTTCTTTTTTCAGAATGCTTATGCTCATGGATTCACCTTCGCCTTAATTAATCTCATGCTGTTTCCTTTTTTATTGAAACATCGTCTTAATTCTAAACCTTTTACCATCGGATGTCAAAATAACTGCGCCATGTTCATCAGTCCTGTATACGGCTGTCCGGCTGCTTCTTAAGCGTTCCAGCACAATGTCGGAAGGATGGCCGAAATTGTTTGAACCTACCGATATTATGGCTGCCTTTGGTATAACTTTATTTAGGAAAAAATCGCTGGTTGAAGTTATGGATCCGTGGTGGGCAACCTTCAGTACATCAGCTTCCAGATCCGCCCCTGAATCAACCAGAATGCCCTCCGCTTCCTTTTCAATATCCCCTGTAAAAAGCACGTCCAGATCTTTGTAGGTTAGTTTCAGCACAAGGGAGTTGTTGTTGACAACAGAGTTATTGCTATTGGGGGACTTGTTGCCGACAGCAGGGTTATTTATAATAAGAGGATTATTAATGACAAGGGGGTTATCCAAATACACCGTCCTTTGAGGGTGAAGCACACTTAAGCTGGTATTTGCATCAAGTATTATGCTGTCTCCTGCCCCGCAGGCCTTTACCGGAATATTTCTCTTCTTCGCAATCTCAACCAGCTCTTTAAGCTCTTTATTCTCATCACAGTCGGGTATGACCAGGGCAGAGGTTCTGAACTCCTTAAGAACCGTCATAAGCCCCTCCATATGGTCGTCATGCCCGTGTGTTGCCACTACAAGGTCCAACTTACTCACTCTTTCATCAAGAAGGAGCGGTATTACTATCATTTCCCCTGTATCTGCTTCGCTTTCCAGGTTCCTGTTTTTACCCCCTCCGTCTATCAGCACAGTCCTGCCCCATGAAGTCTTTATCAGGGCTGAATCCCCCTGTCCTACGTCAATAAATATCACTTTAAGATTCCTTGGCGTAAAAACGGCAAAAATCATGACGGCCGTGGCACAGAACATGATCGCAAGAAGAATCGGCTTAAGATACCGGTTACCGGATAAATACAGGTTGCCCAAAGATCTTCGGTAAAAGAACAATATCACAAGCAAATAGTATAGTACCAAAACCATAACGGGTGGTGTAACAACTCTTACAACTCCATACGGTATTTTGGCGGATATCTTTGTCACCAGCAAAATAAATGTTAAGAATATGTAATTTATATAACCCAAAAGCTGGGACAAAACCATGTTTATCTGCCCCAGCACAGCCATTGCAAACCCTATGACCGTGATAAGCTGCACAAAGGGAACTACCAGGATATTTGTGAAAATGGAAACAAGGGAGATTTTATTGAAATAATATACGCTTATGGGCAACACTCCCACCTGGGCAGCAAGGGTACAGGCAATAATTTCAGCCATAAACGGAGGCAGAAACTTAAAATTCATAAACTCCCTTATTCGTTTATAAAACAACACCAGTGATATCGTGGCCGCAAAGGACAGCTGAAATCCTATATCGAACAGCATGTACGGATTCCATGCAAGCATCAGGATGGAGGCAAGGGAAATGCTGGAAAATATTTCTGCTTCCCTTCTTATAACCTGTGCTGACAATATTACCACGGTCATTATGACAGCCCTGAGTATAGACGGCTGAAACCCGGTAACAAACAAAAACAGGATCAGCGCCACTATGGTAATCACATTTGCGGCCCTGGGCTCGGTACGCAGCTTCTTCAATATAAAAAGAAGAGGAAAAGCGATAAAGGCTACATTCATTCCCGATGCAGCCATTATATGGCTTAGCCCCGCATCGCTGAAAAAGGCCTCGGCATCCCTGGTAAGCCCTCCCCTATATCCTATCATCATGCCGTTTAACAGCCCTGCCTGCTCAGGGGGAAGGCTTTTGTCAATGGTATCAACCATTCTCCTTTTTATTGCTAAGCCCATCTTCACCAGAGGATTTACGTGCCTTACGGTCATATTCCCGGTTATGTTATGGTCCAGAGCAAAAACTGTTGCGTAAGTTCCGGAAATCGCCAAATACCTGCGGTAATCAAATCCACCGGGGTTTCTTGCACCTTTTGGCAGTTTCAGGGTACCGGTGATTTCTATACCCTGTCCGTAATCCAGGAGATTCATGTCATCCTTTTTGGGGGTGGTAAGCAATATCCTGCCGTTAACCTTTCGGGATGAACCCTTGTGATGGGGGCTAGTGTCCAAACCTGCGGCGTCCGTACCTTCATATTTGATGCCTGCATTCTCATTTTTATCTTCCCCGTCAAGCGGTGTTATTTCCTCCGTTTTTACAAAATAACTTACCTTCCAGTCCCTTATATCCGGTTCTGAGTCCACAAAACCTTTTATTCTGACCTGTTTTCCCGCAAAATCGGCATATTTGGATGTATTTATATTATCTAAATACAAGAATCTTATTGCTCCAAGGGAATAAAACAATACAATACATGTCAATATGGGCAGGTTGTCCCTGGAATATGCATAAATGACGGCAATGGCAAAAACAAGGATCAACATGCCAAGCAATATAAAAAGTGCTGAATGGGTGAGATATGCCGTTAATATTCCGGTTACGAGGGATAATGCGCACAAACACAGCGGTCGCTTCATTTTACTCCTCTGCATCAGCAGGTAGTTTTCTTTCTGTTCAGGCTGATTTTATCTTTATTTTATTATAAATTAACAAAATTTGCCATATATTTTTCAAAATTTTCCATGCATTATGCAAAAAAAGAGCTCCTTTTATAAGGAGCTTCATGGTCTGATTTTCGAAAGTTATGAGAGAAATTAATTCAGTATCCTTCTTGCTGTCATGTAGGTCTTTGCGTAAAAATCATCGCTGAGGCTGGTTATAACAACCCCTGATTTGGGATTTGCAGCATGTATGAATTTGTTATCACCTATGTATATTCCTACGTGGTTTATGTAGTTCTTTCCGCCGTCGGTGTCAAAGAACACCAGATCCCCCGGCTTAAGCTCGGACTTGCTGATCTTTGTTCCCTGCTTTGCCTGATCGGCTGCCACCCTCTTTAGGGTTATTCCATACTGCTTGAATACGTATTGGACCAATCCTGAGCAATCAAACCCTTTGCTGGGTGATGATCCTCCGTAAACATACTTTGTGCCGAGGAACTTTTTGGCGTAATTTACAATGTTGGTTCGCAAATCTGAAGTTTCTGCACTTTCAACTACGGTACCTGAATTCCTGGTGGCAGTTGATGCGCTTCTTGATACGGTCGATCCGCTGAGATCGATGTACTCACCCAGCACCCAACCTACAGTCCCCCCCGAAGTGGAAATCTTAAACCATTCTCCGGAGCGGGAAATAGCCTTAACTCTTTCAGATTTCTTTACGGTCGTGAGTACTTCGTATTCAGTACCGGGACCGCTTCTGACATTTACCACGCTTCCTGTTATGACTCCGGTTCCTATGTTGGTTTCCTCAAAGGTGATATACTCGCTGCTTACCCATCCGCTACCGCCATGGAAACTGATGTTATACCAGCCGTTAACCGTACTTAGCACAACCACTTCAGTCCATTTTTCAAGCTGCGCCACAACTTCAAAATCGGTTCCGGCTCCTTTGCGCACATTCAGTACACTGGCGGTTACAACACCTGTCTTCTTGCCCTGGGTGTCCGAACGGGAAACTGATGTATTATCTACATCCACATATTGTGCAAAGACCCATCCGTTAATGCCGTTGTATGTAATCTTGCACCAGTCGCCCGAAACACCCGTGACGGTAACCTTTGTGCCTTTGGGAATGGTGTCCAGTACTTTGGCTTCGGTACTGGGCTTTTCCCTGATATTCAGGGCGCTCACGTTGACCGTCCCTACCTTGCTTTCATCAGCATACACAAAGCTGCATAATAACCCAAAAAGCAAGATAAGCACAGCACAGCTTACTACAAGTTTTTTTAATGAAGGCATAGCGTCCTCCTATTTTCAGCTTCCGGAGTTAGCTGACGGGTGCGGGTAAATAGGATACCCTACCATCCTGAGGATGGATTAACCCCTGATGTTCTGGGTCCTCCGTACCTCTCAAGCTGAGAGGATTCAGCTTTTTGTACAAGCCTAGAATAATTATAACCGTCAAAAAATGGTTTGTCAAACAATAGAAAAGCTTTTTTCACATATTGCTGTTTTTTGTCTTAACCAGAATATTTCCCCTGCTATAAATTACACCTTTTTTTCGTAAACTACTGATACCAGGAGGTGAAAATAATGCCTGATACAAACGAAAAATTAGTTCCTGAAGCCAAGTCAGCTCTTGAAAAAATGAAATATGAAATAGCTTCAGAGGTGGGAGTAAATCTGAAACAGGGATATAATGGGGATCTGACAGCCGCCCAGGCAGGAAAAATCGGCGGCAACATGACCAAAAAGCTTATCCAGATTGCAGAATCACGGCTTAGCGGTAAATAACCGGGCAGCTTTTTTATCAGATCTGAAAATTGCTCTGCTGTTCAGAAGTTTGCACCGTTATAACCGTACAGGCAGAAAAATAAAAAAAGCTGACGCAAAAAAGAATCCTCCGCCCTTGCGGGGATTCTTTTTTGATGATCCATGAACTTTTACGGAGTGTCAGAAAATTCTATGAACTGTCAGAACTTTTTCGGACTGCCAGGCTTTTTCATACCTTCACATCATTTCAGCCAGAAGGCTTGCCATGGCCCTCGCATTTTCCACCGCTTTGCCAAGAGGGTGATTATTGAAGGATATTATTGTAAATCCCGTTTCCCCTTCAAGTTCCTTTATCCTGGGAACCCACTCCAGGAGCTCATCCATGCTGTACAGGTAGTTGTACCTGTCAGAGCCTTCTCCTCCATACCATTTGGCTGTATTCCTGCCGTGCATGCGGACATAGGAAATCCGGGAGGTGGAAACCGTCACCTTTCCGATGAGGCCTCTTACCGCCGGCTCATCCACGCATACAAAGCCCAGGTTATAATCTCTCAGAAGTTCTATGACTTCCTTTCTTATCCAGCCGTGATTTCTGAACTCAACACTGATCTCAAGCCCTTCAAACCATTCTCTTAAGTATTTCAGGTAATCACGGTTTTCATCGTTATAATGAAAAGAATACGGGAACTGTGCCAGCAGGCAGGCAAGCTTGCCGCTTTCCAGCACAGGGCTGACGGCATATATGAACTTTTCAGCCTCAATCCTGCCTGTATTCCTCTCGTGGGTAAAACCTGAGAAAAGCTTGACCGCAACCTTGAAATCATCACCGGTCTTTCTGTTTATGCTCTCAAACAGCTGTTTTCCGGGCATGTGATAATAGGAAGAGTTTATCTCCACAAAGCTGAAATGTTTTGCATAGAACTCCAGCATCTGGCTGCTCTTTATGCCCTGGGGGTAAAAGGGCCCAATCCAGTCCTTATAGGAATAGCCTGCGGTTCCAATATATATCATGGCAACTTCAACCTGCTTTCACTTTATACCGTTTATGGTTATGTAGCTGATCTGGCTCCTGTTTAAAAACCTTACGGGCAGTATGCTGGTGCCTACCCCGCTGTCTACATACAGCATCCTTCCATCATCAAGACGGAAAACCCCTTTGTCATATTTCTCGTAAAAGGGATCTCCAAGGTATGTTATGCCCTTAATAAAAGGAAGCCTCACCTGGCCTCCGTGAGTATGGCCGCTCAAAATCAGGTCATATGTCTTTCCGTCCAGGACCTCAAGTATTTTCGGAGTATGGGACAGCAATATGGTGTATTTGCTTTTATCCAGCTCATCAAACATCCTGTTGAACTTATCCTCGTCCACGTAGAACCGATATGAGTCCCTGTACGTCACATATGCATACTCCACTCCGCAAAGGTTAACGGATATATCTCCCTTGTTGAAAACCGTTGAATTATAGTTGAGTATCTTTACCTTCCTGTCCTCAAACCCGTTCAATATATTCTGGGAATCAGGATTCCAGCGCTCGTGGTTTCCGGAAACGAAATAAACTTCGGGATTTATCCTCACAAGGCCTTCCACAAGTGAATATGCATTTTCATAGTTTGTGCTTCTTACGTCAATCAGATCCCCCGTAAGGACTATGATATCGGGATCCAGATCCTCCACTTCTTTGATCAGCCTTTGGTTCCCCTCTCCAAACTCCATGTTGTGAAGATCGGTTATCTGGACTATTTTCAGAGAACTGCCCGCAGGAAGTTTAGGGGTCTCAAAATGAACTTTATTGACTTTTGGTATGTACGTTTCCACATAAATATCAATGCACAGCACTGAAAAAACAAGAAGCAGGGCTATTATAACGCCTTTGATAAACCTGATGGCTTTCAATTATATTCCCCTTTCATTTTCATCCCTGCGGGCGTTTGATATCATCAACTTACCGCTGAGGACATTGGATATCATTAATTTATCCCTGCGGACATTGGATCTCATCAATTCATCCCTGTGGGCATTGTATTCCGTCTATACTTATTTTTATTCGTTCCTGCGCAGTCCAAGAAGATAATCTGCAGCCGCTTCAAACAATACATGCTGGATGTCCAGTATTGCTTCATAACTGGAAACACCGCTCCTGGCAGTGCAACCGTGAGGAATTTCAATAACCATGGTCAGATCCGCACCTGCGTGATAAAAGGCAGGAGACATGTTAAATGCCGGAGGTACAGTACCTACGGGCCCGTCTTCCGTTACTTCCGGAACCTCCAGGTGGGGCAATCCCTTCTCGTCAAGGCGCCTGTATGCCTCGGTTGCAAAATCTGCAAGCTTCTGTTTGAAGGAAACAGGCACATAATTGACCGGCAGGATCTTGGGCTTGATGTTGGCACCGTGCAAATTGTAAACCAAATCCGGGCCTTCCCTGCCCACAAGCTCCAACAAGGCCTTTGTGGTATTGCTCATGGGAGCGAACCATTCGTCATGCATCATGTTTACACCATTATCGTCAAAGTATGCTCCCAGCATCCCTACGTCTCCCCTCATAGGATGAACAGCCTTGCTGGGAAGCCACCTGTACATTTCGCCATTCTTTTTCGTACCCTGTCCATACCTGGTCATCTCGTCCTCGGGAAGCCCTACCCATCCGTCATAAGGTACCCTGGCCCTTCCGTCCGGGTTGGCAAGGGGAATGACTATAAGCCTGAGTTTTTCCAGCTTCTCTTTCAGCACAGGCTGTTCCCTTCCCATAATATCCTTTCCGGTTTCCATTATCTTTATAACGGATACGGCTCCAACCATGCCTTCAACTTCCTGGCCGTGCACTCCTGCAAGTATCATGAATACGGGCCTTTTTCTGACGCCAGGGCCGCGGCGGTAGTATGCATCCGGATTCCCGCTTCCTAAAGCCGAGTTGAAATTTGCAGTTCCCTTAAGTTCAGGTTCCGGATCCCCATATATGACCATTCCCACCTTTCTTTCACCCGGCGATACGGACAGGGTCTGCACTTCTCCCCTTTTTACCTGATTATAGACCACTTCCTGTATTTCTTCCACCTTTGATTTCCACCACCGGGGTACGGGAACTTCGCTTTTCAAAAGTTCCTGTTTGCAAGGATTACTCCCTGTTGACATGGTATCCCTCCTAATTTACAAAATACGTTACCTGTTGTGAAAGCACAGGATGAACGAAAATGATATGCAGGAATAACAGTCTCTGAGACTTGCTCCAATGTTATCCCGTATCATATCATTTTCTGGTTTTGCGCAGCAGGTCACATTGTATACAATACAATGATATCAGCAATAGCAAGCCACGTTCAATGAATATGATGTACTTTTAATGGAAAAATAATAAATACTGTGCTTTTTTGTCGTAAAAGAAGCTATTTTGAGGTTACCTTGTGTACAATGCAATAAGAAGCTATTTCGCCTCTACAAACCATCTGTCATCTTCCAGCCACAAAAAAGTTTCCTTTCCGTTTATCCTGCACCTGTATCTCATGCCCTGGCCTCCCACCTTGAGGGATGCCGCCCTTCTTACGTCGGTTACCTTGTCTATTTGAAACCTTTTTCCGTCTTCCCATATCACCGTCAAGGGTATCTTCTGTCCGTCCTTTGTGAACTTTACCACAACATCCACAAAAACCTTCCTCATACTAAGCACCACCTTACCTGAAATAACACACAGGATGTATTACATGGTCCTCTGCCGGGTTGGCATTGAGGCGGTTATCCAACAGGAGCAGCGCCCTTTGCACCGAATAGTGGCCAAAGCGCGCCCTTATGCTGTCAATGCTTTTTTCAAGCAGTTCTCTTTTCACCCTGCGGTTTTCATCAATCAGGGAAAGCTGTATTCCGGTGTCGGCAGTTATCAGATCGGTAACCCTTACTCCCAGCAGTCTTATGTTTTTGTGCCAATCCCATGACTTCAGGAATATCTCATATGCCTTCCGGGCTATCTCTAAGGATGTATAGGTATAATTCTCCATGGGTGCCTGCCTTTCTATGGTCATAAGTTCCGAATCCCTGATGGATATCTGCACGGTTCTGCCTCTCAGATTATGACGCCTCAGCCTTTCTGCCACGCTGTCGGACAGAACAAAAAGGAGTATCTTCACATCCTCATTGTTCTGAAGGTCCCGGGGTGTGGTGAAAGAATTCCCTATGCTCTTTATTATCGGCTGGTTATCGGTTTTCTGCACGGGAGTCTCATCATATCCGTTGGCAAACAGCCACAAAGTCTCCCCCCATTTACCCAGATGCCTTGACAAAAGCTTTACCGGTGCACATGCCAGGTCTCCTATGGTATAGATGCCTATATTGTACAGCTTCCTGCAGGTGGATTTGCCCACATACAGCAAATCCTGCACCGGCAGCTTCCAAACCTTGTTTTTATAGTTTTCCCTGTCTATAACCGTGACCGCATCCGGCTTTTTTATGTCCGAGCCGAGCTTTGCGAATATTTTATTAAAGCTTACCCCCACGGATACGGTGATCCCAAGCTCCTCCTTTATGGTATTCCGTATTTCATGGGCTATCTTTTCTCCCGATCCGAAGAGCCTGGTGCTTTCGGTTACATCAAGCCAACATTCGTCTATGCCGAACATCTCCACCAGATCCGTGTATCTTTTATATACATCCCTGGCAAGAACCGAAAACCTCAGATACCGCTCATAGTCAGGCGGAACCACCACAAGGCAGGGACACTTGTCAATGGCTTCCCGAACAGTATCCCCCGTCTTCACTCCGAATTTTTTTGCTATAAGATTCCTGGCCAGCACTATTCCGTGCCTGGTGGACTGAGAACCACACACAGCCACGGGCTTATCTCTTATGTCAGGGTTGTAAAGGCACTCTACGCTGGCATAAAAGCTGTTTAAGTCGCTGTGAAGAATAACCCTGTCCATGTCGATGCCTTCTTTTTGGAAAAGTATTTGATATATTATATTTATATTCCCGAACATACGTTCGTATTCATATTATATATTAGAAAATATCCGTTGTAAAGGCAAATTATAACAGTAAAACTTCTTTTCAGGAAAATTTGTCCCGGAAAATTCTTTTTAGAAAAATCCTTTGAAAAAATTCTTTAAAATTTCTGTTACTATTTTGTTTTTGCGGGTAGATATATATCGGCTCCTCACACAGAAAAGTTTTGACAGCATGATGGGTAACAGACTTAATGCAACATGGCAGAATTGGCTTGAATCAATACAATTTGCAATGGATTATTCAGCATAAGCAGCCAGGCTTGAAGCACCGTAAGCAGCAATGGATCATTCAGCACAAGCAGGCGGATTTGAAGCATTACAGGCGGCAACGGATAATTCAGCATCAGCAGCAGGATTTAAAGCACAATAAGCAGCAATAGATGATCGTTCAGCATGAGCAGCAGGACTTGAAGCACAATATGCACCAATGGATTATTCAACACAGGCAGGCAGACTTAAAGCATGATAAACACCAACAGATTATTCAATGTAGGCAGACGTATGTAAAGCATAAGAGGCTGTAACTGTCAAAGCAGTATATTGTCCAGCCAATGATCTACACAACGTGCAAATGTCATAAAAGCGATGCAGCAGGAAACATGCAGGAGCTTAAACCGGGGATGCGATAACAGGGGACGGTCCTTGACCGTCCCCTGCCGCAAACCCGGTGATTTTATTTTAGCCTCATCATAACCCTGTGATCCTTTGTATTTCCTTCCAGGTTTCATTTCGTCCCTGGCCGCTTTGTGAAGAAAAAGGGATGACAGGAACATTCTCAGGGGTCATAAGTGCTTTTGATATCTCTTCAATTCTCGTCGCTATCCGGGATCTTGATATCTTGTCGGACTTGCATGCCAATACAATATGGGGTGTTTGGGTCTGAAGCAGCCAATTATACATAACCTTGTCGTCTTCGGTAGGTTCATGCCGTATATCTACCAACAATAAAACCAGCACCAGTTCCTTCCGGGAATTAAAATACGTTTCGGCCATCTGGCCCCATGAAAGCTTTTCCTTTTTTGAAACCTTTGCATATCCGTATCCGGGAAGATCAACAAAATACAGTTTTCCGTTTACGTTATAAAAGTTGATTTCCCTTGTCTTGCCGGGAGTAGACCCCACCCTGGCCAGGTTCTTCTTTGATACGAGGCAGTTTATGGCAGATGATTTTCCTACGTTGGACCTTCCGGCAAAGGCGATTTCAGGCAGGCCTGTTTTAGGATACTGTTCAGGTCTGACTGCCGTTAATTCATATCTTGCATCCTTTACATCCATAGCTGTTTCCTCCTTTCATTCCCCCGTAAAACCTATCACGTATCCGTATGACAGGATCAGCCCTTTGCCAAAAGAGCATACCATTATATTGCTAAAGAAGAGCATACCACGTCATCACAATATCAGGCCTTTTCAGTAAGATTGAGAAGATTTCTCTTTTCCATTGAAATTTGTTCTGACTTCTCAATGCGTTCTTTATAATTCCTGGACAGCCGGAATTTAATGAGAAACTCGGTTGACTCTTCGCTGCTGGAAACGGATATTTCACCCTTGTTCTTTCGCATAAGCTGGTCCACGATGAACAATCCGTATCCCCTTGCCTCACCGTTTTCTTTTTTCTTGGTGGTGAACCTGTTTTCAAAAATCCTTCTTAAATCACTGCTTGGAATAGGTTCTCCGTTATTTGCAATGGATATACAATATTTTTCTCCCTCGATAAATGAATAGATGGAAACAACCTTCTTTCTGCCGTCAGGAACCGCGTTGACGGCATCGAAAGCATTGTCAACGATATTGCCTATAATGCTGGTCAAATCGATATCATCAACCTCCACTCCGGTGAGAGGAGCATCTCCGAAGTCAACGTCAAAACAAATATTATGCTCATATGCGTAGTTGCTTTTAACTGCCAGAAGGCCGTCCAGGTAACTGTTCCCCGTATTATAGAACCTGTAGCTGGAACCAAGGTTCCCGGAAAGCTTCCTTATATAACTGTCTATTTTCTGTATCTTTTCTTCAGCAGTGCAGTTATTCAGGGAACAAAGGGCGAATATCATGTTGAGATGGTTGGCGAAATCATGCTTTTCCTTCCTGATGGCATCCACCACAACCTCCATGTTCTGAACATGCTCCTTCTGAACCAGAAACTTGCTTTTCATATTGAGCATTTCTTCTCTTTCCCTGTAATCAAAAAATATAAAAATAAGGAACATCATTGCGATAAGAATAAACAGCACCTGGCTGTGTATGGAAATGGTTCCCTGATTTCTTACAACAAACAGGAGGCTTATTATGGCAAGTATAAAGGCAAATCCCTGGAAAAGCATATTTGCAATGATGGAATTTTCCTTGTTAAAGATATTATGCCTGAACGGTTTGAAATCTTTTCTGTATATCAAAAGCCCCAGTGAAAGTTCTATGCTCTTTGAAATGCTTACCACTATAAACCTCAGAAGATTGTTTTTTTCAACCACTTCAAATATAGGCTCCCCGGAAATAACCGCCACCGCCAAAAGAGAGGCCATATCCAGGAAGACAATCACTATGTCAATCAATATAACCGAAATAATGGTAGAATATATATTTGTTTTCAGAATGCTTATAAAAGCCATGATGATAAACAGGTTAATGAGCAAAAAGGCATACTCCGGGATTACATATACGGCATTGACGAATATTACATAGGATATTACGAAAAATATGGTCTTGGATATGTTTTCCTTAATAAAATTCTTCCTGTCAACCAGATAGCAAAACATTACGAGAACAACCAATGATTCGTATGCACTGCTGTAAATATCATTAAACAACCTGAAAACATCTAAATCCATAAAATGTTTCCTCACAAAGCAAAAAAGATAAAATTCTTTTCAAGACCTTTTTGATATCAGGCAAGTTCTCACTTTATTTAGTATATCACATCCACATTGGCATTGTCGATATGACATTTTCTATGGGAATAGTCAGGAATACTGCCGTAAATTAAAAAAATCATCATCCGGCCTGCTTCATGGAAACATGATGAGCAGGAAGGATAAGATATATGTTTATATGATATGTGTTTGCATGATATGTGTTTGTATGAAAATACTATGGAAAAATATTGTACAAAATACTGTACAAAATTTTGTAAAAAATATTGAATTAAATCTTAAATGAACAAAATTAAATAAACAAAAGGAGACTTAACGCCATGATCATCATGCCGATGACCAGGCCTAAAATGGAAAGATGATGTTCCCCGTATTCCCTTGCAGAAGGAAGGAGTTCATCAAATGATATGAATACCATGATTCCTGCCACCGATGCAAAAGTTATGCCTGAAACAACATCCGTAACAAAGGGCAGGAGGATAAGGTAGCCAATTAAAGCTCCTACGGGTTCGGACAAGCCCGCCAGAAACGACAGAAACAATGCCTTTTTTCTGCTTCCCGTGGCATAGTATACCGGGGTGGAAACCGCAATTCCCTCAGGAATATTATGTATGGCAATGGCAACGGCAATAGGTATACCTATGGAAGGGTTGGACATGGTGGAAATAAACGACGCTATGCCTTCAGGAAAGTTATGTATGGCTATTGCAAAAGCTGTTATTATTCCCGTCCTGAGAAGCTTTCTGTTTTTTGCTTCGGGTCTGGACCCTGACATTTCCTCAATTTTGGGAGACTCATGAGGGTTGTCGTAGGAAGGGATCAGCTTGTCGATGACGGCTATGAGAAGCATACCCCCAAAAAAGGCCACCGTATTGACCCACATTCCTTTTTTTAACCCTAAAATGCTTACCAGCTGGGTTTGTGCTTCCGCGAAAATTTCTACCATTGAAACATATATCATAACACCTGCAGACAACCCAAGGACCACCGACAGCATTTTTGCATTGGTCCGCTTAAAAAACAGGGCCAGCAGGCCGCCTATACCGCTTGAAAGTCCTGCAAACAACGTAAGACCGAAAGCCAGCACAAAATTATCGAGGGTCATATATCTCCCGCCTTCGACGTCATTATTGAGAATAATTCTCAATACAGATTGTATTAATCAAAACAAGGCTTGTCAAGTGTTTACATCGGACCTGCCCAAGAACAAAACCCGCCGCACAGCGGCAGGTTTGTCTTACGGTTAAACATTTATACACACATATAATCTGGAGGAAAGGTATTTCATATTCATCGCATGTTTCCGTTTATCGATTGGTTTTTTTACAGATATTTTGCTGCTCATCGGTATACTTCAATCAGCAATTCAATTTCCACGGGGATGTTCCCCGGAAGAACATTGGTACCTATGGCTGAGCGCGCGGGCTTCCCGGCCTTTTCACCGAATATCTTTATGAGCAGTTCGGTGGAAGCATTCAGCACTTTGGGCTGATCGTGAAAATCTTCTGAACTTGCCACAAACCCCAGCATTTTTACAATGCTCTTTATGCGGTTCAAGTTGCCGAGATCACGATGCAGCACGCTCAATATGTTTAATGTTGTCAAGGCCGCCGCTTCCTGGGCCTCCTCAAGGCTCAGGTCTTTTCCAACCTTTCCGACATACGCCGGCTTGCCGTCCCTTAAAGGTCCGATTCCGGAAGTATATACCAGATTGTCTCCGAACTCCTTCACCGGCATGTAAACCCCTCCTGCCGGAGGTGGTGCCGGAAGCTCAAGTCCTAATTCCCGTAACCTTTCATAAATGTCCATTTATCTTTCACCTCTTGCTTTAACAAAGTATTGCAGACCTATAAATATTGCAGGTACATAAATCTTACAAAATTATAAATATTGCAGGCATATAAGTATTGCAGGCATATAAATCTTACAAAATTATAAATATTGCATGCACGCAAATCTTACGGACATATAAATGTTTGGGCAGACATTGAGTATATCAGCAAACATTCAGCTAATACAGCTTTCCCCTTGCTGACACGTCTACCTTTTCAAGCCTGTCTCCGTCTTTTAAATATACAAAATCATGCAGGTTTACGGTAGTACAGATGTGGTTTGGAATAAGCAGCAACTTATCCCCCACCTTCAATCCGGTTTTCCCTGCTTTACTTTTCAGCATTCCGTGTTCCTCATTGACCCTTTCCAGGACAAGGTCGTCGTTGCCCACTACAGATGCATAGCCTTCAAAGAAATACGGGGGAGAATTCAGTGCAAAATCGGTGGCAAAAGTTTTGCTGCCTCCGTCAATGATGGCTCTCCCCGGCTCGGGTACGCTTACCACCGTGACCAGCACCGCGGCTGCACATCTGTCCATGTCAACAGCCCCAAGTTTTACTCCCATCATATCATAAAACACGTAAGTTCCGGGCCTTATCTCGGTCAGTCCGCCCGACATGGCTGCAAACTGACCGGTCGGGGTGGACCCTCCGCTGATTTCTTCTATATTCAGCCCTTCTGCCCTCATTTTTTCTGCCAGGCCCTTCATCAACTTTCCTTCCTCAAGGCCTGCAGCCTCACGGTCACCGGTGGTCCCTTTGCCCAGGTTAAGGGACTTGAAGGTAAATATTCCGCACAGCTCGATACCTTTCATAGAGGATAATTCTTTTGCAACATCCACCGCCTTTTCATAGGGGACACCGGTCCGCTTCAGCCCGGTATCAACCTCCAGCCTTACCCGGAAGGGCTTTCCGCTTTCCACCCCTTCCCGTGCCAAGGCCCTGGCTCCTTCAATGCTGTCAACGCCTGCCGTAAGTTTTATCCACTTATTCAGCTTTGAAGCTCTTTTAATCTTGCTTTCACCTATGATGGGATATGCTATGAAAATATCATCTATGCCTGCATCAGCCATTACTTCTGCTTCCGATATTTTAGCGCAGGTTATTCCCACGGCTCCTGCTTCAAGCTGAAGTTTGGCTATTAAAGGTATCTTGTGGGTTTTTATATGAGGACGCAGGTTGCAACCGTATCTGTCTGCAATATCCTGCATTTCCTTTATGTTTCTTCGTAACTTTTCCATATCCACTACAACTGCGGGTGTTTCTATGTTAAATTCCGTTTTATTGAATTCCGTCCCATTGAATTCCGTTTCACCAAATTCCATTTTAAGCCCCTCCGGATGATTTTAAGTCCCTCCAGACGAAAAATACGTCCGATGAAATATACACCTGAATGAAAAACAAAACCATCAACGCGGATACTTCCTTGCCGCCTCTGCTATCATCTCGCAAAGCTCTGCTGGAACTTCCCTGCGGCTGATCCAGTGTTCTTCCAAAAAAATCTTTTTATCAAACTCGGCTGAAACCAGGCATTCGGTAAAAGGAACGCCTCCGGCCACAAGATTGCCGTTCATATCCCAGATATTGCTGTCCCCCGAGCCCAGTCCTTTGCCTCCTATAGTGACGATATTGGATCTTACCACCACCATTTTAAGGAGGGTTGCAAGGGCTGCCTGGTTGTTCAGCACCATGGTCCTGTGTTCCCAGAAGGTGACCCTTTCACCAGAAGAGGTCATAAAACCTTCCGGCGGTATATTGTTATAATGAGGTGTAAAGAGCAGCCTGGCTCCCTTCCACCTCAAATACAGGGCAGGTTCCACAAAAGACGTGGTATGGCAGATGGCAACACCGAATTTTACACCCTTGGCTTCATATACCGGAAGGTTCAGATCGGTTGAAAATATCCTGGAATCCTCTTCGGTAAGCATGGTCTTATGGCTTATGCCAAGCAGATTCCCCTTATGCAGGACAATCTGGGAATTGTAATACTTTCCGTCAATCTTAAGGCTTGCACCCACAAGCACCACGGTATCAAATCCCTTTGAATATTCCAAAAGCTCTCTCATTTCAGGGCCATCCAGCGATATGGAGCTTTCTTTCACCGCCTGTTGGGTGATACCTGTAAGAAATGTCTCCGGAAAACATATGAAGTCAAGTTTAAGGTTTCCGGCTTGCTCCAGTACCGATTTTACCTTATCCAGGTTCTTTCTTACGTTGTTTTCCTCGACAGGTCCCTGCCAGCTGCCTATTCTGATCTTTTCACCCATATTTGGACCGGGCATCCAGGTGCCCGGCATGCCCCCCTTTCTGCCGCAAGCATTGGTCATGTATCATTTCCTGCCGCCCGGATAACATGATTTGCAAGCACCGAGGTTGTCACGGTACCCACACCGCCCGGGACGGGAGTAATGTATGCCACAATGGGTTCCACCTTTTCAAAATCCACATCTCCGCAAAGCTGTCCGTCCTGGTCCACATTAATCCCTACATCAACCACTACCTGCCCTTCCGAAACATATTCTTCATTTACCATCCTGGCCCTTCCGGCGGCAGCAATCAGGATTTCGGCCTGTCTGCATGTTTCCTTCAGGTTCTTTGTCCTGGTATGGCATACGGTGACGGTAGCGTTCCTTCTAATAAGCAGCATTGCCAGGGGCTTGCCCACAACAAGGCTCCTGCCGATTATGGTCACCCTTTTGCCTTCGGGATTTATCCCGTAGTGATCCAGTATTTCAACCACGGCTTCAGGAGTACACGGCGCAAAGCCCGTTTCATCACCTTCAAAAACCTTGGCCAGGTTAACGGGGTTAAGGCAATCTACATCCTTTCCGGGACTTACAACGCATCTTACGGCTTTTTCGTCAATATGCCCGGGAAGAGGCCTGAAAAGCAATATACCGTGTATCTGGCTGTCATCGTTTACTTTCCGGATCTCTTCCATCAAATCCTGCTGTGCAATGTCTTCGGGATATTCAAACACCCTGCATTTGATCCCCAGGCCTTCACATTTTTTTATGGCGCTTCTCTCATAAGAAAGGTCATCGGGTCTTGCGCCAACCCTGATGATTGCCAGGCAGGGCACAATTCCTTTTTGACCAAGCCTTTCAACTTCATTAACCATGCGTTCCTTCATTGCCTTTGCAACTTCGGAACCTTTCATCAATACAGCCATAAAGCTTCCCTCCTTGTCTTTGCCATGATCCAGTTTGTCGGGGTTGCGTGCGGGCAATGTTACCTTCGGGCATTTTTTTACTTTTTAGTACTTTCTGCCTCTTAATGTTTTATTGTCTCTTATTGTTTTACTCCCTCTTTATGTTTTGCTGCCTCTTAGTATTTTACTGCCTCTTAATGCTTCTTTTGCTTCTTGATACTTTATTACCCCTTGATGCTTCCTTCAACATCCTTATAAACCTTATCGGCCCTTGAAATTCCTTCGGCAAGCAATTCCCCGGCCTTGGCGTTTAACTTGCCGGCATATTCCCTGTCCTTCATAAGCTTTGTGTTTATATACACGTTAAGGCTTGCTCCCATAAGGGCAGCTTTGCAGAACAACACCCCTACACCTACATCGCTTATTGCGATCCTGGTACCCTTTTGTGCCAGTTCTTCATGGAGGGCTATTGCTTCCAGGGATTTTTCCATTATCTTGAGGGGAACGCTGCATGCAAGTTTAAGGGCCTCTTCCATTACCTCATCCCTTTTTTTCCTTTCTTCCTCGGTATTTCTCGGAAGCCCATAGGCCTTGGACAGCGGCTCAAAAACCCTGGCATCTTCATCTACCAGGAAGAGAAGTTCCTTTTGCAGTTTTTCGGCTTTGCCAAGTATAACCTTTATATCTTCCTGTACGCTTTCATATTTCTTTTTGCCCAAGGTTAAGTTTCCCACCATGCTTCCCAATGCGGTACCCAATGCACCCACCATGGCGGATGCCCCTCCGCCGCCTGGGGTAGGGGCATCCGACGCAAGCATTTCCATGAATTCCTTGCAGCTTTTATCCACCATAAGCTCATTAATCGCCACAGTGCTTCATCCTCCTTTTTCAGGGCCGGCTGGAATGCCGTTTAAACAATCTTGAAATGTCATTTAAACAATACTCTCAGAACAATCCGGATATTCTTCCTTCAGAGTCCACATCTATTTTTTCGGCTGCAGGTACTTTCGGCAGACCCGGCATGGTCATTATTTCACCGGTCAGGGCAACTACGAACCCCGCGCCTGCAGAAACCTTCACGTTTCTGACGGCAACCTTGAAGCCTTTTGGACATCCCAGCTTCTTGGGATCATCCGAGAGGGAATACTGGGTCTTTGCCATGCATACCGGCAACCTTCCAAAGCCCAGGGATTCCAGCCTCTCAATCTCCTTCAGTGCAGCAGGGGCAAAGTCCACTCCGTCTCCGCCGTAAACCTCTTTTACTATTGTCTCAATCTTTTCTTTAATGGGCATGTGGTCAGGATAAATAAACCTAAAGTTATTGGTGCCCGACTCAGTAAGGCGTATCACTTCCCTGGCAAGGTCCTCTCCGCCTTCTCCTCCCTTTGCCCATACCTCGGACAAGGCTACATTGGCTCCATACTCCCTGCACTTTTCCTCTATCAGCTTAAGCTCCTTCTCCGTATCGGTGGGGAACCTGTTTATTGCCACCACTGCGGGCAATCCGAATTTGACGGTAATGTTTTCGATATGGCGCAGCAAATTGGGCAGTCCTTTTTCAAGAGCCTCAAGGTTTTCTGCGGCAAGTTCCGCCTTTGACGCTCCTCCGTGATGCTTCAGGGCTCTTACGGTAGCAACAATCACCACCGCCGAAGGTTTAAGTCCTGCTATGCGGCATTTTATGTCGATAAACTTCTCTGCACCAAGATCCGCACCGAAACCTGCCTCGGTTATGACGTAATCAGCCAGCTTCAGGGCCATGGTTGTAGCCATTATACTGTTGCAGCCATGGGCAATGTTTGCAAAGGGTCCTCCGTGTACAAAAGCCGGAGTATGCTCAAGAGTCTGAACCAGGTTTGGCTTTAAGGCATCCTTGAGCAGGGCTGCCATGGCACCCTCAGCCTTAAGCTGTCCGGCAGTGACCGGTTTATCATCATACGTGTATCCTACAACTATGTTTCTGAGTTTTTCCTTCATATGTTCTATATCTTTGGAAAGGCACAGTATGGCCATTACTTCCGAAGCCACCGTTATATCAAAGCCGTCTTCCCTGGGCACTCCGTTTGCTTTTCCGTTTAACCCGTCCACAATAAAACGGAGCTGCCTGTCATTCATATCAATGCACCTTTTCCAGGTGATCCTCCTGGGGTCTATTCCAAGAGCATTGCCATGATGGATATGATTATCTATCATGGCCGCAAGGAGATTATTGGCAGCGCCTATCGCATGGATATCGCCCGTGAAATGCAGGTTTATATCCTCCATGGGTACAACCTGGGCATAACCGCCTCCTGCGGCTCCCCCCTTCACTCCGAACACCGGTCCGAGGGACGGTTCCCTTAAAGCTATCATGGTCTTCTTGCCAAGCCTGTTGAGTGCATCTCCAAGACCTACCGTGGTAGTGGTCTTTCCCTCACCTGCAGGAGTTGGATTTATTGCAGTTACAAGTATGAGCTTTCCGTCTTCCCTGTTTTGCAATTCTTTCAAAAGATTAAAATTCACCTTGGCTTTATAATTGCCGTACAGTTCCAGGTATTTGCCGTCTATTCCGATGGTATCCGCAATTTCGGTTATAGGTTTAAGCCGGGTGCTTTGAGCAATTTCTATATCGCTTTTAAACTGCATCAAACCGCCTCCTCTGTTACACGTTTAATATTAGCCTGATATCACCCGTTGTGGCATATTATTTCCGGTCATTTATGCAGGCAAAACGCACCGTTTTTGTTTATTTTATCGCATTATATGGAAAAATTAAAGGCGAAACTCCAAACTTGAGGCTTTTGTACATATGATAATAAAAAATTACAATTATGATATAATGAAAACTGCAATAAGGTAACTACAGTTCAACAAACAGCAAAGCTATGGGGAAAACCGCTCCTGCCAGTGCCAGAAGTATAACCGCTGCTCCGCCTGTCCTGTTTTTCTCCCTGCTCCACACTGCCACACCATATGTAACGGTGTAGTAACTTGCTGCCAGAATAAACGGTATGACAAGATATTTCATCCCATTCACCTTCCTGATATCTCATCACTGTTTTTCCTAGTTGCTCCAAATAAAAGGCGATTTTCTCATCATGCCCGTCCTTCTTATATGCACATCCAGGTCAAGATTTATCTGAGCCTCGGAAAAACGTGACAGCCAGTTGTATTCCTCCCACTCCTGTATGGTGGCAAAGTTTGCAGCCAGGTACCGCCCAAAACCGAAAATGTCTGCTTTGTATTCCTTTTGCACTTTCTCAATTAACTTCATCATGTCATCGTATAAAACCTGTTGAATATGTTGATTCAGGGCTTCAAGCATACCTCTTTCTTCATAGTTGATTCTGCTCTGTATGGATTCAATCTCCCCCTTCCAGTTTTACGTTTATATCAATAATCGGCTTGCCATCCTGAATCCTGGCTTTTATCCTTGGCTTTCTTCCGTTTCTTAAGTCAAGTACGATTGCCGTCCCCGGAGCATTGGGATCTTCGAAAGTAACAGCACCTGTAGGGAATCTGCCCGTCAGCATCAGGTAATAGGTGGTTTCATATGAGTCCAGAACTCCCACCATTTTGTCTCCGCTGAAAACCGCAACTCCCGTGAACTCCCTTTTGGCTACTCCCCTTCGGGGCAACTGTCCCGGCAAAAAACCCTTTTTCACAACTAATGGGGGTTCCTCTACGGCCTGATCCGGAATGTTGTCAAAATTGTTTACACCACCGTAAATTGCAACGGGCTGCTGATAAGAAGATACCATATTCCGGTACAAGTCCTTAAAATGCACATAAGGAAAGTAATTGTTATACCTGGCCTGCAGGAACATAAACTCGACCGCCTTTGAAATTGTGCCTCCGATATTTGTTCTGACCTCTTTGATGAAATCTTCTGCAGTACCCCTAACCACCACCACTGCCATGGAAGTCCTGGTCTCGCGATAGCGCGTCACAGGCGCAAGATAACTTCCTATACCTTCCCGGGCAAATTCTTCGGAAAACACCACCATTTTTGCATGCATCAGGGATACCCTTCTGGATATGGCCATCCCAAGCATATCAATGCCTTCAAGTATGGTAGAGCATTCAATGGTGTGTATATTGCTTTTACCTTGCTTCTTCGGACTTTCCATACCGCCCATTTCACCCTGCTGGCCACCGCTCCCTCCCGTGTCATCCATGTATGTGGGGTATTGGATGGTAAGACGTACCTTGTTTGTTGTTCCTTTATCCAAACCTATGGAAATAACATAAATTTCATCATCCACTTCCCTGGAATCATAGCACCCGGTAAGCAGGATGAGAAAAGCCGTCAGCAAAAAAATACGCAAAAACGTCAATTTACGCATTTTTCTCACCTGCTTTCTTTCCCTTCTTTTTAAAGATGAGGGACAGAATAAAAGCTAATGAAGACAGTTATGTTGATGGCTGAAGAAATCACCCAGGCAAACAGGAAAATTGATTCGACCCTCTGGAAAAATCGGTTAAAATATATGTCCCTGGCCAGCTCAAACAGACCCGATGTCTTTTCCTCGGCCAGAGAATAACCATAGGCTAAGGTATAAAGGAAGATGGAAATACTGGATGAAATGCCCGAAATAGCCAAACTTATAAACCCTGCCTTTCTAAACTGATTTGTTCCCTGGAGGGATTCTGCTATAGCTGCCAGAAGCAGAACTTCAGTATAACCTGAACTCCGGAAAATGCTGTGATATAGCGTATTGCCAATACCATAGCCCCAAAGGGGCCTGAAAAGCATAATATCATATGACGGTATGGCAAGGATCAATATCAATACCATTCCCATAATTATCGGTACAAAGAATATGACGGATACCCTTGTCAGGCATTCAAGTCCTTTGTAACACATGACTGCAGCGGTAAGCAGCATGCTGCCGATGAGTATCTCTATTGGCGTATAGGGAAGGTTGTAGGATTTTATCATTTCAACAATCTCCCTTAAGCTTGAACTTGCGTAGAATGCCGCATAACCGGTATAAAGCACACCTATAAAGGAGCCTGCAAACCTTCCGAAAACCTGCTGGAAGACTTCAATGATATTTTGTCCGGGAAACCTCTCCATTAGCTTGCAGATGATAAAAAAGAAAAACATGGATATTAAACACGCGATGCCGGTAACCTGCCATGCCGCCGTTCCGCTCTCCGTGATCAACCCGCTTATATTTCCAAAGAACAGCTTTGAAATAATGGTTATGGAGGTAAGGCATACCGCTTCATAAGTTCCAAATTTACCTTCCTTTATCATTTTGTTGTTCTTCCTCCTGACCTCCCCCATTATTCTCGAATGCCACCGGCTGTTCCTCAGTCCATTTTCTTGATACATCAGGTTGTCTTCTGTCGTCCAAAGCATTGACTCCATCCGGCCTCATTTCCTGTTGCCATATAGGCTTGCGTATGATAAAGTCATTGGTTTTCCTTGTCTTTGGTGCTGCACCTGAAAGCACGGGCACACCAAAAGACTTAAGAGTTGCCAGTGATGCTATGGTAAGCACCATTCCAAGGGATATTCCATAAAAACCTAAAGAACCTCCCAGGACAATAAAGACAACCCTCATGAGCCTTGCACCGAAAGCCATGTTAAAATCCGGTATTGCAAAGTTTCCAAGGCCGGTAAAGGCGATTATTATGATAAGCACAGGGCTGACCAGGTTTGCCTGTACAGCCGCCTGTCCAAGTATAAGGGCTCCTATTATACCTATGGTGTTTCCGATAATTCCGGGAATTCGTATACCGGCCTCTCTTATAAGCTCAAAGGACAGTTCCATTAAAATCACTTCAAATATGGTTGGGAACGGCACATTCTCCCTTGCCTTTGCAATGGCTATCAGGAGATCGGTGGGTATCATTTCCCTGTGAAAATTTGTCAGGGCCAAGTACGCCCCCGGAAGAAGGGTGGAAACCAGTACCGCAAACACTCTGACAAATCTTAGTAAAGTACCGTATTGCCAGCGCAGCGACGTATCTTCGGGTGAATTCAGCAATGCAAATACGGTAACGGGGACTATGAGGGCGAAAGGAGTCCCGTCCACCAGTATTGCCACCCTGCCTTCAAGTATGTGAGATGATGTCCTGTCAGGCCGTTCGGTGGAAAGAATGCTTGGGATAATGGACCATGCACTGTCCTCAATAAATTGTTCCAGCATTCCTTCACCTATGATTGCGTCCGTTTTGATGCTTTGAATCCTTCGTTTCACTTCTGCAACAATGGCTGGGTTAGCCAGTCCGCTTAAGTATACCACGGCACAGTTAACATGGTTCCGGTCGCCTATTTTCATCATCTCTGCCACCAGGTCCTTGTTTTTTACTATCCTGCGAACCAGCGTAATATTAGTGCGCAGGCTTTCCGTAAAGCCCTCCTGGGGCCCTTTCACCACTCCTTCTACCTGGGGCTTATCCACCGGCCTTTTTTCATACCCCCGGGTTTCACAGGTCAGGCAGTAATCACATCCATCCATGTACACCACCGTGTTCCCGGAGAGGATTTCACTGATGACTTCATCAGCTTTCGAAACCTTTTTAACGCTGTCGGTCTCTATCACGCTGTAAAGGATATATTCCAGGGAGAATTCTCCGGTAATTTCATCAAGCTTTTCTGAATTCAACAGTGGCCTTAAAATGAAATTGCTTATAATATTTCGGTCAGCCATACCGTCCAGATAGGCGATAAATGCCCTGATGCGTCCCGCTATGAGAAATTCTCTGATAATAATGTCATTATTGGCGGGATAATTGAATTGCTCTTTTATAGCGTTAATATTATCCTGGATGTTTTTATAGATGCATAACAGGCTATCCTTCTGATTTTCCATTTGTGTTTTGCCCTGGACACCATCCTGTCCTTCAGATCTGTTCTTCCTTTTCCAGTACTGGACAGGAGTAGGTTTCTTTCCGGGCTTTCCTTGCCCTATCAGTGTCTTACCTGATTGTTTTATTAGTGTCTTCCCCGGCTTTTCCGTCTTTCCCGCTTCCTTCTGCTGTTTGCCGGAAGACCGGTTTTCAGCCTCATTTGCTGCAGGAATCATGAACTCTTTAGGTTCCTGCTTCTCCTTATATGTTATAAACGACAGCAATCTTGCAAATGTATTTTTCTTTTCCGCATTATCTTCCCTAGCACCATTGTTTTTTCCTGTCACATTGTTTGTTCCAGCCATTTTGCTCCTCGCATACCATGAAATATTAAGCAGAATAACGCATTAGATATTTTAACCACCGTCGGACATTTTATGATGTTAAGCCGGTACATGCAAAAAGAACTGCCGGCACAAGTACATGACGGCAGTTCTCTTAACATCAGCATCAATAAATTTTTATTTAGCATTAATACATATTCATTTAGCATCAATACATATTTTTAAGATTCAATCACTGGCATTAATATATTGGCATCAACAGGCATAACCCAGGTTCATTCCCGGATTTATCATCCCTGGAAAAGGTCGGTGGAAAGATACCTTTCTCCCGTATCCGGAAGGATAACCACTATGTTCTTCCCCTTGTTCTCGGGCCTTTTTGCAAGCTCTGTTGCCGCAAAGGCAGCAGCCCCGGAAGATATTCCTACCAGCAGGCCTTCGGTTTTTGCAAGTTTTCTTGAGGTTTCAAAGGCCTGTTCATTTGTTACCCTGATTATTTCATCCAGGATAGACGTATTGAGAACCTTGGGAACAAACCCGGCTCCTATGCCCTGTATTTTGTGAGGTGCAGGGCTGCCTCCAGACAACACCGGAGAGCTGTCAGGTTCTACCGCAACAATTTTGACATCGGGTTTCCTGGACTTTAAGATTTCTCCCACACCGGTAATGGTGCCTCCGGTTCCTACTCCCGCTACAAATATATCTACGTTTCCGTCGGTATCCCTCCATATTTCTTCTGCAGTGGTCTTTCTGTGGATCTCGGGATTGGCGGGGTTTTCAAATTGCTGGGGAATAAATGAATTCGGGTACTGGGCTGCCAGTTCCTCAGCCTTTTTTATGGCACCCTTCATTCCTTCAGCGCCCGGAGTCAGCACCACTTCGGCTCCCAAAGCCTTCAGGAGGTTTCTTCTCTCAACGCTCATGGTATCCGGCATGGTAAGTATCAGCCTGTAACCTTTTGCAGCAGATACAAATGCAAGGGCGATTCCGGTATTGCCGCTTGTAGGTTCTATTATTACCGTATCTTTATTTATAAGGCCTTTTTCTTCAGCAGCCTTGATCATGGCATATCCTATCCTGTCCTTTACGCTGGATGCAGGGTTGAAATACTCAAGTTTTGCAATTACCCTTGCTTCAAGCCCCATTTCCCTGCCGTAGTTGCACAGTTCCAGCAAAGGCGTGTTTCCTATAAGTTCCGTGAGGTTCTTTGCAATCATCCCCATAGAATCTCCTCCTTTCCATTCCATTTTATTGTTACCATCTTTTTTGCCTTTCTATCATATAAAATCCTGTTCTCATTAATATTTCAGGTCCTGTCAGACTGCTGCCTTCTTCAGCGCCTGGTCAAGGTCATATATGAGATCATCGGGATCTTCAATTCCTATGGACAACCTGATCTGATCAGGTGTAACCCCTGCTGCCAGCAACTCCTCTTCGGACAGCTGGGAGTGAGTGGTTGTGGCAGGATGGATGACCAAAGACTTGGCATCGGCAACATTGGCCAGCAGTGAGAATATCTCCAGGTTGTCGATGAATTTCTTTGCCGCTTCAACTCCGCCTTTTATGCCGAAGGTGAATATTGAGCCGGCTCCCTTGGGGAAATATTTCTGTGCAAGTTCATAATACTTGTTTCCCTTTAAGCTGGGATAATTGACCCATGATACCTGCGGATGGTCAGCCAGGAACTCTGCAATTTTCTTTGCATTTGATACATGTCTTTCCACTCTCAGTGAAAGGGTTTCAAGACCCTGCAACAGGAGGAATGAGTTAAACGGGCTGATGGCCGCTCCGGTATCCCTCAGAAGCTGTACCCTCATCCTGATGATATATGCAAGAGGTCCTACGGCTTCCACATATCTCAGGCCGTGATAACTCGGGTCGGGCTCTGTCAGCACGGGAAATCTTCCGCTTGCTGCCCAGTCAAATTTTCCCGAGTCCACAACAACTCCGCCTATGGAGGTGCCATGGCCTCCTATAAACTTTGTGGCCGAATGGACTACAATGTCGGCTCCGAATTCGAAAGGCCTTATGAGATAAGGTGTCCCGAATGTGTTGTCAACAATCAGGGGTACTCCGTTTTGGTGTGCTATTTTGGCAACTTCTTCAATATCAATGATGTTTGCGCTTGGATTCCCGAGAGATTCAATAAATACGGCCTTCGTTTTTTCATTTATGGCTTTTCTGAAATTCCCGGGGTCATCAGGATCCACGAAATGTGTTTTTATGCCAAGCCTTGGAAGAGTTGCTGCAAACAGATTGTACGTACCTCCGTATAATGTGCTGGCGGCAACTATTTCATCTCCTGCCCCTGCAATGTTCAGTATTGCATATGTAATTGCCGCAGAACCTGAAGCCACCGCAAGAGCTCCTACCCCTCCCTCAAGGGCTGCCATTCTTTTCTCAAAAACATCGGTTGTGGGATTCATTATCCTGGTATAGATGTTGCCGGATTCTTTCAATGAAAAGAGATTTGCCGCATGTTCTGTACTTTTGAATACGTAGGACGTGGTTTGATAAATAGGAACCGCTCTTGCACCCGTCGTCGGGTCCGGCTCCTGTCCCGCATGGACCTGCAGTGTGTCAAACTTAAGCTTTCTTTCACTCATCTGAATCTCTCCTTCTTATAAAATTTCACTTTTTATTCCTAGTATTCCTATATGTTTTTCCGTTATTCCGATATGTTTTCTATAATAATACTATCGGGAAATGCATCCTGTCAATATGCAATTTCACATTTTTTTGGAAAAGATGAAATAAAAACGGCATTCAGCATCAACCCAGTGCCTGCTTCTCGTAATGCTTGTATAAAGAATAGAACTTGCCTTTATATCCCTTTTTCCATGGTTTTTTCTTTCCGCAAAAATGAAGTATTACCGTGTTCCTTATGACAAAATCCATGTCGCATACCCTGTTGGTCTTCAGCTTATAATAGCTGTAATACCGTACATCGTAGTTATAAAGCTTTTCATCCAGGGGTTTTATCTTTGTTGAGTACAGGGCATTGAGTATGTCCTGATCCGGCAATATCAGTTTTGAACGATTTCTTTCCACAAACCGGTAAATTTCATTTTCATCAATCAGCAGTCTTTGAAGCTCAAGATTCATCAACAAAACTCCCGAGTTGTAGTACGCTTCAATTCTGTAAGGGTTTAACCTGATCTTGTTGATTCCCTTGAAGGTTATCACGTCATGAAATGCCGCGGCGTACAAATACTGGCTTATATCGGTTTCATAGAGTGTTCTTATTGGGTTTATGACCAAAATATCAGGATCCAGGTATAGTATGCGGTCCATATCCTGGGGCAGAAACTTAAAGGCCAGAAGCCTGTAATACATCTCCTTTGTGTAGTGAAGGAGGGTGGGCGCATCGGCAAAGTATTCATCATTTACCTTCACTTCTATAAGTTCACTGCCGTTTTTCTTTACAAAATTATCCATGTCCTTCAGTTCATCATCCCTTATGCTTGAATGCATGAGATAAATGGAAAACACTTCCCCCTGGTTGTTCAAAAACAGCGACTTCAGCATAACTTTTAACGGTTTTATGTAGTTGGAATTTAATGTTACGAGTATGTTCATACTACCCACCTTTGTTTTTTGTTAGAGTGTTTTTTACTCCCACAGAACCAGTATATCAGAAAAGAGAAGAAAACTGTAAAGCCTTTAGGAAACAAGCAATTTATGTTAAATGGCAGCATAAAAAATATTGGCATATGCCAACATAAAAATATTAACACAAAATTATGAACAAGTTGTTAAAAAAGCAACAATTTATGAAATTCCGTAAAAATGAACAAAGCAGGAGTTGATGATACTCCTGCTTTTGCCGTTGTTATCCTGACCGGTTTAAATGTCGTCATTCTGACGGGATTTACTGCTTATCCGAAAATTGTTGAATTCATAATTATTAATCTAAAACTATTGAGTCTAAATTATTGAGTTTAAATCATTAAGTTAAAATTATTGTACTTTATACATCCCTTTGCTCTGCATGTACTGGAAGATGGACTCTCCATGCTTCTGCTCTTCCTTTTGGATGTGATTGAGCACATCCCGGACTCTGGTGTCTCTGAATTCAAAAATTGCAGTATCGTAAGTTCCTGAAACGTATTTTTCAGTGGACAGCATATCCTGGCACAAGCTGGCATCGGATGCATTAAAACCTTTTTGCTGGTTGCTGCCGGACTGAGCCTGGTTTCCTGCATTCTGCCCCGAAGCCTGGCTTTGCTGCTGATTGGAGTTCTGCTGGTTCATTTGGGGAATGGTACCGCTCAGCAACTGGTTGATGCTGTCAAGGTGTGTCCTTTCAGACTGTTCGCATGCCTTGAAAATCTGCTTCAGCTGGTTGCAGCTCGCCTGATTGGCATAATTACTGTACTTCTCTATGCAAAGTTGCTCATGGCTTCTCAGGTCTTCCAGCAGCATTCTCTCCTTTTGTGAAAGTGTGAAATCCATAATAATTCTGCACCTCCGGTTATTTTGAATTACACGCTTATTTTGTACAAGGTGCAGAATTTGTATTCATTTAGAAATTTTATCGCTCATTTCAAAAGACCTCTCGTATCCAGTACGGGTTCCACAAACAGAATTCCTTTTCCGGGCTCTTCCAGTTTAAGTTCCGTTGACAATGCATGCACCACTTTATCAACCAGTTCGTTGGGTGTCAGAATTATCACCAGTTCCTTTTCAGGTTCAATCTCTATACCAAACAAGCTGGTGGCTATCTCAGCCCCGGTGCCACGCCCGTGTAAGATCGTACCGCCCCGGATACCGGCCTTTCGCGCTATATCCATTACATCATTTGCCATGCCGCGATCAACTATTACGGTCAATTTTTTGAACATACATTCTCCCTCCATACATTGAGCTGTACCTGCAGGCATTTGTTCAGAATTTGAGTTTTCTCCCGGAAGCCCTATTGCTGCTGTTACCGGTGTTATATAAGCAATGCCGTGGCCTGGTTTTGAAAGCTGGAGCGATTTATCGAAATAATCCATTATCTCCCTTGATTTTTTCGCTTTCACCAAAAAACTTATGATTTCCCTTTTCTGGCTTGTGACTCCCAGCAGGTTTAAAACCGCGCTGCTCACGGTTCCTCTCCCTATGATTACCATCCCGCCCCGTATATGCTTTTCCTTAAGGAGGTGGGTGCACTTATGGCTTTGGTTCTCGCTGAGAATTAACGTAATCAGTTGAATGTTTTCAGTGGTTTGATCGCAGTTTTGCTTATCCATGACTACCTCCGTCTGTACCCTGATTGGAAATACCAACATTTGGCGCATTATGTACCTGTATTCTGCGCGTTTTTATATGATAAAGAACACCTAACAGTTCGATGGCGATGATGGGCATCATTGCAACAATGGCAATCATGCCGAATCCGTCAGCAACCAGATCGGCTGAAGGAACCTGAGCTGCAACGCCCTGGACAAAAGCCAGGGAAAAGGTCGCAGTCATAGGGCCGGAAGCAACACCGCCTGCATCAAAGGCTATGCCGACAAACAGGTCAGGCGCGAAATAGGCCAATATTACCGAAAGTCCGAATCCCGGCAACAGATACATCCATAACTGAAGATCCGGCACAAGTATCCTCAGGGCGGACATGAAGATGGACAACCCTACTGCTACGGAGAGGAAAATGAAAACAAGAGATCTCTTGACATGTCCTCCCGTAACCTCTTCAACCTGACTGGTTAAAACATGCACAGCAGGCTCAGCCAATACGGTTGTCAGCCCAAGCAAAAGTGACACAAGCAGGACCGGCACTTTCGAATCCATTGCAGCAAGCTGTATTCCCAGCTGAATGCCTACATCCATAAAACCGCCGTTCACACCCAGCATAAAAATTACCAGCCCTATAAATGTTATAACCAAACCTCGTACAATACTCAATACCCTGCTTTTTTTATGTTTGAATGCGAATACCTGGAACAATATATAAACTACAATTATGGGTAAGAGGGACATAAATGAATCCCTCGTAATCCGCAATATCTTGGATCCATATACGCCTAATAAATTCAAGTCGGTAATTGTTTGCTCGGGTAATGTGCCGTTTAGTTTATCTATGCCAAGAATAAGCCCTGTTGTCAAGACCCCTAAAATGGCACCCGTTGATGAGATACCTACCAGGCCAAAACTGTCCACTTCACTGGACTTACTGTCCGATTTCAACGCTGAGATCCCGCCTGCCAATGCCAGCATAAAGGGGACGGTGACGGCACCGGTGGTGGCACCGGAAGCATCAAACGCAATGGCGATAAAATCGAAGGATGAAAAAACCGAAAGAATAAATATCAATCCGTATGCTGCGGCAAACACATGCTTTAGAGGCACGTTTTTCAGTATACGCAGCATTCCCAGCGTCATCATTATTCCAAGTCCGATTGATACAACGACAACCATGAATATCCTGCCAAACTGACCTGCTGTCACGCTTTCCACCTGGCCGGCAAGAATATGGATGTCAGGTTCAGCATAGGAAATAAAAAATCCCAGAATCAAACAAATGGCAATTGTAAAAGTAAGATTTTTGGAATGGGCAAAAGTACCTCCGATGCCGTGTCCTATTGGCTGAAGTCCCACTTCAATACCAAACAAAAATACGGTCAAACCAATAATGACCAGCACAGAGCCCAGCAGAAAAGCATACAGCATGGAAGAATTCAATGGGCTTATTGTAAAATGTAGTACAAGCACAATTGCAGTAATCGGAAGAACAGAAGCCAGTACTTCTTTTAGTTTATCTTTCAGGGCATCCAATTTAACACCTCTTCACTATATATATTTTTTGAATTGTTAAAGGATCTTTGCATGAATCCGTGTTTTGATATTAAGTGATTTTTTTGAGACACTTAAAGAATTCTGACCATATCAATTATATTTGTTTCTGTACTGCGTTGTCAACAAAATTCCCGAATTTACCGGTGATGCACTTATACTTAATATAAATATATTTCATGTAGAGTAGGTTGGTGGGAAAGTTAAATTCCCACCTTCCCCTTCTTCAAACTGTGCATGCGATTCTCCCGCACACAGCTTTCCGATATTCTTCTTCCTTCAGCATTCGTCTAT